>CAYMLW010000086.1:0-13279 GCA_964391035.1 uncultured Gemmatimonadaceae bacterium
GAAGACCTCGCGGGAGTAGCGCCACTCCTTGATCATCGCCTTGCGCCCCTCGATGGAGTACGCCGCCTGCGCCTCGATCGGGTAGCCTTCCTCGGCCATCTGAATGGCCGGGGCCAGCACGTCGGCGAGAGACAGGGTGCCGAACTCGGCCAGCATGGTCATGAGACCGCCGGGGGTGCCAGGAGTGACGGCGGCCAGCGGCCCGTACTGGGGCGGGTGCCGGTAGCCCCGCTCGAGGTAGTACTGGGCGGTTGCGTGGGTCGGTGCCACGCCGAGGGCGTTCACGCCGATGACCTCGCCCGTCTCCGGGTTGTGGATCAGCGCCTGGGTCTCGCCGCCCCAGGAGAGGACGTCCCACATGGTGGCGGTAGCGGCGAGCATGGCGCACGCGGCATCGACGGCATTGCCTCCCTGGTGGAAGATCCGTGCGCCGGCCGTTGCGGCCAGCGGCTTGCCGGTGATGGCCACCCAGTGGGAGCCGTGGAGGACCGGCTTGTTGGGTCGGCCCTGAGCGGCGAGGGGTCCGTCCGGAGTGGCGAGGGCGGCGAGGGCCAGGAGCAGGACGACGACGGTGCCGGCAGCGGGCCGGCGGATCGAACGGTGATGACGCATGGCATTTCCTCGGTTGGCGACAATCGGCTGTGGGGATGCTAGGGTGGTGGGGACCCCGGCGCCAGTTCCTGAGGCTCCACCGCCTCGAACACGCCCGTTTCCCGGTTCTTCCGGACCCGGTCCCAGTCGAAGACGCGGCCGTTCATCACCAGATGGACGCCGGGGTCCAGAACCTGAACGGCCGCAAGGGCCCCGCCGAGGTTGAACAGCCCGTCGGAGCTGCCGAAGGCGATGGGGATCATGGCTCCCGTCAGCACGATGGTCTTCTCTGGCACGCGTTCGGCGAGGACCCGTGCGGTCTCGACCATGGTGTCGGTGCCATGGGTGATGACCACCTGGTCCTCGGGGCAGTCCCGGCAGTTCCGGGCGATGATCTCCCGGTCCCCTTCCGTCATCTCGAGGGAGTCGATCATCATCAACGTTCGGATCGCCACGTCGACCCGGCTCCGCCCCAACTCCAGCATCTCCGGCAGGTGCGTGTCCTTGAAGTACAGCCGGCCGTGGATCTCGTCGTACTCCTTGTCGAACGTCCCGCCGGTGATGAAGAGCCGAATCGCCATGTCTTCTGCCGTTCTGGTCCGTGGACGGACCAAGGTAGGGACGCACCGGTGCTCGCGGCAATCGACATGGGAGACCGTTCCGGGCCACTTCGGGAGACCGCTGAATTCCCACCTTCACCGCGGGGACGACATGGGAGACCGGGGGTCACCAATCCCCCTGGGCCGGGAGCCTCCATCCCCCGGTCCCCCACGTCCCGGGCCGTGCGACGCGGCCGGCCGGCGCACCGACTCGGCCGAGCCGCGCGCCACCTCCATGTCCACGGCTCGGCGCAGTCGGTCCGGTCCGACCTCGCCCTTTCAGGCGGTCAGCGCGCCTTGGCCTCCATCTGCGCCCGCAGCACCGCGCGGCAGTCGGTCTCCTCCTGCTCCAGCTCTTCGAGGAGGCAGTTGACCGTCTGCTCGACCAGGGACTCGACGGACACGCCCCGGCGCTTGGCCTCGGCCTCGTACGCCCGGAAGTGCTCGTCGCTGACCCGGGCTCTCACGGTCACCTCGTGCATGCTCACCTCCCGGCCGGGACCGCCTTGTGACCGTAGCACAGGATCCCGCCGTGGCCTTCCCTGCGTATGCGACGGAACTCGAGACCGACCTCCAGCCCGGGTCGGACCTCCTCGGGCTCGCAGTCCACGAGCTGGACCATGAGCCGGGCCCGTTCCGGCGTCTCCACGATCGCCACGACGTAGGGCGCCTCGCTGGCGAACTCGTCCGGCGGGACGTGGATAACGGTGGACGTGATGACGCGTCCCTCCGGCGAAAGCTGCAGGCCTTCCATGGCCGTGCTCCGGCAGGACGGGCAGATGCGGCGGGCCGGATAGACCACCTTGTCACAGCGCGTGCACCGGCTCCCCTCGAGCCGGTAGCGGCCGGGGATCTCTCTCCAGTATCTCGGACTCGGCATCGGTCAGACCCTTTCCAGGATGTGGACGACGGAGCTGGCCCCCGACCCGCCCATGCTCTGCACGGCCCCCAGCTGGGCCCCGTCGACCTGACGATCGCCGGCTTCCTCGCGGAGCTGCTGCACCACCTCGATGGCCTGCGCCACCCCGCTCGCGCCCACGGGATGGCCCTTCGACTTGAGGCCGCCGCTCGTGTTGATCGGTCGCGTGCCGCCCAGCGCCGTGTACCCGCTCTTCGCCGCTTCGATGGGGTTGCACCCGTCGGTCAGCCCCATGGCTTCGATGCAGCAGATCTCGGCGATCGAGAAGCAGTCGTGGACCTCGGCCACGTCGATGTCCGACGGGTGGATCCGGGCCATCCCGTACGCCCGCTCGGCGGCCGCCCGGACGGCATCCAGCCGGGCCGGGTCCTCCCGGTCGGCCAGGGCCATGGGTGCGGTGGCTGCCCCGCTCCCCCGGATCCGCACCGGCGTCTCGGTGAACTCCCGGGCCCGGTCCAGCGGCACGACGAGCACCGCCGCGGCCCCGTCGCTCACCGGGGAGCAGTGCAGCAGCCGGAGCGGCTCGGCCACCATGGACGAGCCGAGCACGTCATCCACGGTGATCTCGCGCCTGAACTGGGCCTTGGGGTTGAGTGCCCCGTGCCGGTGGTTCTTCACGGCGACCCACGCCATGTCCTCCTCCGTCGTGCCCCGTTTCGCCATGTGCGCCCGGGCGATCATGGCGTACAATCCCGGGAACGTGATCCCGTGGTACACCTCCATCTCCTGGTCCGCGGCGGTGGCGAGGACATTGGTGACGTCCACGCCGTCGGTCATCTTCTCGACGCCGGTGGCCAGGACCACGTCGCTCTGGCCGGAGGCGACGTCGAGCCACGCGGCCCGCAGCGCCATCCCGCCCGACGCGCACGCCGATTCGACCCGCATCGCCGGCACGCCGCTGAGACCGAGGTGCTCGGCCAGCAGGGGTGCGATGTGCTCCTGCCCGACGAACTGGCCGCCGGACATGTTCCCGATGTAGATGGCGTCGACGTCCTCCACCCCGGCCCCGTCCATGGCCTCCCGGGCGGCGTCGACGAACAGCTGGCGCAGGCTAGAGTCCCAGAGCTCTCCGAAGGGCGTCATACCCACGCTGACGATTGCGACATCCCGCATCCCGACCTCCTGGTGATTGGCTCCGGTGACCCCTATGCGTTCATGCGGATCTTCTCGCGATACTTCACGTACTCGCCGTACGTCAGGTACTTCCGGGCGCCATCGAGCATGGACCGCACCCTGGGGGCGAGCTCGCGTCGCTCGATGAGTCGGTCCGTGGTTCGCAGCACGAACGAGTCGCTGCCCGCCCCGGAGCCGAACGACGTGATCAGGATCCGCTGGTCCGCCTCGACCTCGTCCAGCGCCGCGGCCAGGCCCGTGGGCGAGCTGCCCGAGTAGGTGTTCCCCATGGTCGGGACGATCCAGCCCGGCTCGAGCTGCTCCCGCGTGAAGCCGAGCTGCTTCCCGGCCGACAGCGGGAACTTGCCGTTCGGCATGTGGAAGATCGCGTAGCGGAAGTCCTCGGGCTTCAGCCCGGTGCGCTCCAGGATCAGCCGCGTCGCGCCGAGAACGTGCTTGAAGTACGCCGGCTCGCCGGTGAAGCGGCCGCCGTGTCGCGGATAGAACTCCCCTTCCCTGCGCCAGAAGTCCGGGGTATCCGTGGTGAAGCTGACCGCGTCCTCCACCTCGGCCAGAGGGTCATCGTTGCCGAATAGGAACGCAGCCCCACCCGCCGAGGCCGAGTACTCCAGCGCGTCGCTCGGGGCGCCCTGCGACGTGTCCGCCCCGATCCCCATGGCGTACTCGACCCGGCCGGACTCGACCAGTCCCAGGGCCACGAACATGGCCTCCGTGCCCGCCTTGCACGCGAACTCGAAGTCCGCCACGTGCACTTCGGGGCCGATCCCCAGAGCCTCCGCCACCACCGTCCCGCTCGGCTTGACCGCGTACGGGTGGCTCTCCGAGCCGATGTATAGCGCTCCCACTCGTCGGGGCTCCACGCCCGCCCGGGCTAGAGCCGACCGGCCCGCCGCCACCGAGATGGTGATCGTGTCCTCATCCAGACCCGGTACCGACTTTTCTTCGAGCATCAGCCCGTTCTTGATGCTCTCCGGGTCCTTCCCCCACTGATGCGCGATCTCTTCCGCCTTGATCCGGTTCCGTGGGATGAACGCGCCGTATCCGACTATGCCGGCCATGTGTCCTCCTGGGATTCGGGGCCCGGACGGAGATCCGGGGTCCCTCGAGGGGTAGCGCGAACGCGGGCGGGGCCGTGCCGGGGTCCCGCGTGGGTCCCGGACGCGGAATCCGACGGGGCGTCGTCCCTGCCGCGTTGCGACCTGCGGCGCGGCGGGCACGGCGCTCGACCCGAGTAAAGGCCTGTCGGCAGCACGCTCACGGAAACCTCCGCGTACGTTCGCCTGGCCCGCCCGTGGGTAGGGTGACGGGACCGGACCGGTATCTCAGTATTACTCCGTCGAGTGGGTGCCGGTCAAGTTCTCGGACCGCTCCAACGGGACGAGCCCCCGGGGGACATGGCGACGGATCCGGGCCACCGGTCACGGCCGGTCGACCTGGCATCCTCCATCGCGGGGACGGCCAGAACCTGTCCCTACCAGCCGGGTTGCAGCTCGAAGCCGAAGACCCAGTCCTTCTCGGGACGCTGGAAGGGGTGGGCCAGGTACAGCCCCACCACCACGTAGCCGAAAAGGTTGCTTCGGCTGAAGACGCCGGCACTGAAGACGGGCACCCGATCGGTGGTGCGGGTCTCGAACGTCAGCTCGGGGCTTTCGCCCGCCGACCAGGCGGACCCGGCATCGACGAAGGCGCCGACGGTGGTCGGCAGGAACGGGAACTCGATGAGGCCGAACTCGGAGACGCCGAGGAGGGGGTACCGCAGCTCGATGGAGCCCAGGCCGACGCGGCTGCCGACGAGCCGGTCGAACTCGGGACAGCCGTTGGAGCCGTCCGCGGGTGTGGTGCACTCGGCGGCGGCGAAGGAACCATAGCTGTAGCCGCGGATGAGCCCCTGGGAGCCGAGGAACAGCGGCGTGAGGTGCCGCCGGTCCCCGGCGTCCTCGCCGTAGCGGCCGTAGTGAAGGCCGCGGAAGGCGACGGTGAGGGGTCGCCAGAAGAGGTAGCGCCGGTAGTCGGCTAGTGCGGAGGTGTACCGGAGGTCGCCGAAGGTGGGCTCGACCTCGAAGCGGAATCGTCCCCCGGACACCGGTCCGGTGAAGGCGAAGTTGGTCCAGTCGCCCACGTACGCCGCCGAGCCCTGATACAACATCACGGGATCGGGCTCGAGGTCGGTCAGGTCGACCTCCTCCACCTGCCGGCAGTTGGAGCCGGTGGGGTCGCACAGGAACTGCTCCTCCTCGGCGTCGTAGCTGTAGTAGGTGAGCACCGCGTTCCCTTCGAACCGGCGGGCCCGGGACAGCGGGTAGGCCAACATGCCGCCGGCCTGATTGAGGTAGGTCCTGAAGATCTGGTTCCGGACCAGCACCTGTCCGCTCTCGGTCCGCTGGGTGCCCTGTCGTCCGGACCGGTACGGGACCCGACCGGCCAGCACGCCCCAGTTCAGCCGGTTCGCGCGGTTCTCGTAGAAGACCTGGCCGCCGAGGTCCTGGATCTCGCCCTGCGCCTGGGCCAGGACGCCGAGGGTCCGATCCCCGAGCAGGTCCCGGAAGTAGAATGACACCGACCCGCCGATGTTGGCGCCGAACTGATCGACCGAGGCCCCGATCATGGGCGGCCCCACGTACTCCAGAGCGAGGGCGGGGTCGTATTCGTGGACGGGGTACGCCGTAGTGTCCGGCAGCCCGAGAGCAGGCGACGCCAGGTACTGCCCGACCACACCGGCGCCGGTCCCGTGCACCGGCGGCAGCACGCCGTCCGGCGCCATCCGCCCGGGGCCAGCCACCGGCTCGCCCCGGGCCTCCTCCGGCTCCAGCACGTGGAGCGTGTACTGGTTCCCCCGGAAGATCGAGAAGGCCAGTCGGCCGGTGCCCGACGCCACGCTCAGGGCCGGCGAGTGGGCCGTGATCCCGCTGATCCCCGTGGCCGTCCGGGTGACCCGATGGAAGCGGCCCGTCCCGAGATCGAGACGGAAGATGTCGCTCACGCCGTCCCGATCCGAGACGAAGTAGATGTTGCGGCCGTCCGGGCCGTAGTGGGGATCGATGTGCTTGAACCCCTCGAAGGACGGCAGCAGCGTCTCCTGCCGCGTGGGGAGCTCCATGCTGGCCAGCCGGAACGACTGGAACACCAGGCTCGACAGGTCGGTCCCCGGCCCCCGGTCGGTGACGTAGACCAGCGTGCTGCCGTCCGGCGACCAGCTCGGCTGGAGCTGGGCGTACAGGTCGTCGGTGAGGGCATGGACCTCGCCCGTCTCCCGGTCGTAGACGTAGAGGTCGCTGATCCCGTCGGACGACGCCGAGAACGCGATCCGCCGGCCGTCCGGCGACCATTCCGGGTCCGTCAGCGCGGTGATGCCTGCCAGCTCCACGTGCTCGACCGTCCGTTCCCGCTGGACGTCGGCGATCCGGAACTCGTTCTTGCCGTCATCCACCACCACGTACGCGAAGTAGCGCCCGTCCGGCGACCATGTGCCGGCGGTCTCGAGGAAGTTGAGCGCGTCGAAGTGGGGCTCGCGAGTGGAGGAGGTCAGCCGCCGCTGGACCTCGCCCGTTTCCACGTCGGCCACGTAGAGGTCGATCGAGAAGAGCCCGCGTTGGGACATGAATGCGACCTGCCGCCCATTGGGGCTCAGGACCGGGGCCAGGTCCGTCACGCCCTTCCGTTCCTGGTCCGGGAACAGGGGCCGACCCACCCGGTCGGGGGCCTCCCGGTCCTGCACGGACGGCAGGTACGTCCGGCGCAGCTCCCTGGCCCAGGCCTCGGACAGCTCTTCCGGACTCAGTCCCGTCACCCGGCGGATCGCCTGGCCGAGCCCCTCCTCGAGGCCGACCTTGTAGAGCCGCGTCACGGCCCGGTCCCCGTACACCCCACCGATGTACGCGAAGAGCGCCTGGCCGTAGCGATACGGGAAGTAGCGGCCGCTGGAGAGCTGGCTGATGGTCGGGATGTCGCCCCGCAGCACCGCGTCGCGCATCCACATGGCTGTGTGGGGGTCCTGCCGGCCGACCGACAGGTACTCGGCCATCCCCTCGATGACCCAGAGCGGGAGGTTGGCCATGGCCCGAACACCGGGTCCGGAGGCGGCGATGTCGAACTGGAAGACGTGGACCAACTCGTGGCCCACCACGTGGGCCGAGGAATGGAAGGCGCCCGTGTACGGCTGGGTCGCCCGGTTCCGGAACGGGTCCGTCACTCCACCCGTGCCCAGCCCGGTCTCACCCTGGATGATGTTGGTCTGCTGGAAGTCCGGGTGGTTCGCGTACATCACCACCGGCTTCCGCTCGGTCAGCTCGTGGTTGAACACCCGGGCCAGGCGCCAGCGCCAGCGCTCCGCCACACGGGCCATCTCCCGCGAAACCGGGTCCGTCGGCGGGTAGTAGTGGAGATCCAGCTCCTCGGTCTCGATCACCCGCCAGTCGAAGTCGTCGTACTGCACCTTGTTCTGGCCGAAATACTGGCCGGCGGCGGGCGTGGTCAGCTGCAGACTCGCCAGCAGGACTGCACCAAGCCCGGTCGGGACGGTTCGATGGCTCATGGTTTCGGGCCGTGATCCGGTTGCGCTTCCAGCGTGAACGAACGGTCCGACACGAAGTCGGGCCGCACCGCCACCCGACTTCAGTGCAAGGAGGATCCCGGACCCGGCACGAGCCTGGACGGCCCCCCGGGTCCGAGGGCTCGACAAGCGACGGGATTCGCCGTCGGCCTGACCCTCGAATACGGATTCGTTCCCAATCGGCCCGGGCGTTCAGCGGACCGGGCTGGACACCCGTCAGTCCTCGGCCTTCTCCTCGCCCTCCTCGCGCCCCGCCAGCCACCGTTCCCAGCGCAGCTCCATGGCTCGCTCGAGCTCCGGGTACAGCTCGGAGGTGATCTTCACGAACTCCGCGGCGGCATCCAGATCCGAATGGCGGTGGTAGCCGAGCTCCCACTGGTGGCGGATCTCGTCGGAGAGAGTCCGTCCCGGGTCGCCGAAGGAGCTGTCGTCGAGCATGCGCAGCAGCTCGCGAAGGCTGAGGGGCTCGTCCGAGGTGGCGGGCACCGGGTCGTACTGCTGCCGGGAGTGGTCGTCCACGATCCGGTAGCGGTAGATCATCCGGTCCGCCTCCCAACGCGCCCTGATCGCGGTCACTTCCCGGAGCGTGTTCTCCAAAGTGATCCGGGCGATCTCGACCTCGCCAGGCTCGTCGGGCGGCAGCCGCTCTCCCCCGATCCAGCGGGTGTCGAGCCGGCTCATCCAGTCCACGAAGGCCGGATGGGCCTTGGCCTCCATCAGGTGGGGATGCAGGTCGCCGAGCATGTTCCGCACCTGGTCGCCGCGAGCCCCCTCGGATGCCAGGATGTCCCGGATCATCTCCCGGCGTCGAGAGCCGTGGACGCCGGCCACGACCGCGGACACGGCGTCGGGGAAGTCGCTGTAGTGGGCGGGTCGGAACTCGAGGTCCGGTGGCTCGGCGCCCCCCTCCTTCACGGCGCCTCCTCGACGCGCTCGAACACGAGCCCGTTCGCCCGTCCCGCGTCCAGGACGAAGCCGGTCACCTGCCCGGCCTCCCGCCGGAACCGGAGCTCCCCGAAGCTCGCCCGGAATGCGTCTTCTCCGACCGGACGAAGCGGCGTGGTCCGGGTGCCCCGAACCACAGCGAGGCCCTCGTCACGACGCTCGATCCGGAACCCGGCATCGAGCTCCGGCGAGTAGTACGTGCCGGTGAAGGCATCCAGCTCTCCCGCTCCATACGACGCCTCGGGCCCCTCGTCCCGGGCCGCGGACTCCCCGGGCTCGTCCGTCGGCTCCGGCCCGATCCGGCCGGCCAGGACGATCTCCGCCACTTCCTCGGCCCGGCCGCCCGGGTCCGCGTTCGTGGCGTTGCACAGCACGAGGATCGACGTGGACTCGGTCGGGAACCGGACGGAGAACGATCGGAACCCTGCCAGCACGCCGCCATGAGCGATAGCCGGTATCCCGCGGAACTCCGTGTGCCCGATCCCGAACGCGTAGTCCAGGGTGTCGCCGCCGGTCAGGACGCCCCGCTCGAGCAGCGCGTCGCGGAACCCCGGCGGACCGATCGTCCCGGCCTCGAAGGCCGCGTCCCAGCGGGCCAGGTCCACCACGTTCGAGTACAGCCCGCCGGAGCCGACCTGGGCGAAGCTCCACGCGTGCTCCATCCGCCAGGCGTCGGCGGGCTGCCGGGCCTGGGCCTGGAACCGGGCGTCCGCACTCGCCTCCTCGTCCACTCCCGGGGGACTCACGGGCGCATACCCGGTCGCCCGCCAGCGCACGATGTGGTTCGGGTCATCGTGGAAGTGGGAGTTCCGCATGCCGAGAGGGCGGAAGAAGTGCCGGTCGGCGAACTCCCGCAGCGTCTGACCGGTGGCCCGCTCGAGGATCTCCGAGAGCAGGAAATAGCCGCTGTTGCTGTACAGGTACCGCTCACCGGGCTCGAAGTTGAGCGCACGCTGGCGCGCCAGCAGCTCGATGATCTCCTCGTCCGTCCGGCCCTCGAAGTCTCCGGTGATCCCCTGGAGCGTCAGGTAGTCCCGCAGCCCGCTGGTGTGGTGGACCAGGTGTCGGACCGTGATGGGCGTGCCGTAGTCCGGGATCTCGGGGATCCACGCGCGGATGTCGTCGTCGAGGGACAGGTGGCCCTGCCACGCCGCCAGGGCCACCGCCCCGGCCGTGAACTGCTTCGACACCGACCCCATGTAGAACACCGTGTGGGGGGTGATCGGGATCTGGTGGTCCAGGTTCGCGCTGCCGTAGCCGTCGGCGAACGCGAGGGCGCCGTCGAGGATCACGCCCGCGGCACAGCCGGGGGACGAGGTTCGATCGAGGTCGAGGAAGACGCTGTCGATCGCGGCCGCCATGGCCGGGCCGACGGATCGCCGCTCCTGCCCGGGGGCCTGGGCGGTCAGCGACGCCCCGAGGGCGAGGACCGCGACCACGGGAAGCGCGAGCGCGAGCGGGCGTGCGGTCTGTGCGGCGTTGTAACGGGCAGCGCGTACGGACGACTGGTGCATGGCCATGGATCCGGGTTCCCTTGTTGAGCGTTCCGGATCAGGATGGGAACGTCACCAGTGGCGCGCCAGAGGGCAGGTCCGACCCACGCCGGGACGTGCGCGCCCCGCCAGCGTCGGGAGGGACGTTGCGGCCCCGCCCGCCCGTCGCCCACATTGTCCTCGCCCTGCCCGGACACGGCCCCCAGCCAGTGAGGTGTTGCATGGAACGGCGTAGGTTCGTGAAGGATGCGGGTCTCGTGGTGGGCGCGGCGGCCATCTCGCCCTCCGTTCTCCGGGCGCTCGCCGATGGCGCCCCGGATGTCGTCTTCCGCAACGGCCACGTGATCGACGGGACCGGCGCGCCGGCGAGAGCGGCGGACGTGGCCGTCACCGCCGGCCGGATCGCCGGGGTCGGTCCGGGTCAGCCCCGGGGCGCCGTCGAGGTGGACGCCCGCGGGCTGGTCGTCGCCCCCGGCTTCGTCGATGTCCACTCCCATACCGACAACGAGCTCCTCATCGAGCCGGACGCACCGGGCAAGATCCGACAGGGCGTGACCACCGAGGTCTGCGGCCAGGACGGCAGCTCCATGGGCCCCTGGGACGATGAGGCCTTCGAACGCGCGCGCAGCGGTTTCCGGGAACAGGGCGTGGAGGTCGGGTTCCGGACGCCCGTGGAATTCATCGACGAGGTCGCGCGTCGCGGCATGGCCCTGAACCTGGCCACCATGGTCGGCGCCGGTGAGGTCCGGGCCTACGTCATGGGCTACGACGACCGGCCGCCCACGGAGGCGGAGCTCACGGCCATGGTCGCCGAGGTCGAGAACGCCCTGGCCGCCGGCGCGTGCGGCGTATCGAGCGGCCTCGAGTACATCCCGGGCGGGTTCGCAGACCTGGACGAGCTCGTCGCCCTTTCCAGGCCCCTGGCCGGAACCCGGCTCCCCTACGCCAGTCACACGCGCAACGAGGACGACCACGTCTTCGGCGCCATCGAGGAGGCGCTGAACATCGGGCGGTTCTCCGGCGCCGCCGTCGAGATCTCCCACCTGAAGGCCCAGGGCGAGCGGAACTGGTGGAAGGCGGGCCCCATCCTCGAGACCCTCGAGCGCGCCCGCGACGACGGTATCGACGTCCGCTTCGACGTCTACCCGTACGTCGCGTACAGCACCGGTCTCTCCAACCTCTTCCCCCTCTGGTCCCGCGATGGCGGCAACGACGCCTTCCGCGCCCGCCTCGCGGATCCGGAGCTCCGACCGCGTCTCCAGGAGGCGGTCCGGGAGAAGATCCACGGTCTCGGCACCTGGGACTCGGTCCAGGTCACGTCCACCGCCGACGATGCGTTCGCGTGGGCCCGGGGGCGGCGCCTCGGCGCGCTGGCCGCGGAGCGGGACGAGGACCCCTACGAGCTCCTGGTCCGCATCCTGACCAGCGGCGGCGGGGGGATGGTGGGCTTCGGGATGAGCGAGGAGAACGTCGCCCGGTTCCTGGCCCATCCCCTCTCCATGGTCTGCTCAGACGGAAGCGCCCTGGCCATCGAAGGGCCCCTCTCCGAGGGCGTGCCCCACCCGCGCAGCTACGGCAGCTTCCCCCGCGTGCTCGGCCACTACGTGCGCGAGCATGAGGTTCTGCCGCTGGAGGCGGCCATACGCAAGATGACCGCGGATCCGGCGGCGAGGGTGGGACTCCGGGAACGGGGTCGGCTCGCGCCCGGGATGGCCGCGGACATCGTGGTATTCGACCCGGACACGGTGGCCGACCGCGCGACGTTCGAAGCGCCCCACCAGTACCCCGTGGGGATCCCCCATGTCATGGTCAATGGCCGGCTCGTGCTCCGGGATGGGGAGGCAACGGGCGCGCTCCCCGGTCGGGCACTCAGGCCGGGACGGTAGGGTAGCGGACGCCGGAATCAACGGAGGAAGATGCCATGCGCAACAGGATCGGTCTCGCGGCCGCGCTCACGGCCGCGGCGTGCTCGACCGCGGCTCCCCACCTCGCACCCGCCGAGCCGTCATCGGAGCCGGCGGGTCCCCCGTTGGACGTGGTCGAGACGACCATCGCCGAGATCCACGAGGCCTTCCTGAACGGCACCGTCACGGCCCGGGAGCTGGTCCAGGCCTACCTGGCTCGGATCGACACGTACGACAAGCGCAGCCCGGCGCTCAACGCCATCTTGGTGGTGAACCCCCGGGCGCTCGAGGTCGCCGACTCCCTGGACGACTTCCTCGAGCGGACCGGCCGGCTGGCCGGGCCGCTGCACGGCGTGCCCGTGATCGTGAAGGACAACTACGACACCCACGACCTGCCGACGACGGCCGGGTCAGCCGTGCTCGCGGGCTCGGTCCCACCCGACGACGCCTTCCAGGTCCGGCGGGTCCGGGAGGCCGGCGGCATTGTCCTGGCCAAGTCGAACATGGCCGAATGGGCGTTCTCTCCGTACGAGACCGTGGGCTCTGCGCTCCCCGGCTACACGTTCAACCCCTACGCCCTGAACCGCGTACCGGCGGGGAGCAGCGGGGGAACGGCGGCGGCGGTGGCGGCGAGCTTCGGCGCCGTGGGGCTCGGCACCGACACCGGCAACTCGATCCGGGGGCCGTCTTCGCACACGGCCCTGGTAGGGATTCGCCCGACGCTGGGGCTCACCAGTCGGGACGGCATCGTCCCCCTCTACCTGGACCGGGACGTGGGCGGGCCCATGGCCCGGACGGTGGAGGACGCCGCCCGGGTCCTGGACGTCATCGCCGGCCCCGACCCGGCTGATCCCGTGACGCTCCAGAGCGCGGGCCGGGTCCCGGCCACCTACACGGCCTTCCTCGACCGTCAGGGACTCGCGGGTGCTCGCGTCGGCGTGCTCCGTCAGATCTCCGGCGAGTCCTCGGCGGATCCCGAGATCGGGGCCCGGTTCGACGCCGCGCTCGACGTGCTCCGACAGAGAGGTGCCACCGTGGTGGACCCCGTCGAGATCCCCGGGTGGGACGAGATCATGGACGCGCCGCTCTTCTGCCGCCGCTTCCACCACGACATCAACGCCTACCTCGAGACCCTCGGGCCCGAC
>CAYMLW010000087.1:0-13158 GCA_964391035.1 uncultured Gemmatimonadaceae bacterium
CTGCCCGGACACGGTCCCGGCGAGGACGTCACCCGTGTTTTCGATGAGGGTCGCCCGCACCGTGAGGCCGGTCTCCTCGCCCCCCGAATCGAGGTAGGTGGTGTAGGTCCCCACGTCCCCCGGCTGGACCCCGTTCGCGATCACGTTGAAGGTGCCGACCTGATCGAGCGGAACCGGCTCGCTCTCGAACCCCTCACCGAAGCCGAAGGCCACGTTGCCGAAGCCGGACAGCTGGGAGTACAGGCCGGCCACCGCCGCGCCGTCCTCCGTGAGGTCGAACCGGGCCATGCCCTCGACGCCCTCTGCCTCCACGCCATCCACGGTGACGCGTACCAGGCAGGAGCAGTCGCCGACATCGAACTCGATGGCGTCGCGGACCTCCGGATCCGAGGCCAGCGACGCGCTGACGCCGATGACGCCGTCCTGCGGCGGGGCGGCCGGCGCGGTGAACCGGATGCTCCGATCGTCCAGGATCTCGAAGGACCCGCCCGTGGCGTCCCACTCCACTGTGCCGTTCCCACCCTCGATGTCCGCCATGAGGTCGTGGCTGGCTCCGGGGGCGAGGCAGATGGGGTGGGGCGAGATCGTGAGAACGAGATCGGGATCCTCCGGCTCCCTGCGGTCCCACTTCTCGAGACACTCGGCGTACGGGTCGGCGTCGGACAGGATGGCGTCCCTGGCCGCGCGGAAGGTCGAGGTGGCCGTGGTGGGGTCCGGCTGGTCGTCGCCCACGTTCTCCGCGAAGGTGAACATGGTTGTCTGGAAGCTGCCCGTGATGAACTCCTCGTTTACCTCGTCCACGGTGATGCTCCCGCCGCAGGCGGGGCAGTCCGCCACGCTGGAGTCCTCGTCGTACTGGGCGGAGCCGGGCGAGGCGGTCTCGTGGACCACGGTCGCGTCGTTGACGGGGAAGGTGCCCGGTTCGCCATTCCACTCGTCGGTTGCGATGGCCCCCTTGATCGGTCCGCCCGTGCTCCCGTTGTAGGTGCCGTCCCATTCGATCTGGAGGAGCGGGCCGGCCTCACGGAAGGCGGTAGGTCCGTCCGTGGACCCGCTGATCCCGCCCGAGAGGGTCAGGCTTGCGTCACAGATCTCCGCGCCGCCGGTGTCGCCGCACAGCCCCTGCAGCGCCGTGTCCCGTGCCGCGGTGTCACCCTGATAGACAGCGGAGTAGGCGTAGTAGCAGAGGACCTGGAGGTCGGACAGGGCGGTCTCGTCGTAGGCCAGCTCGGAACCCGAGATGGTGGCCGTGACGGTGCCGTAGCTGCCATCGATGTCCAGGTCGAACGCGCCGGTTGCGGCGCCGCCGGGAAGGCCGTCGCCGTTCAGGTCCCAGCGGGAGTGGATCGGGCAGTCGGAAGGATCGGCGTCGGGGATCGTGCAGCTCTGAGGATCCTCTGAATACGACGCCTCGAACGCGGTCAGATACTCCTCGATGTCGGTCTCCTCGAAGCTGCCGCCGGCATCCGTGTCCAGCAGCATGGCGCGCACCCGGGTGTCTCCCCGGACCCGGTCGATGTCTAGGGCCGTGGCGTACGCATCGATGCGGTTGCTGGCGCCGCCTTCGACGGCGACGGAGTTGCGCTCCAGCAGGTCGAGGACCTGGGCATGGGTCAGGTCCGGGTCCACCGCGTAGAGATAGCTGATCAGCCCGGTGACGTGAGGCGCCGCCATGGAGGTGCCGCTCATGGCCTCGTAGTCGGCGAAGAAGCTCGTGGCGTCCTGCACGACCGTGCTCACGATGTCGGATCCCGGCGCCGAGATGTCGCCGCCGGCGTTGGAGAAGTCCGAGCGGGTGGCGCCGCCCAGCGCGGCCGGGTCGTTGCGGACCGCTTCGACCACCAGGATCGGATCGGTCGCCACTCCGTCGGGCGGTTCGAGCTCCAGGCCTGCATACGTCAAAGGGCTGCCCCACTTGGCCTCCATCACGCCGAACCCGTCGTCCGAGTCGTTCCCCGCGGCGACCACGATGATCGGGAGGTCGAAGTGCGCGGCGAGACCGGTGAGCAGCGTACGGATCAGGTACGCCTGCTGTTCGATCAGGTGGTGGACCTCGCCGTTCGTGTTCTGGTTCACACCCGCCCGTCCCCAGTTCATTCCCAGACTGATGTTCACGACCCGGATCCCGGGCTGGACCGAGATCAGGAGGCCCAGGTCCACGAGGTGAGCCTGGGCAAAGCTGTGGCGGGTGCCGAGGACCGTCGTGTCGGACTCGACCATCCGGAACCGGCGAGTCCGCACCACGAGATCGGCGAAGGGATTGAGTCCATCGACCCCGACCCCGTTGTCGAACGTGGCGCCGATCGTTCCGGCCACGTGGGTGCCGTGATCGGCCCGCCACGCGTTCGGCGTCTGATCCTCGAACACGACCAGGTCCTCGTGGGACCCGTCGAATCCCGCGTCCAGCACCCCCGTCATCGTGGTGCCGGTCACGTTGTCGTTGAGGTTCCACATGGCCGGGGCCCGGATCAGCTCCAGCCCCCAGTTCCCGTCGCCCGGCGTCAGGCCCCAGATCCAGTCGTACTCGCCATTCTCGGCCTCGGTCGCGTCGGCATTGGGCCCCGGGACGAGCTGCGTCTCCAGCAGCGCGTCCTGGACCACGTGCGCCACGCGCTCGTCCGCCCGCAGCTCCTCGAGCAGCGCCTCCATCTCCGCATGCGACTCCGTCGGCACCCGCAGGATCAGGATCCCCGCCGCGACGTCCACCACACCCGGGATCCCGCCCACGATCTCCGCGTCCATCCCCGTCAGGATCTCGTTCGCCTCGCCCACCGTCGTGCCCGGCTCGAACGCCAGCACCAGCGTGTTGAACGAGATGTACACGCCGCCCAGCTCCGGGTGGTCGGCCGAGTAGTCGTCCGCCTCCGCCTCGAACGCACGGTCCGGGATCGCCTCGGCCGCCGGGGACGACGGATCGCCCGCCAGGCGACGCGTCGTATCAACCGCCACGGTGATCTCCCCCGACCCGGTGGCCCCACCGCCGCCGGCCTCCACGCTCACCTCGCCGGCGGTGCCGAGGATCACGGCCTCCGCGGCGCCGGTGCCCTGAGTGACCGTCACGGTCGATGGCTCGATGGCGGCGCCGCTGCCCGAGGCGTCGGTGACGCCCAGGGTGACCTCGCCGCTGAACCCGGTGAACGGGCGGGTGCCCTCGCTGCCCACGGCGGTGATGGCGAGGTCGAAGGTGTCGCCCTCGGTGACGGTGGCGGGCAGGTCGAGGTCGAAGCGGGCGAGGGTTTCCTCGGGGGCGGTGGAGCCGTCGTCGCAGGCAGGGGCCGCGACCAGAGCGATGGCGGCGAGGGCCAGGAATGGGGAGGGAATCCGCATGGGGTGCTACCGATTTCCAGGGTGTCTGTCGAGGCGAAGATCCATGGGTCGAGCCGATTGACGAACGAGTGGCGGCCCGGAACCCTCAGCCCGCTTCCTCCCACGCCGTGAGGCACTCGTCGGCCGGGTCGTCGGCGGAGAGGGCGTTGTCGTAGGCAGCCCGGAAGGTGCCGGTGGCCGTGGTCGGCTCCGGGTCGGCGCCGGCGGCGGTGGAGAGGGTCTGGAGCGTGATCTCGAAGCCGCCGGTCAGGTAGTCGGCGCCGGTCTCGTCGATGGTGACGCTTCCGCCGCACCCATCGCAGTGGGTGCTGGGCGTGCCCTCGGCGTACTGCGACGTGCTGGGCGAGGCGTCCTGGTGGATCATGGCCGCGTCTGTGACCGTCGCATCGCCGCGCTGGCCGTCCCACTGTCGCACGAGGATCGAGCCGATGACCGGGTCGCCCGGCGCGTTGGTGACGGTGCCGTCGAGGTGGATCTGGAGGGCGCCACCGGCCCCACCCACGAAGTTCGCGGGCCCTTCGCCCCGGCCGGTCATGCCGCCGGAGAGGGTGAGCTCGAAGGTGCAGCGGCCGGCGGTCTCCGGGTCATCGGGCTCGGTGCCGCTCTCGCAGGCGGCGGCCGCGACGACCAGCGGGGCGAGCACGAGGGGCAGGGCGAAGTTGCGCATGAGGGGCTCCGGATCGAGTCTGGAATCTGCGGGTTCTACCGGCCATAGCGGGAAACCCTCGGGCGACCCGCCATCCGCCACGCCGCAGCCCTGACCCGTGGCCGCCCCACGCTGCGCGTCTGGGGATGGCAGATCTCCCACCCGTGCTGAAGGAGCCAGACATGCCCGTTCGCCCGAGACTCTCGCGCCTGCCGCTCGCGGCGGCGCTGCCACTGCTCGTCCTGGCCTGCGCTTCCGACGCCGGCGGCCCGACCGACCCCGACGACGGGGTGGCCACGGTCACCATCACCGGCGATACCACGGTAGCGGCCCTCGCGACAATCGCCCTGGCCGCCGAGGCGCGGACTTCTTCCGGTAACGTGGTGGAAGCCGGGACGGCGACGTGGCGGAGCAGCGACGAGCGGGTTGCCACCGTGTCGTCGACGGGCGAGGTCCGGGGCCGGGCCCCCGGGACGGTCACGATCACGGCGACCATGGACGGCGTCGACGGCACGGCGGACATCACGGTCGAGGTGGCGGATCTGACGGCGCTCGCGGACTCCCTCGACGCGGCCCACGGCGTCCCGGCCATCGGCGGCGCGATCGTGACGGCGGACGGGCTGATCGCGTTCGGCGTGGCCGGGGACCGGCGGATCGGCGGGCCGCCGGTCACGGCCGACGACCAGTGGCACATCGGCTCGAACCTGAAGGCCGTGAGCGCGTACATGGCCGCGGTGGCCGTGGACGCCGGGATGCTGGAGTGGGGCACCACGGTGGAAGAGGTGTTCACGGAGCTGGAGGTCCGGGCCGAGTACCGGCCGGTGACGCTGCGGGAGCTGGTCACGAACCAGTCGGGGCTGCCCGGCAACCCCAGCGGGCTCCAGCTCCAGGCGTCGGACGCCCGGGCCCAGCGGAACGAGGTGGCGGCATGGGCGTTCCAGCAGCCGCCGGTGGCGGAGCGGGGGTCGTACTCCTACAGCAACATCGGCTTCGCCATGGCCGGCGCGATGATCGAGCGGGCGTACGGGTCGCCGTTCGAGGCGGTGATCCAGGCGCAGCTCTTCGACCCGCTGGGCGTGGACCGGGCGGGGTGGGGGCCGCAGACGGCGCCGGGGGCGAGCGACAACCCGGTGCCGCACTCGTGGAACGGCGGCGGCTGGGTGCCGTGCGAGGGGTGCGACAACCCGCCGTGGCTCTCAGCCGCCGGCCGGATGCACGTCCCCCTCGACCAGTGGGCACGCATCATCCAGGAGATGATGGTGGCGGAGAACGGCGAGTCGACGCTGGTGAGCCAGGCCACCGGGGGCCTCCTGGCCACCGGTGTCGTGCCGATGAACCAGAGCAGCGAGTACGGCTATGGCTGGGTCGTGCTGGACCGCGAATGGGCGCACGGCGACGCCTTCACGCACACCGGCAGCAACACCATCAACCACAGCATGGCGTGGGGCGCTCATAACCGGGATGTGGCGTTCCTGGCCGTGACCAATGCCAGGGACGCCCAGGGCCAGCGGACCGCGCAGGCGTTGAACGCGATGATCGGCGCCATTCTGAGCCGCTTCCTGGACGCGGAATAGGGCAGGCGCGCCGGCTCCGGACCGCGGGCCTGGCTCTCCCGAAGGGGCGGCTCCGGACCCCGGACCGCGTTGACCGGTCCGTCCCGGCCGGCTACCCTGGCGCGGACACCACAGCGTCCCGTACCGGTCACACATGCGGATCGTCATCAGCAACGCCTCCACCGCCTGGGGCGGGATCCACCTGGTCAACGAGGTCCTCGCCCGGGGGCTGACCGGCCGGGGCCACGAGGTGACGGTGCTGTGCCGACCGGGGTCGCGCCTCGAGGAGCGGATGGGTGAGATCGTCCCGGTCGTGCCCGTGGTGCGGGGCGCGGACCTGAACCCGCCGGCCCTCTGGCGGATCCGTCGGGCCCTCGTTCGGAGCCGGCCGGACGTCGTGCTCACGCTCATGAAGAAGGATGTGCGGCTCACGGCCCCCGTCGCCCGCTGGCTGGGGATCCCCGTCGTGGTCCGGCACGCCAATGACCAGCCGCTGGGGCCCGGCCCCTACGCTCGCCTCCTCTACGGCCTCGTCCCCGCCTTCCACGTGACCAATGCCGCCGCGACCCGTCGCACGCTCCTGGACTCGGCGCCCTGGCTGCGCCCGAAAGACGTGGAAGTGATCTACAACGGTGTCGCGCTGGGCCGTTTCGACGACACGACGCCCGCAGACCTCGGGCTCCCGCCGGACGCCATGGCCGTCGGCTACGTCGGCAGCCTGCGGGAGCGGAAAGGGGTGCGCTACCTGGCCGAGGCCTGGCCGCGGGTCGCCAGGGCGGCGCCCCGGGCGTGGCTCGTGATCGTGGGCGAGGGGCCCGAGGAGAAGGCCATGCGGTCCGTTCTGGGCGATGCCCCCCGGGTCCGCTGGCTCGGCTACCGCGACGACGTCCCCGCCATCATGGGTGCCCTCGACCTCCTGGTACTGCCGTCGCTGGTCGAAGGGGCGCCGAACGTGGTCCTCGAGGCCATGGCGGCGAGCGTCGCCGTGGTGGCCACGGCCGTGTCCGGCACGCCGGAGCTGGTGGCCGATGGCGAGACCGGCTGGCTCGCAGGCCCCCGGGACTCCCACCGCCTGGCCGCTACGCTCATCGACGCCCTGTCGGACCCGAACCGGCTGCGACGGGCGGGGCAGGCCGGCCGGGCCCGGGCGGAGCGCCGTCACCGGCTGGACGACATGGTGGACCGATACGACGCGCTGCTCCGCAGGGTGGCGGAGGGGAGCCGGGGCACGATGCTCACACGCCCGCTCCGGTTCCGGGGCAGGCGCGTCCGGCCAACCCGGTAGGCCGATCCGTGGGCCGACCGTTCCCGGCGACGGCGGTGGCGGGTCAGGCCGCGGGCTCGGCGACCTCCTCGTCGTCGATCTCCCAGCGTCCCGTGACCAGCGTCTCGAGCCGCCCGAGGAGGGTGTCCGCGCCGGCCTGGCTCGCTCCGAAGAGGCCGTCCTCCTCGAGGTCCGCGGCCGCGGCGCTGCCATAGAGGCTGAGCCAGCGATCGAAGCGTTCGGCCCGGGCCATGACGGCGTAGAACCTCTGGCCCTTCCGCTCGGCAGGGAAGAGCAGGTCGAGGAAGACGGCGCCGAGGGCGATCTGAGAGATGACCACGTCGGCCACGCCGTCGAGGAAGAGCTTGATCTGGAATATGACGAGGTCGCGCAGGACGACCCGTTTGTTCTTGATCTTCTGGACCATGATGCCTTCGTCTCGTGAGTGCCGCTCTACCCTACGGAGGCGGACGTCCGGAGTTTCAGCGGGCGGTGGTCGGACCCGCCGCGCCGGCTGCGGGCATCGGGCTGCGGGATCGGCCGGACGTGAGGGCGGGGCAGTGGTCGCAGTTGGCGTATCTGCTGTCGCAGTAAACCAGGTCGCAGCCCACGTCCTGGTCCAGGAAGGCGAGGCTGATCCGGGCCAGCCGCTGTGAACCGCGACCCTTGACCAGGACGACATCGCCCGGTCCCGGCTCGACCGTCTCGACCGCCTCCCGCCAGCTCCTCACGTGGACCGGCTCGTAGTCGGGGCGCCGCGTGCGGATCCCCGAGCGATAGTCCTGGAACCCCGTGCTGCCCGTGACCAGGACCACATGGTCGGCGACCTGCGCCAGTCCGGCACCCACCGCCCGATACGTCTGACGCTGCGGGCTAGGGGGCTCCGTGATCTCGCCCAGCACTACGATCCGCCGGCGCGCCGGCACCTCCGCCAGCGCCTCGATCGCCGCCTCGACGCTCTCCACCGAGGACTTGTACTCGTCCCGGATCAGCCATGCCCCGCCGGGTAGCCGGACGGGCTGCATCCGCCCGTTCGTGGGCGCGAGGCCGGCCACGCTCCCCACGATCTCCTCCAGCGGACAGCCGGTTTCCAGGCCCACCGCCACGGCGACCAGGACGGCGTAGGCCGAGTGGCGCCCGAAGAGCCGGGTCCGGGCCTCGATCCGTCGGCCGCCGACCTCGACCTCGAGCACCGAGCCGTTCGGCCAGTCGGGTCGCACCGCCCGGCCCACCACGTCGTTGTCGGGGCCGTACCCGAAGGTCACGATCCGGGCCCGGGTGGTTTCCGCCATCCGGCGGGCGTGGGGATCGTCCCCGTTCAGGACGGCAACGCCGTGGGGCGGGAGTGCGGCCACCATCCGGGCCTTCTCCTCGCGGGTCTCGTCGAGCGTCTCGAACGTGCGACTGTGGTCACTGGCGATGGCCGTGACCACCACGACGTCCGGACGGATCATCCGGGCATACTCCCGCATCCGGCCGAACCCGCTGATGCCGACCTCCAACACCGCCCACCGGGACCATGGTCGGATCCGGTACAGCTCCCGGGCCAGGAAGCTGCCGGCGTTCCTGCCGACCGGTGGACGCCCGGGCTCGCCGAGGGCGCGCCAGACGAACCGGGTGGTCGTGGTCTTGCCCAGCGAGCCGATCACGGCGATGACCCGGGTCCGGCGGATCAGCGTAGCGCGGTGCCATGCCGCCAGGGTCCGGAGCGCGGGCCAGCCGGCGTGGAACAGGGCATGGACGAGCTCGCGCCGACCCAGCGGGGTCCCCAGGCGACGCAGCCGATCCGCCCACTCGCTCACTCTCCGTCTCCTGCCTCGACCTCGTCCCGCACGATGACCGGTCGCCACTTTCTGCGGTCCATCCCGAGGCGATCGGAGAACGTCACGCGGATCTCGGCGTCCGGCCCCAGCAGCCCCCGGCAGGCCGCCACGACGTGGCGGCGGAGCCGCCCGCCATCGGCGTCCGGCTTCGGCCGGACCCGTACCTCGAACGCCATGCCGGTCTGCACGATCTGGAACAGGGCCACGTCGTCCCGACCCTGGAACATCCGGGCCAGGTCGCTGGTCTCGAGCACCACGCCGGATGCCAGGCGGATCACGTCTCCGGAACGCCCCTCGAGACGCTTCAGGAGCGGGAAGGTCCGGCCGCACGGGCACCCTTCTTCCGACAGCACACCCCGGTCACCGATCCTGTAGTTCAGCAGCACGGTGGCCCGGTTCAGAAGGTTGGACAGCACGATGTCGCCGGTCTCGCCATTCGGCACGGGCCGACCGGCGTGGTCCACCACGGCCAGGTGGACCAGGTCGGGATGGACGTGGAGCCCGGTCCCGACCTCGCAGCCGAACGCGATCTTCAGCGCCTCACCGGAACGGTAGAGAGACTGGACCCAGATCCCGTGCTCGTCCCGGAGCCGACACAGCCCGTTCCCCGTCGGCGGATCGGCCGTGTACACCGCCGCCGCCGGTCGCCAGCCGCCGGGCTCCAGCGTGTCCTGGTGGAGGAGGACTTCGCCGAGGTAGCTGCCGTGGGCCGAGACCACGGCGGGCCGGAGCCGTCGCAGTAGTTCGACGTTCTCCTCCAGCGGCCGGTCGGTTGGGACGGTCCGGGAGCGAGCGCGGTGCCGGGCCGGGATGAAGAGGGCGTCGTCATAGAACCGCTGGACCCTGTTGAACTGGGAGTCCGGGTGGCGGAAGACCACCGTGAGAGGCCGGGCATCGCGGCCGGTGGCTCCACGCAGCACGGCCGATTCCCTGCGGCCGTACGCGATATTGCGGATCAGGGAGCGGCGGTCGTGCCAGAACCCGGCCGACGGGCCGGTCGAGCCGGTGGTGCGGAGTCGGACCCGGTGTGTGGGCCCGATGGCGCGGGACCGGAAGGCATCCGGCCGGGCCATGTAGTCGTCCCGTCCGACCAGGGGGAGTCGCTGGAGGTGGGTCGGGTCCCGGAAATCTTCAGGGTCGAGGGCCAGGACCCGGAGGGCGTCGCGGTAGAAGGGCACGGTGTCCCGGGCGTGCCGCACCATGCGCTGGATCCGGGCCCGCTGATCCCGTTCCCAGGAGCCCCGGGGCCGGAAAGGCCGGCCCGGCTGGCCCACCCCGGCCAGGACCACTGCGGCCGTGGTGGCGAGGCGGTGGAGCAGCGGGTCCGGCATCTCGACTTCCCGGGGTGGCCGGGCGGCGGTCCGAGCGCCGCCCGGCCCGCACGATCAGAAGCCGCCGGAGAGAGCGAAGAGGAGCAGGCCCACGACCAGGATCGTCGCGAACCCGGTGAGGGCCGACTCGAACATGCTCTCGAGGGCCGCCAGATCGTCATCGCTCAACGCGCCGTCCGACTCATCGGTGATGACCAGCTGCTCCGTCTCCACGTCCACGGTGAACGACGCGACCACCGAGCCGTTCACCAGGACGTCACCGGTCACGTTCCCGTCCTCGTCGAAGGTGCCATCGAAGATGACGGTGTTGGCGCCGTGCTCCACCCGGGCCTCGAATGAGGCCGTGAACTCCTCGTTCTCCGCGTCGCCTTCGCCCTCAACGGTGACCGTCGAGGAGATCTCGGAGGTCTCGATCTCGGCGCTGGCCGAGATGTCGCCCGTCTCGACGTTGATCCCCGCGTCCATCGTGACCTCGAGCTGGGTCGAGCCATCCGCAGAGAAGAACCCGTCGGCCTCAATGGTCAGCGTGGTTTCGCTGCCCGTGAGCTCGCCGGTGAAATTGATCAGCGTTGCACCGTCGATCACCGCCCTGAACGACCCGGACAGCGCCGTCTCGGTGCTGCTGTCCACGATCTCGACGTAGCCGATCGCCGTCAGCGGGCTGACCAGATCGCCGTTCGTGTCCACGTCGTAGAGCTCGAACCGGACGCCGTTGGCCGGAACGTCGCCAGGCCCACCCGTCTCGTACTCGCCGGTGGCCGGATTCATGACCAGGCTCTCGCCCAGGCAGGCCTCCGCGATGGCTTCCGGCTCGCCGAGGTCGAGCAGCGCCCGGGGCGCCCTGCCGCTCAGCAGGTCCATGGCGGCGAGGGGCGGGGTCGCACCCAGCGATACACCGCCGCCGCACGCTTCGCTCATGGCGCCGGACAGCGCCGCGATGGACAGAATGGCCCTGTTCTCGAGAAGGTAGGTCTCGACTGCCTCTTCCAGCGCGACCGCGGTGGCGGACAGGTCGATGTCCTCCGGGCCGGTAGTGCCGCCGCCATCGTCACAGCCAGTGAGCAACAGCGGCGTCAGCGCGACCGCCACCAGCAACGAGCGCCCTATCCTGAATCCACGCATTTCGGCCTCTCTCTCCACGGACCTCGGTCTTCGGATGCGGAGTGATTTCCGGCGCCCGTCGGCCCTGAAGGGAAGAGCGGCGTACGGGCACGAGCCGTGCTCCTGCTCTGCACGGGAAGGGCCGACGGTGGGTCCGGACCCTCCTCGTGAGCCTCACTGTAGGCGGAGGTGGTTGCCCCGGTCAAGGCTGGCGTCACGGGCGGCGGAGGCATCGGACCCGCCGCCCTCCTGGTGTGCGGATCGGGGAGGGGACTTGCGCGTTCGCCCACGATTGCGGTTGATCCAGGGCCGCCGGGCCGGTATCCTCGTTCGGAGCGCCCCCCGTATCCGACCCGAGTTGCGGCGGTACTGCGCGGATCTCGACCGATGCCATGGTAATCCGGATTACAGCTTCATCGAGGGACTGTGCGCGGATGCGCCGGTCCCGTGGCCAGGCAGGACGCGGCCCATGAACACGCCACCTCGCGTAGCCGCGGCATGGGTCCTCCTCCTCGGAGCGCTGCTCCTGACGGCCTGCACCGTCGGTGCTCCCACGCCGCGGGCCGAGGACGGCCGGCTCGATCTCTCCGACTGGAGCTTCGCCGGAGACGGTCCGGTCGAGCTGGACGGGGAGTGGGCGTTCTACCGGAACCGGCTCATCGAGCCTGGCGCAGCGGACCCGCCGACGGGTATGGTCGAGGTCCCCGGCTACTGGGACGAGGCCATGGGCGTGGGCGACGCCGGGCAGACCACGGGGTATGCCAGCTACGTCCTTCACCTGGACCTGCCGGCCAGGACGCCCCAGCTGGCCATGAAGCTCAAGGACATGGCCACCGCCTACGAGCTCTTCGTGAACGGGCTCCGGGTGGCGTCCAATGGGGTGGTCGGGCGAACGGAAGAGACGGCCTCGCCGGAATTCGATCCACGGATCATCGTGCTGCCTTCGTTCGAGACCACGGAGCTGGAGCTCGTAATGCGGATCTCCAACTTCGAGTACCGGACCGGCGGGTTCTGGGAGTCCGTCGTGATCGGCACCGTCCCGGACATCCTCGGGCTGCGGGATCGCGTCCTCTTCGTCGAGCTGCTCATGGCGGGCGCCATCGCCATCATGGGGCTCTACCACCTGGGCGTCTTCTGGGCCCGCAGGGAGGACCGGTCGACCCTCTGGTTCGGCCTTTTCTGTCTGGCCATCGTGGTGCGCATCTTCGCCACGGGCGAGCGACTGCTCACCGACCTCGTCCCCGGCCTGGACTGGACCGTCCTCGTCCACCTCGAGTTCCTGTCGTTCCTGGTCGCGGCCATGCTGTTCGGGGCGTTCCTGTCGTCGATCTACCCGGAGGCCATGCTCCGATGGGCGCTCGGCGCCCTCTACGGGTTCGGCTCCCTCGCCGTCGCCATCGTCCTGGTGACCCCGGTCCGGGTCTTCTCCAGTCTGCTCCTCTGGTTCCAGCTCTTCCTCGTGCTCGCCGTGGCGTACGGCCTGTACGCCCTCTACGTGGCCATCCGGGACCGCTTGTCGGGCTCGTGGATCTTCCTCCTCGGGTTCCTCGGGATCGTCGTCGGTGTCGCCAACGACACGGCCCGGTCCGTCTGGGTCCTCGACACCTCCGCCAACCTGATCGGGCCCGGGATCTTCGTCTTCATCCTCGCCCAGTCCGTGCTCCTCAGCCGCCGGTTCTCCGACGCCTTCGGCCGGGAGGAGCGGCTGGCCGCCCAGCTCAAGGACTACGCCCGGACCCTGGAGGACCGCGTCCAGCAGCGGACGGTCGCCCTCGAGCACGCCAATAGGCAGCTCGAGTCGGCCAATGAGCGGCTCGGCGAAATGGCGACGACGGATGCCCTGACCGGCGTCGCGAACCGCCGCCGCTTCGATGACCTCCTCTACCAGGAATGGGCCCGACA
This sequence comes from uncultured Gemmatimonadaceae bacterium, assembly GCA_964391035.1. Classification (GTDB taxonomy): domain Bacteria; phylum Gemmatimonadota; class Gemmatimonadetes; order Longimicrobiales; family RSA9; genus JAWVYT01. The sequence goes on from CAYMLW010000087.1 coordinate 12,948, forward strand.
TCGCCGCCGGGGCGCCTCCCTCGCCCTGATCCTCTGCGACATCGACTTCTTCAAGCAGTTCAACGACATCTACGGCCACACGGAAGGGGATGAGGCGCTGAAGGCCGTGGCCGCAGCGATCCGCCGATCGCTCCGACGGGAGACCGACGTGGTGGCCCGCTACGGGGGCGAGGAGTTCGCGATCCTGCTGCCCGACACCGATGCCGAGGGC
>CAYMLW010000088.1:0-13091 GCA_964391035.1 uncultured Gemmatimonadaceae bacterium
ATCCGGCATCGGCGCCCGCCCGGGTCGACTGGACGAGGTGCGAGACCCCGATGGCGGCGGCGGCCCAGAGCAGCCCGGGGCCGAAGCTCTTCCAGAAGCGGCTTGGGGTTTGGACGGCTGCGGCTCCTCGTGACAGGGGAAACCCGTGGGTGCTCGCCCGCAATATGTCGGCGCCCTCCGCGCTTGGCCAACGATCGTGCCGGGTGTTGCCGGCGGCCGCCCGGGATGACATCCTTCGGCCCGGCGGCGAACGGGGGCGAATGTCGGCTGGTGTCGGCCCGAGTCTTCAAAACTCGTGGGAGCGTCCCGAGGGCGCTTCGCTGGGTTCGATTCCCAGGCGCTCCCGCCACCCGGGCGAGCTCGGCCCGCCCTCCGGCGTCAGAGCCCGCCGGCCGGGCCCGCCGGCCGCCCCCGCCGGCCGCCCCGGCGCGCCTACCGCCACTCGTTTCCCATCCAGCTCCCGTACATGGGGTTCGGCAGCACGAAGTACCGCTCGCCGAAGGCCGCGAACGTCTCCGCGGGAGCGTCCCGATCGGCCTGCGTCAGACCCGGGAAGTCGCCGATGTTGTCCCCGATCCACATCAGCACGTCCAGGGGTGGCAGCCCCTCCGCCGCCGTGCCCTCCTGCACCATCCGGAAGCGGGGCTCCTTCTCGCCCGTGGTGGTCTCGCACAGCACCGCCGCGGGGTGCACACCCAGTGCGCCCAGGTTGCGGCGCGTCGCCGGACACAGCTCCTCGTCCCGGTTCGTCACGATCGCGATCCGTCCCCCCAGATTCTGGACTCGCCCGATGAACGCCCTCGCCCCCGGTATCAGCCCCGCGTCCTCCTCCCGTACCCAGTCCGACCACATCCACTCCTCGAACTCCTGCCCGGACTCGGCGATCCGGCGCTCGAACTCGCTGTTGTCCAGCACCGTCTCGTCCGCGTCCATGATCACCGCCCAGCTCCCGGGCTCCCGGCCATCCGCCTTCTCCCGGACCGCCTCCGAGGCGGCCCCGTACACCTGGAGCGCCAGCGCCCGGTACTCCGCGGCGGTCCGGAACCAGTGGACCTCCCGGTGTCGATCCGCGGCGTTGGCCGCCGACGGCGGCTCCCACGGCGTCTCCCCGACAGCCGGGCTCTCGGTGGGCGCCGGAGCCGCCACGGGGCCGGGCGACGCCGGCTCCGGCTGGCGGGGTGCGCACGCGGCGACGAGTACGAAGACGAAAGCGGCAGTCAGCGGTCGCATGGTCCGATCTCCGGTGCGGGGATGTGCGGTGTCGCCGCCAACATACCCACCCGTCGACCCCACCGCGACGGTCCGCGCCGGCACCGCGAGTCACGCCAGCGACCCCACGCCCGCCGCGGTCCCGTGCAGCCATGGCCTCACCCGCCCGACACGGGCTAGCTTCCACGCCGTGCAGATCACCCGCATCGAGCATCGAGCGAACGACACCGTCGGCCTCTTCGTCGAAGGCGAGCCGGAGGCCCGCCTCGAGGTCCCCCTGGACGTCTACCTCGAGAGCGGCCTCGCACCCGGCGACGAACTCTCCGCTGGCCGGCTCGACGAGCTCCGGGACCGCGGGGAGGTGGCACGCGCCCGGGAAGGGGCCCTGGCCCTCCTCGCACACCGGGCCCGCGCCCGGGAGGAGCTTCGCAGGCGGCTGCGGCGAAAGGACTTCGACGATGTCGTGATCGACCGGGTCCTGGCCTGGCTGACCGATCGCGGCTATGTGGACGACCACGCTTTCGCCGAGGCCTTCGTCCGCGATCGGCTCCGACTCCGGCCCCGCGGTCCCTTCGCCCTCGCCCGGGAGCTCAGGGACAGGGGCGTTTCCCCGGAGACCGCCCAGGGGGCCATCGACCGGGTCATGGCCGCCGAGGGGCTGGACGAGGCCGATCTCGTGCGCGACGCGGCCGAGGCCTGGATCAGGAAGAACCGGTCGACCCTCCGCGCTGTCGACAACCGGAAGGACCGGCTCCGGGCCCGCAGGAAGCTCTACGGCCACCTCGCTCGCCGCGGCTTCTCCGGCGACCTCATCCGGCCCGCCATCGAACGTGTCCTCGAGGACCACGCCGGGGGCTCCAGCGATTGACCGGCCGTCCTCGGCCCTGTAACGTCCCCACCAGCATTCTCCGCCGGGGCGCCGCCTGTCGGCCCTCCTCGACCACCCCAACCCAGACGCGCGTGCCCACTGCACGGGTCATCCTGAATCCGACCTCCGGCGCCGGCCGCGGCCGGCGCATGTCGGAACGGATCATCGTCGGCCTCGAGCGCCGGGGCATCGACGCGGACCTGGTCGCCACCACGGCGCCACGGGAGGCCTCCACGTTGGCCATCGAGGCCGCACGTGCGCGATTCGATCTGGTCATCGCCGCGGGCGGAGACGGCACCGTCCACGAGGTGTCCAACGGCCTGCTCAGGGCGCTGGCCCAGGGCGTCGACGGCCCCACCCTCGGCGTACTCCCCGTCGGGACCGGCAACGACTTCGCCAAGCTGGTCGGCCCCCTCGACGACCTCGAGCGGTCCATGGACATCCTGCTCAATGGCGAGCTGCGCCGGTTCGATGCCTGCACCGCCGAGTGGAACGACCACGCCCACTGGTTCGTCAACGCCGCCGGAACAGGCATCGACGTGGACGTGACCCGCTACATCATCCGCAAGCGAGGGCGTCCCAGTCCGGCGGTCTGGAAGTACCTGACCGCCGTGCTCCGCTCCCTCCTCACCTTCCGGGCCATCCCCCTCCGGATCCGGCTCGACGACCGGGTGATCGAGCAGAAGGTGATGATCGTGGTGGCCGCCAACGGTCGCTGTGTGGGCGGCGGGTTCTGGGTCTGCCCCCGGGCGGAACCTGAGGACGGCCGGTTCGATATCTGCGTCATAGACGAGGTGAGCATCCTCGGGGCCATGCTCCCGCTGGCCAAGGTGATGCGGGGCAAACACGAGAGTCATCCGAAAGTGCACACCTATCGCTCACGCACGGTCACGTTCGAGGCCACGGGCGACGACCCGATCTTCTTCCAGCTCGACGGCGAGCTCCACGAGCCGCCCGACGCCCGCAGCCTCACGTTCCGCATGCACCCCGGTGCGCTCCCGGTCATGACGGAGAAGGCGAAGGAGTGACGGCCTCGACGCGGGCGCGAGCCGCACGCGCGCTCGGCTTTTCCCTTCTCGCGCTTGCGGCCATGCCCGTGGCCGCACGGGGCCAGGTGGGTGACAGCGCCGAGGTCGTCGTGGACTCCGTCGCCGTCGTGCCCGAAGCCGACGCCGATACCGCCACGGTCCCGGCGGACACCGTACTCCCGCTCTCGCCCCAGGGCGCCCTCATCCGCTCCATGATCCTGCCCGGCTGGGGTCAGGCCGAGTTCGGGGCCTACACGCGCGGCGGCGTCTACTTCGGCGGCTGGGCGGCCAACTGGTTCATGATCTTCCGAACCCAGGTCCGCCTCGACGAAGCCCGGGACCGGTACGACCAGAGGGTGGCAACACTCCGGGCCGACCTGATTGCCGCGGCACCCGACCCGGACTCCATGCGTGCGGTCCTCGATACGGTCCCGTCCATCCTCGACCAGGCCATCGCCGCGGACGACGGCGAGGGCAATACCGCTGCCAGCCTCGAGGGGCTGGTGGACAGCCGCGAACAGCAGCGCGAAGACTGGATCGCCTGGTCCCTCTTCTGGGTGCTGGCCTCCGGCATCGACGCATTCGTCAACGCGCATCTCGCAGACTTCCCGGCCGCCATCGAGATGGAGCCGGGGCCGCGGCAGTCCGTCTCGTTCCGCCTGCGGGTGCCCCTGCCCGGGGGACCGCCGTGACGTCCCTTCGCTCCGCCCTGGGACCGCCCAGCCGTGTCCGCTCCTGGTCCCCCTCGTGGAGGAGGGGTGGAACGACCACCCCGTCACCGCACACGTCAGCCGGGACTATCTCGCCCACCTGAAGGAGGTCGACGTCGACGTCATCGTTCTGGGGTGCACCCACTACCCACTCCTCCGTTCCACCCTCCGAGAGGAGATGGGCCCGACGTCCAGCTCGTCGACTCCGGGGAGGAGACCGCACGGGCCGTCGAAGGGACTCTCGAGGAGGAAGCGCCGCACCGGATCGACCCGGACCCGCCGAGCCACGCCTTCTTCGTCAGCGACTCGCCCTACCGGTTCCGGGAGGTCGGCCGCCGCCCCCATCGTCCGCACGGTCGGCCCCGATGGCCCCCCGGTTGCCGGTTGGCTACCTGCCGTCCTTCCAGCTGCGGAGGGACGGCACCCCATCCTCCGGGATCGTGATGAACGTCCAGTGGCTCAGCCAGTCGCCGGCATTCAGGTAGTAGCGCCCGGGCCCGACCTCCTCGACGGCCGGCAGGTGGCTGTGGCCACACACCACGTACGCGAGCTCCGGGTCCGCCGCCAGCTGCTCCCGGGCCCACGCCTCGATGAAGTCGGCCCGGCCCACCTTGCCCGGGTCGCTGTCGGCCTTGAGCTCCGTGCTGGAGACCCGCCGGGCCAGCCCCAGCCCCAGTTCGGGATGCAGGGTTCGAAACCCCCAGATCGCCACCGGGCTGCGGAGCACCAGCTTCAGCGCCCGGTACTTCAGGTCGCCCTTCCCGAGCCCGTCCCCGTGGGCCACGAGCGCCGGCCGCCCCGCCAGCTCCGTCCGGACGTGTCCGGGCTCGAAGGTCACGCCCACCCGCTCCTCCAGGAACGAGCCGCCCCACGCGTCGTGGTTCCCGCCCGTGACGAGCACCGGGATCCCGGCGTCCACGAGCTCCGCGAGCGCCGCCAGCACCCGGAAATGCTCGCCCGGGATGATGTCGCCGTACTCGAACCAGAAATCGAACAGGTCCCCCGGGATGATCAGCCGCGACGCCTCCCGCCCGACGTGCTCCAGGAAGGCCAGGAACGCCCGCTCGGTCGCCGTCGATACGGCCCCGAGATGTACGTCCGAAGTGATGTAGACCGGCTTCATTGGAGGGCAACCTAATGCCGAACCCCGTGCCGCCGCACCCCGGTCCGGTCCCCCGAGCTCGAGGCGACCGGGAGGATTTGCGTTCCCCCGCCGACCGCGTGTTATCTTCCGGGCCATGACCACCAAGCAGAACGTACGGGAAGGACTGCGGACCGTCCGGCCCTTCGAGCCCGCGAGGCCCCGGGAAGGCCGCAATCCGGGCGCGCCTCTCGACCTCGACTGGGTACGGGCCGTCCGGGTGAACCGGAGCGCCGTCGAGCGCCGCACGACCACGCTCGCCAGGCGACGCTCCGTGAAGAGGCGCTGGCAGGCCGCATGGCTGCTGCGCGCGGTGAGCTGTATCGACCTCACCACCCTGTCGGGCGACGACACGCCGGGTGCCGTCCGACGGCTGGCGGCCAAGGCCCGCCAGCCGGTCCGGGAGGACCTCCTCCGCAGTCTCGGCCTCGAGTCCCACGGCCTGCGCGTGGGCGCCGTCTGTGTCTACCACGCCCTCGTCCCCACGGCCGTCGAGGCCCTGCGCGGCTCGGGCATCCCCGTGGCCGCCGTGTCCACCGGCTTCCCGGCCGGCCTCAGCCCCTTCGAGCAGCGGGTCGAGGAGATCCGGGCATCCGTCGATGCGGGCGCCCGGGAAATCGACATCGTGATCACCCGGGCCCACGCGCTGCGTGGCGACTGGCAGGCGCTCTACAACGAGGTGCGGACCTTCCGGGAGGCGTGCGGCGACGCGTACCTGAAGGCGATCCTGGCCACGGGCGAGCTCGGCACGCTGACCCATGTCGCCCGCGCCAGCAGGGTCGCCCTCACGGCCGGCGCCGACTTCATCAAGACGTCCACCGGCAAGGAGCCCGTCAATGCCACCCTCCCGGTCGGACTGGTCATGGTCCGGGCGATCCGCGACTACCGCGAACGCACCGGCTACGCCGCCGGGTTCAAGCCGGCCGGCGGGATCCGCACCGCCAGGGACGCATTGCACTGGCTCATCCTGATGAAAGAGGAGCTGGGCGAGCCGTGGACCCGGCCCGACCTCTTCCGATTCGGCGCCAGCTCGCTCCTGGGCGACATCGAACGCCAGCTCGAGCACTTCGTCACCGGCCGATACTCCGCCTCCTACCGGCATCCCATGGCATGAGCGAAACGCCGATCCCCGAGCTCCTCGAGACCCTCCAATACGGGCCCGCCCCCGAGAACGCCGACGAGGTCCGGGCTTGGATCGAGCAGCGCGCCCCGTTCGGCCACTTCATCGCCGGACGCTGGACCGAGCCCGGCGAGCTCTTCGACGTGGCCAACCCCGCCACCAACCAGCGCCTCTGCCAGGTCACCCAGGGCTCTGAAGACGACGTCGAGTCGGCCGTCCGCGCCGCCCGGGCCGCGTTCCCGGACTGGGCCGCCCTCCCGGGCCACGAGCGCGCCCGCTACCTCTACGCCCTCGCCCGCCAGGTCCAGAAGCACGCCCGATTCCTCGCCGTCCTCGAGTCCCTGGACAACGGCAAGCCGATCCGGGAGACCCGGGACATCGACGTGCCCCTCGTGGCCCGCCACTTCTACCACCACGCCGGCTGGGCCCAGCTCATCGGCTCCGACCCCGAGCTCCGCCACCACCGGCCCCTCGGCGTAGCGGGCCAGATCATCCCGTGGAATTTCCCGCTCCTCATGCTCGCGTGGAAGGTCGCCCCGGCCCTGGCCACCGGAAACACCGTGGTCCTGAAGCCCGCCGAGTACACGCCCCTCACCGCGCTCCGATTCGCCGAGCTCTGCCAGGCGGTCGGCCTGCCCCGAGGCGTCCTCAACATCGTCACCGGCGACGGCCGCACCGGCGCCCACATCGTGGCTCACCCGGACGTCGACAAGATCGCCTTCACCGGCAGCACCGACGTGGGCCGGATCATCCGGACCGAGACTGCGGGATCGGGGAAGCACCTGTCCCTCGAGCTCGGCGGGAAGTCGCCCTTCCTGGTCTACGACGACGCGGACCTCGACAGCGTGGTGGAGGGTGTGGTCGACGCCATCTGGTTCAACCAGGGCCAGGTCTGCTGCGCCGGGTCCCGCATCCTGGTCCAGGAGGGCGTCGCCGACCGACTCGTCCAGAAGCTTCGCGACCGGATGGAGAGCCTCCGGGTCGGCGATCCCCTCGACAAGGCCGTCGATATCGGCGCCATCGTGGCCCCCGTCCAGCTCGAGCGAATCGAGCGACTGGTCCACGAGGGCAGGGAAGAGGGCGCCGAGATCTGGCAGCCCTCCTGGAGCTGCCCGGACGAGGGCTGCTTCTACCCGCCCACCCTCATCACCAACGTCTCGCCCGCAACCACCGTGGCCCAGGTCGAGATCTTCGGGCCCGTCGTCGTCCTCATGACCTTCCGGACGCCCACCGAGTCCGTCGCCCTCGCCAACAACACCCCCTATGGCCTCGCCGCCAGCGTCTGGACCGAGGACATCAACCTCGCCCTCGATATCGCGCCCAAGGTCAAGGCCGGGACCGTCTGGATCAACTCGACCAATCTATTCGACGCCGCCTCCGGGTTCGGCGGTTACCGGGAGAGCGGATTCGGCCGCGAGGGCGGCCGCGAGGGACTCTACGAATACCTCGAGCCCCGCCACGAGTACCAGGACCAGGCCGAGGGCAGCCCCGACGACCAGAACGACGACGATCCCGAGGCAATGCCACCGAGCGCACGGGACGAGCCGATCCGAGAACCTTCCGGAGCCGGGCATTCCGCGCCACCGGTGGACCGCACCGCAAAGCTGTACATCGGCGGGAAGCAGACCCGCCCGGACGCCGGCTACTCCATCGAGGTCCGGGCTCCGGACGGCACCCGTCTCGGCCAGGCGGGAAGGGGCAACCGGAAGGACATCCGGAACGCCGTCGAGGCGGCCCACAAGGCGCTGCCTGTCTGGTCCGGCGCCACGGGACACACCCGCGCCCAGGTCCTCTACTACCTGGCCGAGAACCTCGCGGCGCGTACCCCCGAGCTGGCGGCCCGAATCGACGCCATGACCGGCGCCGGGGACGGGCGCGACGAGGTCGAAGCCGCGATCCGTCGCCTGTTCTCCTACGCCGCGTGGGCCGACAAGTGGGATGGCGCGGTCCACCACACGCCGGTTCGAAACGTCACAATCGCCATGCCCGAGCCCATCGGCGTGGTGGGCGTGGCGGCCCCGGACACTCGCCCGCTCCTCGGCCTGTTGTCCACCGTGCTGCCCCTCCTGGCCCTGGGCAACACCGTCATCGCGATCCCGTCGGAGACCGCGCCCCTTGCCGCCACGGACCTCTACCAGATCCTCGACACCTCCGACGTCCCCGGCGGCGTGCTCAACCTGGTGACGGGCCCCCGGGACGGGCTGGTCGAGACCCTCGCCGCCCACTACGACGTCGACGGACTCTGGTATTTCGGCGGCAGCGTTGCGGGCGGCGCCATGGTGGAGCGGCTGTCGGCCGGGAACATGAAACGGACCTGGGTCGCACCCGACCGGGACTGGCTCAACCCCGCCGAGGGTGAGGGGCCCCCTTTCCTGCGCCGGGCGAGCCAGGTCAAGAACATCTGGGTACCTTACGGCGCATGAGCGCACGACACAGCTCGACGTTCCGGACCCGGTACGCCGAGACTGACCAGATGGGGTTCATCCACCACGCCACCTACCTGGTGTGGTGTGAGGTTGGCCGGACCGACTTCATGCGGGAGCACGGGGTCAGCTACGCCGACCTCGAGCGCCAGGGGGTCTTCCTGCCCGTCACGGAGGCGTCGGTCCGTTACGGCGCCCCCGCCCGCTACGACCACATCATCCGTGTCGAGACCTGGGTCGACACGCTCAAGTCCCGGTCCGTGACCTTCGGGTACGAGATCCTTCGGGTCGAGCCCGAGCCCGCCCGCCTCGCCCGCGCGTCCACCACCCTGGTATGCATGGACGAGAGCGGCCGAACCCGCCGCATCCCGGACCATGTCCGGGAGATCCTCATCCCGTCGGAATGAGGAACGGAATTCCCCCTGCATCGGTACATTCATCGTCGGTTGACGTTCTTCGACGGGCGCGGGTATCTTTGTCGTTCTTGACCATGAGAGGCGGCGTGCGTACGGCGATGATCTCCATCGCCGTTGTCGTTGAGGGGTGCTCGGGTCTCGCGCCCGACCTTCCCGAGACCGCCGACCCGGACGTGGCCGCCGCCGTGGCGACGGGTACCGCACCGGACCGACCGCTCCACGTGGTCTTCGACTGGGTCCTACGGGACGGGGAAGCCCGCTTCACAGGAAGCGGGGTGGCACGCATCGAGCCGCCCTACCGGGCGCGCCTCGACCTGTTCGGCCCCCGCGGTGAAGGGTATGTCAGCGCCGCGGTGGTGGGTGACGAGGTCCGGCTCCCGCCGGGAGCCGAGGACGTGCCGTTGCCGCCGCCCGCGTTGATGTGGGGCGTCCTCGGCGTGGTCGCGCCGCCGGGCGAGGCGGTCCTGGCCGGGACCAGCGCGGGCGAGGAGCGGACCGAGCTCCACTACGCCCTCGACGATGACCGGCTGGTCTACGTCCTCGAGGCGGGCCGGCTCCGGTCCGTCGACTGGCACGGGCCGCGCACGCTGACCGTGCGGCTGGAGGAGGCCGGCGCGATGGGCATCCCCACGCGGGCCACCTATCGGGACACGGGAGGGAACACGGAGCTGATGCTGAATTTGCAGAGCGCGGGGACGGTCGAGCCGTTCCCCCCGGAAATCTGGAGCCCCGATGCGTAGACTGGCCGCGCTGGCGGCACTGCTCGTCCTCACGGCCCTTGCCGGCTGCACCTACGGGTTCCAGGGCGGCGGGTTCCCGCCCCATATCCGGACGATCTACATCCAACCGTTCGAGAACGAGACGCCGCAGTTCGACCTCGAGACCCTCCTCTTCAGCGCGCTGGTCGAGGAGCTGCCCGGTCAGCTCGGCCTCCAGACGGTCGGGGAGGAGGCCGCCGACGCCATCCTTCGCGGCCGCATCACCCGCTACGACGACGTCGCCCAGAACTACCGGGCCGGCACCAATCAGCCCGGCGGCAACGTCCTTTCCCACGAGGTCCAGATCGGCATCTCCGCCGAGCTCATCGACCTTCGCGACAACGTCATCCGCTGGGAGGCCAGGTCCCTGGTGGGGCGCGGACAGTACAACCCCACCTCGGAGCAGGACGAGCAGGGCAAGCGGTCCGCCGTCGAGAACCTGATCGAGCAGATCATCGACGGGGCGCAGTCGCAGTGGTGACTCCCCGATGAAGCGCCCCGGCTGGCTCGCGCCGCTGCTGCTGGCGCCACTCCTCATGGCCGCCGCCCAGGGACACGGCGCCGACGCGGCCGCCGAGCACGTCCGCGTCGAGCACTTCTTCCTGATCCTCATCGCCATCCTGGTGGTGGGGAAGGGGCTGGGGGAGGTCGCCGAGCGGGCCGGTCAGCCGGCCGTACTCGGCGAGCTGATCGCCGGCGTGATCCTCGGCTCGAGTGTCCTCGGCGTCGTGCCGATCGATGGCCCCATGGCCGAGATCATCACACTTCTGGCCGAGGTCGGCGTCGCCATCCTCCTCTTCGAGATCGGCCTCGAGACCGACCTCAAGGAGATGTTCCGGGTCGGGCCGTCGGCGTCGCTCGTGGCCATCGTCGGCGTTGCGCTCCCCTTCGCCCTGGGGTTTCTCTACTGGTGGCTCGCCACCCCGAGCCTGGGCGCGAACCCGGGCAGCGTGACCGACACCATGGTGGCCATCTTCGTCGGCGCCACGCTGACTGCCACGTCCGTCGGCATTACCGCTCGCGTCCTGACCGATCTCGACCGGATCCACACGCCCGAGGCACGCATCATCATCGGAGCCGCCGTGGTCGACGACGTCCTCGGCCTCGTGCTCCTCGCCATCGTCAGCGGCCTCGCCGCCGGCGCGGGTCTCACGGTCTTCGGCATCGCCATCAAGTTCGCCGTGGCCGTAGGGTTCCTGGTCGCCGCCGTCATCATAGGGAACTGGGTGGCCCCCCGGCTCTTCAGCCTCATCGACCAGCTTCGGGTTCGGGGAGTGCTCCTGGTCAGCGCCTTCTGTTTCGCTCTCCTCTTCGGCGCCCTGGCCGGCCTCGCGGGCTCCGCGCTCATCATCGGCTCTTTCGCCGCCGGGATCGTGCTCTCGTCGACCAACCAGTTCGACGTCATCGAGGACCGCATCAAGCCCGTCGCCGACATCTTTACGCCCATCTTCTTCGTCTCCGTGGGCTCCGCGGTCAACGTCAACCTCTTCCTGCCGTGGAGCGACGAGTTCCACACGGGCGTCCTCCTCGTGGGTGGGATCCTGTTGGTCATCGCCATCATCGGGAAGCTCGTGTCCGGCTATGTCGTGGGCTGGGGGACGCAGCCACTGAACCACGCCGCCATCGGGGTCGGGATGGTCCCTCGCGGCGAGGTCGGATTGATCTTCGCCCAGCTCGGACGCACCAACGGGATCCTCTCCTCCGAGGCCTTCAGCGCGATCCTGATCATGGTGATCTTCACCACGTTCATCGCCCCGCCGCTCCTGAAGCTCATCTTCCGCAGAAAGACCCCCGGCGATCCGGAGCCACTCCCGGTCCACCCGGGAGCCGCGAACGTCGAAACCACACGCGCCCGCTGGTCCTGAACCGCCCGTGACACTCCACCCGCCCGAGTCCCGGATCCTCGACCGCGAAACGGTCCTGGCCCGCTTCCGGCCACAGGACGGCCGGCCACGCGACGAGCCGCTCGTCTTCACCAACGGCTGCTTCGACATCCTGCACCGCGGCCACGTCGAGTACCTGTTCCGGGCCCGGGAGCTCGGCCGCCTCGTCATCGGCGTCAACACGGACGCCTCGGTCCGCCGACTCAAGGGGCCGACCCGACCCCTCGTGCCCCTCGAAGACCGCCTCTACACCCTCGCCGGCCTGGCCTGCGTCGATGCCGTCACCCCGTTCGACGAAGACACGCCCCGCGCCCTGATCGCAGACCTGCTCCCCGATATCCTGGTCAAGGGCGGTGACTACGCCCCCGAGGATGTCGTGGGTGGCGCCGAGGTCCGGGAAGCGGGTGGCCGCGTGGTCATCCTGCCCTTCGTCGCAGGACGCTCGACCACCGCCTTGATCCAAAGGATGAGAAGCCATGACGACGCCTGATCCCCGGGATCCCCGGGCCGACCGCGATCAGAATCAGCTGCGCCCGGTCTCGCTGGAACGCCGCGTGGCCCCCTACGCCGAGGGCTCCTGCCGCGTCCGCTTCGGCCGCACCGAGGTCTTCTGCACGGCCACCGTGGAGGAAACCGTCCCGGGCTGGCGGAGGGGGGCCGGCGCCGGCTGGGTCACCGGCGAGTACGCCATGCTCCCGCGCTCGACTCAGACCCGATCCCGGCGCGAGCGAGGCCGCATCGGCGGCCGCACACAGGAGATCCAGCGCCTGATCGGCCGCTCCCTCCGCGCCGCCATGGATCTCGACGCCCTGGGCGAGCGCATGATCACCCTGGACTGCGACGTCATCGTGGCCGATGGCGGGACCCGCACCGCGGCCATCACCGGCGCCGCCGTGGCCCTGGCCGACGCCTGCCGCTGGCTCGTCGAGCAGGGCCGTCTCGACCACTCGCCCATGCGGGAAACCGTGGCCGCCGTATCCGTCGGGATCGTCGACGGCCAGCCGCGCCTCGACCTCGAGTACATCGAGGACGTGGCCGCCGAGGTCGACATGAACGTCGTCATGCTCGAGAGCGGCGGCCTCGTCGAGGTCCAGGGCACCGGCGAGCAGGGGACCTTCTCCCGCGACCAACTCGACCACCTCCTCGACCTCGCCGCCGACGGCATCCGCACGCTCATGGCGCTCCAGGACGAGGCCCGCCGCCCGTGACCTCCGTCGTGCTGGCCACTCGCAGCCCCCACAAGGCCCGGGAGATCGCCGAGATCCTGCGGCCGCAGGGGATCGAGGTCGTCACCCTCGCCGATCTCGAGATCCCGGAGACGCCGGAAGAGGAGGGGATCGAGGCCTTCGACTCCTTCCATGACAACGCCCTCGCCAAGGCCGCCTACTTCGCCCAGCGCCTCCGCCGCGTGGTCCTGTCCGACGACCCGGTGGGACATCGTCTTCTCGAGGTGGAGCAGCTTCTCCATATCCGAAGCCATCATCTTGGAGACCGGAATCCCCGTCCAGGAGGCCACCACCTGGGCGATGTCCTCG
>CAYMLW010000089.1:0-147 GCA_964391035.1 uncultured Gemmatimonadaceae bacterium
CAAGAGGGCGGCCTTCGGCGCAAGAGGGCGGCCTTCGGCGCAAGAGGGCGGCCTTCGGCGCAAGAGGGCGCCTTCGGCGCAAGAGGGCACCTCAGGCCAGGTGCGTGAGCCCGGCTTGCCGCGAAGCGGCCCTCTTGCGCACCGCAG
>CAYMLW010000089.1:247-13086 GCA_964391035.1 uncultured Gemmatimonadaceae bacterium
GTGCGCCCTCTTGCCGCGAAGCGGCCCTCTTGCGCACCGCAGGTGCGCCCTCTTGCCGCGAAGCGGCCCTCTTGCGCACCGCAGGTGCGCCCTCTTGACGACTTCGCGCTCCGTCGCGAAGTCGTCCCGTTCGGCCATTCCGGTGCCCCGGATGATGCGCCATCCGTGTAGCGACCGGCCCCGACCCGCGGGGCTCGACTCACTGCACGGAGGTATCCATGGCGCGGTCTGTGAACAAGCTGATCCTGGTCGGCAACGTGGGGCGTGACCCGGAGATCCAGACCACCACGAATGGCCACAAGGTGGCCCACTTCTCCCTGGCGACGAGCCGTCGCATCCCGAGGGAGAACGGGTTCGAGGAGCGGACGGAGTGGCACCGGATTACGGCCTGGAGCCGGCTGGCGGAGCTCGCGGAGGAGTACATCCGGAAGGGCGACCGACTCTACATCGAGGGCCGGATGCAGTACGACAGCTACGAGCGCGACGGCGTGACGATCCCGACATCCGACGTGGTGGTCCGGGAACTGGTCATGCTGGGCTCGGCATCGGGCCGCAGCCTGAGCGGGACGGCGATCGATCGCACGGAGGCCGAGGAGGACGAGGAGGAGCTGGTCGAGGCCTGAGCACGGAGGAACTCCGGAACTGCACACAGAGGCACAAAGGGGCAGAGGCGCGGAGATGCCGGAACCGGAAAACGGTTTCTTCGGAAGTCACTCTACTCTCGGCGTCTCCGTTCCTGTGACTCTGTGTGTGAAGGGAAGTTGAACGGCGCCTCGGTGTGACAGAAAGGGCCCGCCGGCTGAGCGGCGGGCCCCGGTGTCCCCAGAAGACGTCCTCTGCGGGCCTACTCCGCGGCCCAGAAGGTGGAGAGGGCGTCGCCGTCGGCGCTCTCCCGAAGCTTCTCGAAGGCCCGGTTCCGGATCTGCCGGATCCGCTCGCGGGTCACGCCCAGCAGCGAGCCGATCTCTTCGAGGGTGCGCTCCTCGCCATCATCGAGGCCGTAATAGAGGTAGAGGATCTTGCGCTCCCTCTCGGTGAGGTACTTCTCGAACATGCGGTCGAGGAAGTCCCGACGGGCCAGGGACTCGACGCCTTCCTCGATGTCGTCGCTCTCGATGCCGGCGAAGCGTTCGCCGAAGCTGGCGCTGTCACGGTCGCCGCGATCGATGGGGGCGTCCAGGGACAGCTCGGAGGCGGCGACCCGGCGGAGCGCCCGCACCGTCTCGATTGGCTCCTCCATGTGCTCGGCGATCTCCTGATCGGTGGGCGACCGGCCGAGGAGCTGGGTCAGGGCGGTTTCCGTACGCGACAGCTTGACCAGGTTGGAATTCTGGTTGAGCGGGATCCGCACCGAACGGGTCTGCTCGGCCAGCGCCTGGAGCACGGTCTGCCGGATCCACCACACGGCGTAGGATATGAACTTCACGCCCTTGTCCGGATCGAATTTCTTGACCGCCTTCAGGAGCCCTTCGTTACCGATGCACACGAGCTCCGCGAGCCCGAGGCCCCGACCCTGGTACTTCTTCACGTACGAGATGACGAACCGGAGGTTCGCCGTGACCAGCCGCTCGGCGGCTTCCTTGTCGCCTTCCCGGGCGCGGGCCGCCAGGGCCCGCTCCTCAGCGGGATCCTCGATTAGAGGGTACTTCTCGACATCGAACAGGTATTGATCGAAGGAATCCGTCGCTCGGGAGTTCACGAACATAAACGCGCACCTCTTGGAGTAGACGAAAAAGCAGCGAGCACCGTTGGCATGCGACACTCGCTGCACATCGAAAGGGGGGCTTCCGTGTCAGGGCTGCGAAGTGTGATTCGCACTCAGAAAGCCGGTTCGAGGAAGCTCAGGCTACAGACCGATCCAATATAGAGGAAACGGATTTTTCTGTAAACCCTCCCGGTTCCCGGATCCTCATGCGCCGCGTCATAGCGGGCGATTCGCCGATATCGTCGGGAGCCGGGGTGTGCGGTTTTTCCACATTTCTGTCAATCGCCGCCCAGGGTGTCTCTTCATTCGACACCCACCTCTTCGACAGGGCGGGTGAGGTGGTAGGTGGTGCAGTCGTCGCAGCGGAGGACCATGGAGGCGACGAGTCCGAACAGCTCCTTGGTGCGTGCGGGCAGGGCGCCGTTGTCGTAGGCGCGGGTGTCGAGGGCGAAGAACCGGCGGATCTCGAGGTTGCCCGCCTCGAGGATTGCGGTCATTTATCCGCTCCCGGAACGCCCGGAACTCTTCGATGCTCTCGGTCATGCCTGCTCCAGGGCGGAGATGATGAGGTCGGGGGCCGGACCGTCCTTGAGGACATGGAGGGTGTAGGTCCCCTGGTCGCTCTCGACGTGGACGGTATCGGTCCATGTGCCGGTCTTCCCCGTGGCGTACCCGGGCTCGGGGAGGGCGGTACGCCGGCGACCCCGGAGGGTGCGATAGACGAAGACCGGTCCATCGGCGGTCAGTACGAGCCAGCCATTGCGGAACGATCCGGTGGTCGAGGAGTCCAGGGCCGCGCGGGCGGCCCGGGGCGGTGCGGCGCCGAGGGGCAGCGGCTCGAGCTGGCTGCGCACCCTCCGGGGGATCCGATCGGCCTCCCGCCAGCCGGATGGTGTGAAGAGGGAGCCGAGCCATGCGCGCAGGGAACGGACGCCGAGGAGGACCGCCCTCCAGTAGGCGGGCCCGACGATCAGGAGCACGCCGAGGGCGGCGGCTGTGGCGATGAGGGCGGTACGGGGGTCGAGAAAGGCGAGTACCGCGAAGGAGAGGGCCAGGAGGTCCTCGCCGATGCTGATCCAGACCCGCCCCCCGGACATGGTGGTGTTGAGGGCCATGCGAAGGCCGGCCTTGGTCCCGTGGGTTGCGAGGGCGACGAGGAAGGCGGCGACGGCCGCAATGGCGATGATCCCCGGCCGGCTTCCCCACAGCGCGGCGGTGGCGAGGAGTGCGGCGGCCGGGGGTCGGATGAAGGTGTGGACGGTGTCCCAGAGAGAGTCGACGTGCCGGGTCTTGTCGACCACGGTCTCGACGAGATAGAGGGTGACGGCGCTGGCGATGACGATGGCGCCTTCCAGGCCCTGCAGCCCTGGCGGGAGCTGCTGGATGAGCCCGAAGCGGGACAGGAGCCCGAGGGCCGCGATGGTCAGGTAGAGGTTGAGGCCACAGGCGAAGGAGAGCCCGAGGATCTGGCTGGCGAGGACGAAGGTCATGATACCGGGACCGGGTCGAGGGGCCGATCAGGCCGCGTGTCTGCGGAGCACGACGGCCGCGTTGATCCCGCCGAACCCGAAGGAATTGGACAGGCAGACGCGGGCCTCGCGGTCCCGTCCCGTGCCCGTGGGGTGGTCGAGGTCGCAGGCGTCGCCGCCGTCCTCGAAGTTGAGGACGGGCGGGATCCAGGCGTTCTCCAGGGCGAGACAGCTGATGGCCACCTCGATCGCGCCGGAGGCGCCCAGCGCATGGGCGTGGTACGGCTTGGTCGCGCCGACCACGACATTGTACGCGTGGTCGCCGAGAACCTGCTTGATGGCCTCTGTCTCTGTGGAATCGTTCAACGGTGTGGACGAGCCGTGGGCATTGACGTAGTCGACCTCCTCGGGCTCGACCCCGGCGGACCGAAGCGCGAGGTGCATGGCCCGTGCGGCCTGGGCGCCATCGGGTCTGGGCGCGGTCATGTGATGCGCGTCGTTCGTGGTGCCGTAGCCGGCGAGCTCGGCGTAGATGCGTGCGCCCCGGGCCACGGCGTGGTCCCACCGCTCGAGGACGAGGGCGCAGCCGCCCTCGCCCATGATGAAGCCGTCGCGGCCGCGGTCGAAGGGGCGGCAGGCCCGCTCGGGGTCGTCGTTGCGGGTGCTCATGGCCCGGATCAGGGCGAACGCGCCGAACGAGAGGGGCGCGAGGGGGGCCTCGACGCCGCCGGCGATGGCCAGGTCGCTGGTCCCCTCGCGGATCAGGCGGAAGGCCTCGCCCACGGCGATGGTGCCGGAGGCGCAGGACATGGCATTGGTCGCATTCGGTCCGGTGAAGCCGTACTCGATGGCCACGCCGCAACTGGCGGCGCCGCAGAAGGTGGTCAGGGCGACCCGCGGGTCGACCGCGCGGATGCCGTCGTGGATGAGGTTGCCGACCTGCTCCTCGGCGTAGGCGATGCCGCCGAGTGCGGAGCCGAACTGGATGGCCACGCCGTCCGGATCCGGATCGTCCGGGTCGAGGCTCGCGTCCTGGAGGGCCAGGGCCGTGGTGGCGATGGCGAAGTGCATGAAACGGTCGAGTCGCCGTGCCTGCCTGGCGTCCATGAAGTCGGTGGCGTCGAAGTCGTCGACTTCGGCGGCGAGCCGTGAGCGCCACGGAGAGGGATCGAACCGGGTGGCGACCCGGATGGGGGACCGGGCGGCGCGGAGCCCCCGGAGCAGATTGTCGCGGCCGGAGCCGACGGCCGTGATCGGGCCGATCCCGGTGATGGCGACGCGGTAGGGCGGTGTGGCGTGGCTCATGCGCTCCCTTCGCGCCCAGCGTCGCGGCTGGAGCGCTCGGCCTCCGCACAGACCCCGGCGAGGGTGCGCCGGGCGATGGCGCTCACGAAGTGGGGTCCGATGACATGATTGGCCGCGAACCGGCCGATGATGGGCCAGCGAGGCCCGTCCCACTCGTGGACGATACGGACGAGGGTGCCGTCCGGCCGATCGAAGAACTCCCAGGCCACGTCCATGCCGCGGGTGATGCCGCCGACGTGGTGATACCGGATGACGGGCACATCGTGGTCGGCCTCCATCTCGGACGCCCACCAGGTGGGGTAGCGGAGCGGCCCGCCGAAGTCGCGCCAGGCGGCCATCTCGACCACGCCCCGGCCGAAGCCCTGCCTGTCCTGGAAACGGACGCGGCGGTAGTGCGGCAGGATCTCCGGCCAGCGCTCGACATCGGCTGCCGCGCGGAACGCGGCGTCGAGGGGAGCGGCCGTCGTGCGTTCATCAATGCGTTTCAACCGGGCCTCCGGATGGGGGAAAAAGGAAGCTCAGAGCGACGGCCGGGGAAAGCAAGGATCGGGGACGTCGCAGGTCGCCGGCCACTTCGACCACGCGACGGGCCGCGGCGGGGGCCCGGGCCAGCCGGTCCACGGCCCGGTCGGCGAGCCAAGGCCGGGAGATGGCCTGCTCGACCGCCCACTGGAACCGCCGGACGGGCCGCGTGAGCCGGCGCTTCCGTCGGGCATACTGGCGGAGTGCCCGATCCAGGTCGGGCTCCGAGAGGGTCGGGGAGTCCGCCAGGACGGACGCGACAGCGTCGGCGAGAAGGACGCCGGCGGCCATGCCCTGATGGATGCCCTGGCCGGTGAACGGGTCGTAGTACCCGGCGGCGTCGCCCACGAGGGCGGCGCCATGGGCGACCGGGCCGCGGCTCGGCCAGTCGAAGGGGCCGGAGGCGAGGATCTCGTCGTCGCCCAGCTCGACGGCGGGGGCGAGGGCGTCCTCCAGCCGGGATTCGAGTCCCGGCGCGGCGCCGAGGTGGTCGCGGAGTACGGCGGCCGGCCCCCGGCGTGCGAGGGCCGAATCCGCCCCGACCACCACCGTCAGGTTCCGGGTGTCCGACCCGCTGGGCGCGTAGCCGATGCACGCGTCCGCGAGGATGTGCATCTCGCCGCATCGGAGGGTGTCCCGTGCGGGGAAGTGGGCTGTGAGGGAGACCTTCCGGAGGCGGGGCGGCCGGCGGACCCGACCGAGTCGACGGGCCACGACGCTGCGGAGCCCGTCCGCGCCGATGACGAGAGGGGCGGTGAGCCGGCGGGTCGGGCCATCCGGGAGCCGGACCACCACGCCCCGGACCCGTCCGTCCGTCCGGACGAGATCGGTCACATGGGCCTGGTGGAACCCGGCCCCGGCCTCCCGGGCGGCGTCGAGGAGGACGGCGTCGAGCCGACGGCGCTCCAGGGCGAGAGACGGGGAGTCGTGGAAGCGCCCCACGGCCATGGTGCCGTCGGGCGCGAAGATCCGCCAGCCCTCGAGGGTGGCGGCGCCCGCGTCGAGGACCCGATCGAGGAGGCCCAGCTCCCGGAGCAGGTCGGTGGCGGCGGCGCTGAGGCAGTCGCCGCAGGGCTTGGAACGCGGGAACGCAGCCCGGTCCAGGAGGAGGACCCGGACGCCGGCCCGGGCGAGTCGGAGGGCCGTGGTCGCTCCGGCGGGGCCCGCGCCGACGACGATGGCGTCCGCGGCCCGGTCGCGGCGACTCATGGGGCGTCCGCCACGAGCACGAGCCGGAAGAAGACGTGCCGATAGACCTGTGGCCGCCGGAGTCCGGCGTGGCGGGCGAGCTCCTCGAGCTCGGTCGGGGTGAACGACCGACGCACGGAGAGGGGGCCGTCGTGTCGGGTGACCGGATTGAACCGCCAGAGCGTGGCGGCGAGGAGCCGGGCACCGATGTAGTTTGGGAGCGCGCGTTCGAGCTCGCCGACGAGGACCCGGCCGCGGGCCACCCTGCCGGCCTCGCGCAGCAGCGTTGCCCGGTGGGCGCCCTCCATGTGGTGCAGGGTCATGGAGAGCAGGACGACATCGAAAGCTCGGGTCCGGAACGGCAGCCGGAGCCCGTCGCCCCGGAGCAGGTGGATGCCGGACGTGTGGGCACCGCGTGCCCGGGCGGCGCGGATGGCGCCGGGATGGTTGTCGAGGGCGGCGACCTCGACGGCGCGGCCCCGCGCTCTCGCCCAGGCAACCAGGGCCAGGGGGAGGTCCGCGGAGCCGGTACCGACATCGAGGATCCGGGCGGTCCCGGCGCAGCCCTCGAGGCCCTCCGGGAGGCGGCGGAGCAGGGCGCGTCGTGCCCCGAGCCAGCGGTTGACGGCCGCGACGTGATCGAATGCGGCGGTCAGGTCGGCCGGATCGACGTCGGGCTCGTCCATCCGCTCGGCGGCCCGATCGGCCCGGGGGAGCCGGGTCACGTCAGTTCGGGAAGTGCATGAGGTTGCCCGTGATCGGGGGCATACGGGAGCGACCGAACTGCGGGTCCGTGAGGTCGGAGGTCAGGCCGAGGTACTCGCCCACCCCGATCAGGAGCTGGAGCTTGCCGAACCCGCCGCCCTCGCCCACGGGGAAGGCCGCATCGATCCGGAACGTCCTCGTGCCCCGGGCCGGGAAATTGGCGCGGATCCCCACGCCCACCGCGGCGCGCCAGCCGGAGTCGATGCCGTAGGGCGTGTCGCCCGGCCAGACCCGTCCGACATCCGCGAAGAGGGAGGTGCCGAAGTCGGCCACATCGGGGAAGGGCCATCCGATGAACCAGCGGTCTTCGGCGGTGAAGACCACGCGACGTCCTCCGGGCAGCGACTCCTCCGACCAGCCTCGCAGGGCACGCTCGCCGCCCAGCGTGAGCTGGAACGGCGTTTCCAGATGCCACCCGGCCGCGCCGGCCGCCCGGAGGACGAGCGTGTGGCCCGGCAGGAAGTCGGGCTGGAGGTAGAGGAACGCTTCGCCCTCGCCGAAGACATCCTTCATCTCGTAGGACCGCGGGTCCGTTTCGTAGTCCCGGCGCGCATCGGCCCGGATCCGCGCACCGTAGAAACCGGAGGGCGTGCCGGCAGCGGCGTAGAGGTCCATGGTGCCGTAGATGTCGTTGTCTCCGCCGAGTCCCGGGAGCGAGCGGGCGAAGGCCATTTCCACCTCGGCCCCGACCCGCACGTCCTCGTCCCCGCGGAAGCTGTCGAGTCCGCGCCGCTGCTGCCACTCGATGTTCCGTTTGCCGACGAGCACGACCACCCTGAAGTTGCGCAGCCGTTCCGTGAGGGAGAGCGCCGGGTCCAGGAGCGCCGGTGGAGCCGGTGTCCGGTTCTGGTAGTCGCCCTCACGGACCAGGGAGATGGCCGATTCGGCGCCGGGATACGCGAGCTCCTGGTAGCTGATCCCGCCGCCGAGCACCGTGAGGTTGCCGCGCTCGCCGAACCGGCGGAGGCCGGCGACGTGGAATCCGCTGCGTCGGATGGGCACGAGTACCCGGCAGTCGGAGCCGTCCCCGCAGGACTCCACGTTCACGTCCCAGGGCAGGATGTAGTCGAACAGGCGGTCCTCCCGACGGAACCACTGACGGAAAGCCCATTCCCCGGCTTCGCCGACGAACGGGTACCGGACTTCGGCGTGCAGGAGGGTGCCCGCCCGGGTCCGACCGGCGGCGAGGGCCATGTCCCATCGGCTGCGGAACACCTGAGGCGACCGGTACCGGAGTCCGTAGGACCGGTTGGCCTCGATGGACTCGTAGAAGAACTCGATCGTGCGGCCCGTCCCCAGCAGGTTCTCCTCCCGGACATTCAGCTCCTCGAACTCGAACTCGCCGCTCAGGTCGAACTTCAGCTCCACCTGCGTGGACCACTCGTCCTCGGTGTCCACGACCACGTGATAGTGGCCGTCCGGCTGTTCGATGCCGTACACGTCGGACCGGCCGATGAAGTCATGGGCGCGCAGCAGCCGCTCCGATTCCTCCACGACGACCGGATCGTAGCAGTCTCCCACGTCGAACAGGAGCTCCCTCCGGATCACGTCTTTGCGGGTGCGCACGTGCAGCTTGTTGGCCAGGTCGTAGGCCCAGCGGAATGCGGGGTTCAGGCCGGGCTCGGCCGTATCGAATATGGAGTGATTATCGATGAAGATGTGCGTGATGGTTCCGTGGGGACATGTGGGCTCCGGGGCCCCGGAGCCGGCCGGGTCCTGGCCGCTCGCCCGGCCGACGCACAGGAGTACGGCCAGGCCGAGGGCTGCTGCGCATTCGGAGATCGGTCGGGTCATCGGGGTATGGCGCTCCATCCGGACTGGATCGGTGCGAGAATCGGGCCATCGGGCCCGAGGCGCAACCTACTCCGAAATGGGGGTTTTCCCCGCTTGCGATGGGAGGGGGGCATCGGTAGCGTTGACGTGCTCGGACACACTCGTCAATGAGGAATATCATGGAAGATAGAAAGCGGGCAGCCCTCGAGTACCATTCCCAGGGCCGTCCAGGCAAGATCGCCGTCGTACCGACCAAGCCGGTCGGGACCCAGCGGGACCTTTCGCTCGCCTACAGCCCCGGTGTCGCGGAGCCGTGTCTCGCGATCGAGGAGACGCCGGAGGACGCCTTCAAGTATACCGCCCGTGGGAACCTGGTGGCCGTGGTGTCGAACGGTACGGCCGTACTGGGCCTGGGCAATCTCGGGGCCCTCGCATCGAAGCCGGTCATGGAGGGGAAGGGTGTGCTGTTCAAGCGGTTTGCGGACATCGACGTGTTCGATATCGAAGTCGACACGGAGGATCCGGAAGAGATCGTGAAGTTCTGCCAGCTCCTGGAGCCCACGGTGGGCGGCATCAATCTGGAGGACATCAAGGCGCCGGAGTGCTTCCAGATCGAGGAGGAGCTGAAGGAGAGGCTGGATGTGCCGGTCTTCCATGACGACCAGCACGGCACGGCCATCATCAGCGGGGCCGGCCTGGTGAACGCGCTGGAGATCGTGGGCAAGGATATCGAGGACGTGAAGATGGTCTTCAGCGGGGCCGGTGCCTCGGCCATCGCGACGGCCAACCACTACGTGACCATGGGTGCGCGTCGCGAGAACATCTGGATGTGTGACAGCAAGGGACTGATCACGGAGGATCGGGCGGCGGACCTGAACAAGTACAAGGCGGCATACGCCCAGCCGTCGGAGCCCGCTCAGCTCCGGGATGTCATGGCCGATGCGGATGTGTTCGTGGGCCTATCGGTGAAGGGTCTGGTGGACGGAGAGATGGTGAAGTCCATGGCGGACCGGCCGATCATCTTCGCGCTGGCCAACCCGGACCCCGAGATCACGCCGGAGGAGGTGAACGCGGTACGGGACGACGCCATCACGGCCACGGGCCGGAGCGATTACGACAACCAGGTCAACAACGTTCTGGGCTTCCCGTTCATCTTCCGTGGCGCACTGGACGTGCGGGCGCGTGCGATCACGGACAAGATGAAGCTGGCGGCCACGCACGCGCTGGCCGAGCTGACGCGGCAGGACGTGCCCGAATCGGTCGCGCACGCCTACGGCGAAGAGACGTTCGAGTTCGGTCCGCGCTACATCATCCCGAAGCCGTTCGACTATCGAGTCCTGCTCTGGGTCGCGCCGGCGGTGGCGCGGGCGGCGATCGAGGACGGCGTCGCACGTGTCGAGCTGGAGCCGGAGGAGTACCGGACCATGCTGGAAGCGCGGCTGGGGCGGCGTCGGGAGGTCATGCGGGACCTGATGCTCATGGCGCAGCGTGACCCGCGGCGGATCGTGTACCCGGATGGCGAGAGCGACCGGGTGATCCGGGCGGCGAGCCAGGTGGTGTCGGAGGGGATCGCGAAGCCTGTGCTGCTGGGTCGTACGGACCAGATCCGCTCCCGTGCGAAGGAGTTGCACGTGGACCTGTCGGGGATCGAGCTGATCCAGCCGGGCGAGGACGCGGAGTGCTTCGAGGCGTACGGCCAGAGCTTCTACGACCGGCGTCGACGGAAGGGGATCACGCTCACGCAGGCGCGCGAGCGGATGCGGAACCCCACCTACTACGGCAACATGATGGTGGCCAGCGGTGACGCCGACGGCCTGGTGGCCGGGGTGGGTGCGGCCTATCCGGAGACGATCCGGCCGGCTCTCGAGGTGGTCGGGACCCTGCCCCAGGTCAACAAGGTGGCCGGGCTCCACATGATGGTGCTCCAGCACGACCTGGTGTTTTTCGCGGACACCACGGTGAACATTGATCCGGACCCCGAGACGCTGGCGGAGATCGCGCTCCTGTCGGCGGACTTCGTGGAGCGGCTGGGGATCGACCCGCGGGTCGCGCTGCTGTCGTTCTCGAACTTCGGTTCGGCGCGCAACCCGGAGTCGGACAAGGTGCGCCGGGCGGTGGAGCGGGTGAAGGAGCTGCGGCCCGATCTCAAGGTGGACGGCGAGATGCAGGCCGACACCGCCGTGATGGGGGACGTCCTGGAGGAGCGGTATCCGTTCAACACGATCGGCGGGACCGCGAACGTCCTCATCTTCCCGGACCTGAACGCAGCGAATACGGCGTACAAGCTGCTCGCGCGGATCGGCGGAGCGGAGGCGATCGGCCCGATCCTGCTGGGCATGGATCGACCGGTCCACGCGCTGCAGCGGGGCAGCGAGGCGGCGGACGTGGTGAACCTGACGGCGATCGCCGTGGTGGACGCGCAGCGGCGCGCGCGGCTGATCTCGAACACCGAGGAATAGAGACGGGGGGCACGGCGTGGCGATGACGACGGAACGGACATCACTCGAGGAGCACGGCCTGGCGCCGAGCGGGCGGATCCACTGGAACCTCCCGCCGGCCGAGCTGATCGAGCACGCGGTCTGGCGGGGCGAGGGGAAGCTGTCGGCCGATGGCTCGTTCGTCACGGTCACGACACCGCACACCGGGCGCAGTCCGAACGACAAGTTCACCGTGAAGGAGGCCGGCACGGCGGACGAGATCTGGTGGGGCGACGTGAACGTGCCGATGGAGGAGTCGCGTTTCGAGACGCTGCGTGAGGACGTGCTGAAGTACCTCGCCGAACAGGACGACCTGTACGTCCGCGATGTCTGGGCGGGCGCCGACCCCCAGTACCGCCTGAACGTTCGGGTGGTCACCCCGAGCGCGTGGCACTCGGTGTTCGTGAACAACATGTTCCTCGAACCGTTCGGCGACCATCGGGGCCACTTCCAGGCGCGGTTCACCGTTCTGCACGCCCCGGAGTTCGAAGCCACACCGGACCGGCACGGGACCCGGAGCGGTGCGTTCGTGGTCGTGAACCTCGCCGAGCGGCAGGTGCTGATCGGCGGGACGCGGTATGCGGGGGAGATCAAGAAGTCGATCTTCAGCGTGATGAACTACCTGCTGCCGAAGCACGATGTCCTGTCGATGCACTGCTCGGCCAACATGGGGGACGACGGCGACGTGGCCCTCTTCTTCGGGCTCTCGGGGACCGGGAAGACCACGCTGTCGACGGATCCCGACCGCCAGCTCATCGGGGACGACGAGCACGGCTGGTCGGCGGACGGGGTGTTCAACTTCGAGGGCGGCAACTACGCCAAGGTGATCCGGCTGTCGGAAGAAGGGGAGCCACTCATCTGGAACGCGAGCCGCCGGTTCGGCGCCATCCTCGAGAACGTGGTGCTGGACGACCAGCGGCGACCCGACTTCGACGACGGCAGGATCACGGAGAACACGCGGTCGTCGTACCCGCTCCGGCACATCCCGACGGCGGTCCGGGACAAGCGGGGCGGTCATCCCCGGAACGTGGTCTTCCTGACCGCGGACGCGTTCGGCGTGCTGCCGCCGGTCGCGCGCTTGAGCCGGGACCAGGCGGCGTACCACTTCCTCTCCGGGTACACGGCCAAGGTAGCCGGCACCGAGAAGGGCGTGACCGAGCCGAAGGCGACGTTCAGCGCGTGCTTCGGCGCGCCGTTCCTCCCGCTCCCGCCGTCGCGGTACGCCGAGCTGCTGGCCCGCCTGATCGAGGAGCACGATGTGGACACCTGGCTGGTGAACACCGGGTGGACCGGTGGGCCCTACGGCGAGGGGCACCGGATGAAGCTGGCCCACACGCGTCGGATGGTGACCGCCGCAGTGACGGGAGAGCTGGCCGATGTCCGGACCCACGAGGATCCTGTCTTCGGCCTGGCGATCCCCGACCACATCCACGGCGTGCCCGACGAGGTGCTCCACCCGCGCCTGACGTGGGAGCATCCCGAGGAATACGACGAGCAGGCTGCGGAGCTCGCGGAGATGTTCCGGGCAAATTTCCGGCAGTTCGCGGACAACGTGTCGGAAGGGGTACGGAACGCGGGACCGTAGCCCTCCCGCCCGCCGCCCTGCCCGGCGGCACCTGGGCTGAAGCCCGCGTT
>CAYMLW010000090.1:0-13069 GCA_964391035.1 uncultured Gemmatimonadaceae bacterium
CCCCGGTTAGATATTTAGGCGGCCCTAACTTTTATTAGGTTAGGCAAAAACACCGCCCGCTGTCAACAGTCGCCTGCCCGCCCCCGCCCGTCGTCGCCAACCCCCTCTCGCCTCGATTCCATCGACCTCTCTCCCCTCTCCCTCGACTCCATCGCCTTCGCCTTCGCCTTCGGCTTCATACCTCTCACCTCGAAACCATCGCTCCTCCCCCCTCAATCCCTCCCACCTCCCCTCTCCCCTCTCCCCTCGAACATTGACACCACCAGGCCCTCCTTATAGGGTAGGGGGGTATCCCACAAGGAGCCACGATGGCCGACACACAGACCTCACCCCCGCACGGCGCGCTGCACTCGGAGCCCGAGACACGGGACCGGGTGGCGAAGCGGCTGAAGCGGATCGAGGGGCAGGTGCGCGGGATCCAGAGGATGGTCGACGAGGCGCGCTACTGCCCCGACATCCTGACGCAGATCGCGTCAGTGCACGCGGCGCTCCGGGGCGTGGGCAAGGTGCTGATGCGGAGCCACCTGCAGCACTGCGTGACGGACGCGCTCCGGAGCGGAGACCCGGTGGCGGCGGAGCGGACGTACGACGAGGTGATGGATCTCATGTACCGCCACGTCAGGGAGTGACGATACGCGGATCACGGTTCACGGTTCGCGGATCACGGTTCACGGTTCACAATGACTGACGCGACCACGAGACAGCGGACGGGGGGGCACGGGTCCGACGGGGGCCCGGGCGACGTCGCGCGTTTGGAGATTCCTGTGACGGGGATGACCTGTGCTGCGTGCGCCACGCGGGTGCAGAAGGGGCTGTCGAAGGCGGAGGGCGTGCGGGACGCGGGGGTCAACTTCGCGACGGAGCGGGCCACGGTGGAGTACGACCCGTCGTCGGCATCGGCGGGCTCGCTGGTGGAGGCGATCCGGGCGAGCGGGTACGGTGCGCGGCTGGAGGATACGGAGCTCCAGGTGGCCGGGCTCGACATGGCGGCGACGGGCGAGGGTGTGGAGCGGGCGCTGCTGGCGTTGACGGGTGTGATGGCGGCGGACGTGAACATCGCCACCGGCACGGCCCGGGTCACGTACCTGCCGGACGTGGTGGGGCCGGACGAGTTCGAGGCGGCGGTGGAGTCGGCGGGGTACGAGCTGGCGGCGC
The DNA here is from genome assembly GCA_964391035.1 of uncultured Gemmatimonadaceae bacterium. GTDB lineage: Bacteria > Gemmatimonadota > Gemmatimonadetes > Longimicrobiales > RSA9 > JAWVYT01. The sequence continues at coordinate 1,156 of CAYMLW010000090.1, forward strand.
CCATCGACGTCGCGGACCCGGCGGAGCGGGAGCGGATCGCCCGGGAGCGGGAGTACCGCGCGCTGCGCCGGAAGTTCTGGTTCTCGGCGTTGGTGGCGGTGCTGGCGATGGTGGCGTCGATGCCGCTGATGGCGCGGGACTCGGCGGCGGCGAGCAGCGACCTCTTCCACCGGCTGATGATGCCGGTGAACGACGCCTTCGAGACGCTCCTGCCGTGGCTGTACGCCGTCGACCCGCGGGTCCTGACCTGGTCGCTCCTGGTCCTGACGATCCCGGTGGTCTTCTGGGCCGGGCGGCAGTTCTACAAGGGCGCGTGGAGCGGGGCGCTGCACGGCAGCTCGGACATGAACACGCTCATCGCCGTGGGCACGGGCGCGGCGTTCGTGTACAGCGTGGTGGCCACGGTGGCGCCGGGCATCTTCACATCGGCCGGCCTTCCCGCCGACGTGTACTACGAGGCGGTGGTCATGATCATCGCCCTGATCCTTCTCGGCAAGATGCTGGAGGCCCGGGCCAAGGGCCGGACGAGCGAGGCGATCCGGAAGCTGGCCGGGCTCCAGCCCCGCACGGCCCGGGTCATCCGGAACGGCGAGCCCGTCGACATCGAGATCGATGAGGTCCGGGTCGGCGACATCGTGGTCATGCGCCCGGGCGAGCGGATCCCGGTGGACGGGCGGGTGGTCGAGGGCCGGAGCGCGGTGGACGAGTCGCTGCTCACCGGCGAGCCGCTGCCGGTCGAGAAGTCGGAGGGCGACGAGGTCGTGGGCGGCACGATCAACGGGCATGGCGGGTTCCGGTTCGAGGTCACCCGGGTGGGTCGGGACACGGCGCTGGCCCAGATCGTCAAGCTGGTCCGGGATGCCCAGGGCGCGAAGCCGCCGATCCAGCGACTCGCCGACGTCATTGCCGGGATCTTCGTCCCCGTCGTCATCGGGATCGCCCTGCTGGCCGGGGCGATCTGGTGGCTCGTGGGCCCGGAGCCGGCCTTCGTCTACGCGCTGGTCACCTTCGTCACGGTGCTGATCATCGCCTGCCCCTGCGCCATGGGCCTCGCCACACCGACCGCGGTCATGGCGGGCACGGGCGCCGGGGCGGAGCGCGGGCTCCTGTTCCGGGGAGGCGAGGCCCTCGAGACGGCCCAGAAGCTGGACACGATCGTCCTGGACAAGACGGGCACGATCACGGAGGGGAAGCCGACGGTGGTGGAGATCGCCGTGGCCGGCGGCCAGGGGTCGAGCCTCGAGAGTCAGGATTCAATCGCGCCCGACGACCACAGCGAACCGGGGGGGCTCGAAACGCTCGACAACGAAGCCGCGCCGACCGACGCAGAGGCGCCGGATGCGGATCGGCTCCTCCGGCTCGTGGCGTCGCTGGAGACGGCGTCGGAGCACCCGCTGGCGGCGGCCATTGTGGCGGCCGCCCGGGAGCGGGGGCTGGAGCTGTCGGAGCCTGAGGACTTCTACGCCATCGGTGGCCGGGGCGCCGAGGCGGTGGTGGACGGCCGGCTGCTGTTCGTGGGCAATGCGGCGTTCATGGCGGAGCAGGAGCTGGAGCTCGGCGGGCTGAAGGAGGCGGCGGACCGGATGGCGGCGGAGGCGCAGACGCCGGTCTTCGTGGGCAGCGACGGCCGGGTCCTGGGCGTGATCGGGATCGCGGACCCGGTGAAGCCGTCGAGCGCCCGGGCCGTGGCGGAGCTGAAGTCGCAGGGGCTCGACATCGTCATGCTCACCGGCGACACGCGGGCCACCGCGGAGGCCATCGCGCGCCAGGTCGGCGTGGACCGGGTCGTCGCCGAGGTCCTGCCGAAGGGCAAGGTCGAGGAGATCGAGCGGCTCCAGGCCGAGGGCCGCCGGGTCGGCATGGTGGGCGACGGCCTGAACGACGCACCCGCCCTGGCCCGGGCCGATGTGGGCATTGCCATCGGCACGGGCACGGATGTGGCACTGGAGGCCTCGGACATCACGCTCGTGGGCGGGGACCTGGCCGGCGTACCGGAAGCGATCCGGCTGTCGCGCCGGACGCTGCGGGTGATCAGGCAGAACCTGTTCTGGGCGTTCTTCTACAATATCATCGGGATCCCCATAGCGGCCGGGGTTCTGTACCCGGTGTGGGGGATCCTGCTGAGCCCGGTCATCGGCAGCGCCGCAATGGCCTTCAGCTCGGTGAGCGTGGTGTCGAACTCGCTGCGGCTCAGGCGGGCGGGTGCGACTTCGTAGTTTCGGAAAACCAGAACGGAGAGGAAGATGACGAGAACGAAGCTGAACGTGACGGGCATGACCTGCAACCACTGCACGATGGCGGTGAAGAATGCGCTGGAGGACGTGCAGGGAGTGCGGTCGGCCCGGGTCGACCTGGACGGCGGGACGGCGGTCGTGGACTACGACGACGCCCGGACGAGCCCCCGGGAGCTGACCACCGCCGTGGCCGACGCCGGGTACCAGGCAGCGTCCGAGGACGGGTGACCGGGTCCGACCGCCGCATGGGCGTCGCGACGGCCGCCGCCGGGTGGGCGTGGGACCGCGCTGGGGGATGGAGTACTGAGGCCGGGGTGGCTGACCCGGGCCCGCTGACCGGGAGGCTCAGCCCCGGAGTCGGGCGTCGTAGCCTTCCGCCTCCAGCCGGCCCAGGATGCGGTCGTAGTCGATCTCGTCGTCTTCGAGGTCGACCTCGACGCACTCCTCGTGGGCGCTCACCACGGCCCCGAACACGCCATCCAGCGATCGCAGGACCTCCTCCAGCCGTTCCTCGTCGCTCGATTCGAGGCCGACCACCCGCAGCTTCATCGTCGCCATGTCATCGATCGTTCAGGAACACGTATCCCTGGGCCACGTCGCCCAGGGTGTAGCCGCCGTGGAGCACGCGGAGTGCTAGGCCGGGCGTCGCGTGCCCGAGCACGGGCTCCTCGACGATCGCCCCGAACTCGGCACCGGCATCCGCGTCCAGCATCAGCGCGATACCCGCGACCAGGATCAACACGACCAGCGCGGCCAGCCCGCCGCGTCGCCACGACATGGGCTGGAGCATCCACCGCTTCCGGGGGGTCATCCGCCCGATCCCCGGCTATCTCTGCCAGACGTCGTTCGACCGGTCCAGCTCCGGGTAGAGCGCGTCGGGGTCGATCACCACTTTCTGCACCGGCGATCCCTCCGGCACGACCATTGTGGCCCGGTCGGCGCCCGTCAGCCACCGATCGACCGGGATCGTCCGCTCGAGGACCTCGCCGTCCGCCCGGGTGATCCGGAGTGGAACCGGCATCGGGATCCAGCCCTCATCGGCGATCGTGATCCGGGTCTCACCACCGGGCAGCCGCTCCACTGCGCTCACCGCACGATCCAGGTACCACTCACCCTCCTGGCTGCTCTCGTGGTACCACGCCCGCCAGAACCAGTCGAGCTCGCGTCCGGCCACGTCCTCGAAGGTGTTGAACAGATCCCAGGGGTACGGGTGCCTGAAGGCCCAGCGGTCGTAGAAGGCGTGGTAGGCCTCCATGAAGGTCTCTTCCCCCAGGAGATGCCGGAGCGTCCGCAGCACCTCGGCCGGCTTGCTGTAACTCGCAATGCTGTACGCGTCGCCGCTGCGATGCATGTCCGACCAGCGCATGATCGGGGCGTCCCAGCCTCCCATCACGGCCTGGAGGTAGCCGTCCCGGCTGCCGGACCACGCGTCCCGCTCCGGGTAGAAAGCCGCGCTCGCCGCGTTGTCGTTGAACGATGTCGTGCCCTCGTCGAGCCAGGCGTAGCGTCGCTCGTTGCTGTTCAGCGTCATTGGCACCCACATGTGCGCGATCTCGTGGGCGATCACGCCGTACAACGCCGTGTCACTCCGGGTCTCGTAGCTGCCAACGAGCGTCATCATCGGGTACTCCATCCCGCCGCCAATGATGCCCGCCCCCTCGAACACCGACATGTGAGGCCACGGGTATGCCAGCCCCGTGAACTCCGACAGGAACTCGACGGAGTGCTGGGCGTAGCGCCAGGCATCGTCGTAGCGGCTCGCCGAGGCCCGCCAGAACGCGTCGACGCGGGCGTATTCTGCGCGCCCGTCCCCGTTCCGGTCGCCGACCTCCGCCCGGGCCGCATCCCAGGCATGGTTGCGCATGACCGCGAACGCCACGTCCCGCACGCTGTCGGCCGCGAACTCCCACTGGAGCCGGCCGGTCGGGGAGTCCGCGGTCGCCGAGCCGTCCACCTCGTGGGCGACCACGTGGACCACCGTGTCACTCGACTCCGCCCGCCACAGTCGTTCCGCCACGTCCGGCGCCAGCACGTCGTCCGGGTTCTCCAGCGTGCCCGTGCTCATCACAAGCCAGCCCTCCGGCGCGTCGATCGTCACTCGGTAGGAACCGAAGTCCGAATAGAACTCGGCATTGCCGCGGAACGGGTCGGCGTGCCACCCGATGACGTCGTCGAAGACGGCAACCTGCGGGAACCAGTAGGCCAGGTAGAGCAGCTCGTCGCCCGTATGCCCCATCCGCGCACTCGCCCCCCGCTCCGGGATCGGGAACGTCCACTCCACCTCCAGCTCCACGATGCCGTTCGGCACCACCGGACGGGGCAGGGTCACGTACATCAGCGTGCCCTCGACGGACCACCCGGGCCGGTTCTGCCCCACGCCACCCTCGATCTCGGTGCCCTCGAAGCTCACCCGATCGATCGTCGCGCCGCCCGTCACAGGCGCCGAACGCTTCCGCTCGACACCGGGGGCGTGGTAATTCTGGAGAATGTTGAATACGAGACCCGACAGCCGATACGGCGACCGGTTGTGGTACGTGATCCGCTCCGACCCCCTCAGCGTCTTCGCCGACTCGTCCACCCGCGCGTCGATGTCGTAGTCCACCCACTGCTGCCAGTAGCGATCGCCCGGCTCACCCGTCGACGTACGGGTCCCGGCCTGGATCGCGCGCTGGAACCCGCGGGACGGCACCACCGGGGCCGGGATCGGACGAGCCACCGACACCGCCGGCCCGGACCCGCTTCGGACCTCGGCCTCCGGTACCGGCCGCGCGGGTACGTCGCCCCGCGATGCGCACCCCGCCAACACCAGCGCCAACACGACCGCCATTCGTCCTGCGCCCATTCGTCCTCTCCATCCGGTTCGCTGTGCCTTCACCCCGCCAAACCTACGGGCCATCCAGCGCACCGCCAGCACCGGCCCGCCGACCCCGCGACCACGTCGTCGTCTCCGGGGCTGCATCATTCGTGCTCCCCTCGTGGGCCCGACCGCCGCCGCGGCCCGAGCCGGCCCGACGAGCACCGGCATGGACGGCGGGACGCCTGTTCGGCGGGGTGCGGTTGATACCGATACCGGGTCTCGCTATCTTATATCGTTACTTTCCGTACGTTTCTCTTCAGGGGGACCGATGGACGAAGTGGCCAAGGACGCCAAGCGGCTGCTCCTCCGGTACGGTGCGCCGATCTCGGTGGTGGATCAGCTGCCGGAACCCGACCGCATCAGCTACGCACGTTCGATTGTACGGACCTCGCTCAGCGAGCGCCCGGCCAAGGTCAAGGAGCTTCTGGCCGAAGGCGGCTGGCTGGAGCACTCCTAGGCGACGCACGCACGGGAAGACGGAGGGGCCGCCCGGGCAACCGGGCGGCCCCTCCGTCTATGTCCGTGATCGAGGCGGCCCGGCGGGTCAGCTACCCAGGGGGAACGCGAAGCCGCCGCTGATCGACAAGCCGGTGTGTCGGGCGTCGAAGGCGTCGTCGCCGGTCTGTATGGAGAGGAGCCCGAGGGAGTACCGGGCGTCAATGAACACGGTGGTCTCTCCGAGCAGGTAGTCGAGAGATCCGCCCATGGTGAGGCCGAAGTCCGTGGCTCGCGGCCTGAATCGCTGGGCGACGTCGGCGGTGTCGCAGTCCCGGGGCGACTCCCCTTCCGGCGTCAGGTCGCAGCCCATCAGGATGCCCACGTAGGGACCGACGTAGAAGCTGGGCAGGAATCGGCCGGCGGGGAACGCGGTCCGCAGGAGGATCGGGATATCGGTGTAGCTCATCTCGACCCGTGCGGGCCCGGCCGTGTCGGCCAGCACGCCCTGGCCCACCCGCAGGGCGTCCGCTCCGCGGCTGCCGTAGATCCCTTCGATCTGGAGCGCGAGCCGATTGGAGATCCCGATACCGAAGTACGCGGCGACAATGAACGAGCTCAGGGAGCCGCTCTCGCCGCTCGTCTCGAGCTGCGAGGTTCGTGCGCCGGCTCTCAGTCCCGCGGCCGCCTGTGCCGCCGCGGCCCCCGGCACAAGGAAGGCCATCATGGCCGCTGCCAGCCACCACATCTTCATCTGCGTCCTCGTCGTCTTCGGTCCTCGATCGCGGCAACCTAACGTTCATCCGGCGCCAACTCCAACTCGACGGTGCGATCCGTGTCCAGGACGAGCTGGACGGGGGCCTGCCACGACCGTCCTTCCCTCGCCACGGCCAGCTCCGCCGGCACCCCGTCGACCCGGGCTGCCCGCACCCGGGCCGGCACGATCGGCTCGAAGACCACCTGGAGCGGTGGTGCGCCCCGGGTCTGGCGGAGCGCGTACCGCACGACGCCGTCGTCCCCGTCACAGCTCATCTCGACGGCGCACCCGCCGACGCGCAGGTTCCGCACCCTGAATCCGCTCCACTCGTCCGGGATCCTGGGGCGAAGCGTGAGCCGGCCTCGAGGTGCGTCAGGCACCACACCGAGGAGGGCCGTGAGGAGCAGCACCCGGGCGGCGGCCTCCCCGGCGGGACCCGTGCTCCCCCGCAGATGCTCGAGCAGCGCCGCCGTTCCGATCTCCTCCGGCGCGGCGCCGCCGACGGCCGGTGCGGCCGCGCCGATATCCTCCGCCACCCGGCTCAGCCCCGGGCCCCCCGCGAGGTCCTCGGCGGATTCGAGCACCCGGTCCCACACCGCGGCCACCGTCGATCGGTCCCCCGTCCAGGCCAGGTACCGGGCCACCACGGCCAGGACCGGGGCACCCGCGGGTCCGTCGCCCAGCGCCTCCCGGATCAGGCGCCGGGCCGGACCGGCGTCCCCGCTCGCCAACATTGCCTCGGCCAGCGCCGCCTCCGTCCACCCCGCCGGAACGGCGACGGACTCACGGGGCGCCAGCGCCAGGATCGCCCACGCCAGCGCCCGTCCGGGGGCCGGGTCGGACGCCTCCAGCGCCAGCCGCTCTTCCAGGACTCGCCGGACACGAGACTCCCGTCCGCGGACGACCATGCCGGCCCGTCCCAGCACCCGGACCGCGCGCCACTCCTCACCCACCAGCGTGCCGGCGACGGCGAGGAGCACCCGCCCGACGGGCCCGGCCGAGTACCGGACCTCCAGACCGCCTTCGCGGGGCGAGACCCCGAACGAGCCGGGCTCCGACGCGACGAAGAGCGCCCGCCGGTCGCCGCGGGCCACCACGACGGCGCGATCGGCCACACGCCAGCGCAAGGGACCGGCTCCATCGGCGTACTCCGCGGCCTCGCCGCCGTTCTCGCCCACGGCCACCCACCACTCCAGACGGACCGGGGCCGGGCGGTCGAGGGTCCACTCGAACAAGCCCACGGGGCCGGTGAACGGGACCACGACCCGTTCCGTGACGGTGCCGTGTTCCGACGCGAGCTTCCGCTCGATCCCGAGGGGCGTGGTCCGCGGGAGGCCGGGCGTGGCGCCATCGAGGCGGAGCCGGTCGACGATGACGCCTCCATCGGCCTCCATCGCCAGCCCCGCCGGCCCGGCCATGACCCGGGCCGACCCGCCGACCACGACGGGGGCCGGGGCGCCGCCGGAGAGGGGCGGGAACGCGAGGGGCCCGAGCTCCCGGTCGAGGACGGGGAGCGAGGGCAGGTCCAGCGACGCGTCGCCCCCGTCCGGGACGCTCACGATTCCGGGTCGAACTCCAGGGAAGCTGAATTGATGCAGTACCGCAGTCCGGTGGGTCGGGGACCGTCGGTGAAGACGTGGCCGAGGTGGGAGTCGCAGCGGGCGCACAGGACCTCGGTTCGCCGCATGCCGAGGCCGCGGTCCTCCCGGGCGTCCACGGCCTCCGGGTCCACCGGCTCGTAGAAGCTCGGCCAGCCCGACCCCGAGTCGTACTTGGTCTCCGAGCTGAAGAGCGGCTCGCCGCACGCCCCGCAGCGGTAGAGGCCCGGGTCCTTGGTATCCCACAGGTCGCCGGTGAATGCCCGCTCGGTCCCCGCCTCCCGCAGGATCCGGTACCTCTCGGGCGACAGCTCCCGCCGCCACTCTTCCTCGCTCTTCCGCACCTTCTCCCGGTTCGTCATCGTCCCCCCCTGGCTCGTGGTCCGTCCATTGATACCGCCGGACGGGGCCAGGGTTCAGTCCGACGACGTCGAGAGCTCGACCCGGTCGCCCAGTTCCACGCCCCATTCCTCCAGCAGGCCCTCACCCACTTCGAGGGCGGCCGCGTAGGGGACGCCCGGGGCATACCGGTGACAGAGCTGGGGGTTCGGACTCCGGCACGGCGCCATGGTCCGGATCGCCACGATCCGTCCCGCCTCGTCCAGGAAGGCGATATCGAGCGGGAGCAGCGTCCGGTACATCCAGAAGGGATTGTCGGCGTCCTGGATCGTGTCGTAGGTGAACACCATGCCGTGCCGTTCCGGGAGCGTCTCCCGCTCCATCAGGCCGTACCTCTTCCGCTCTTCCGTGTCCGCCACCTCGACCGTGAGCGGGATCGCGCCGGTGTCGGTCACGATCGTGGCCGTCGCCGTATCGAACGCGACCAGGGGCGCGTGCGGCACCGACTCCTCCTCCGGCAAGCCGCATCCCGCCAGCACGGTCGTCCCGGCAAGGACCAGGGCCCTCAAACGCACCCGCCTCATCCGTCCTCTCTCCCGCCTCGTGTCAGCGGATAGACCACGACGTACTCCACGTCCATGGCGTCCTCCTCGACCCCCACGATCCAGTCCGCGCCGATGTCCAGCGGCGCGAAGCCCTCGGGTACCTCCACGGCCCCGAGCCAGCGGCCCGTCGGGTCCAGCACCGTCCAGCGACGGGGCGTCTCGCTGAAGACCGTCCACTCGGCCACCCAGAGGTGTCCCGTCCGGTCGGCCATCACGCTCCCGTAGGCGGGAAGCCAATCGGGCGCCGGCAGCCCTTCCAGCATCGTCCGGATCCCCGGGCGCCGATCCGGCTCCACGCCCTGGACGTACCGGTCGATGTACTCGGCGACATCGCCGGGGCCGACCTCGAGCTCGCCGTCGGGCAGGCGCACTCGCCGCGCAAGCTGTCCGTCGGACCCGTACTCGTCCAGCTCGAACCGGTCCTGGGAGCCGATCACCACCCGATCCCCCCGCACGGCGCCGGCCGAGTTGTGTGGGAAGATCGGTGTCATCATGACGCCGCGCCCGCCCTCGTCCCCGATGTACACCGCCCGGCCCGGCACCAGGGCCAGGGTGTCCAGCGCCGCGGGACCGAAGCGGACGTACGCGATGGGGTCCCGCCGCAGCCCTGTCGTCGCGGCGCCGGCCACCCCACGCGCCCCCCACAGCTGGCGCAGCACCAGCGACCCGTCGGCCAGCATGCCCACGGCGTTCAGCGCGGGCGGCTCCGCGGGCAGCCGCGACAGCCCCGCCACGTCGCCTGCGGCGTCGAGCACGGTCACCCTGCGCAGCGGGAAGTCGTAGGCCCAGACCCCGCCACCGGGCGTGGGCCCGAGCCCGGCCAGCCCCGTGAACTCGCCCGGCCCGCTGCCCGTCCCGCCGGTGCTCCGGACGTGCGCGCCGTCGGCATCGAAGAAGCGGACCTCCTGGAAGCCGCCGTCCGCCACCACCACCCCGCCCCCGGCCAACCGGACCGCGCCGGCCACCATGGAGAACTGGTAGGCGGGATCGCCGTCCACCACGCCCACGCGCAGCAGGGGCGTCTCCCCCACCGTCCATCCCGCATCGCCGCCCCACGCGGGCCGGACGTTCGTGACGACCTCGATCCCCGCGCTGTCCCGGACCGTCACTCCCGGCGACGACGGCTCGTCCCCTCCGCACGCCGCCACGGCGCAGACCCCCAACATCGCCGCTGCACGGGCTGCTCGTCCATCCATCCGATCATTCTCTGCCATTCGCTCTTCGATTCCCGGGGCGCTCCGCGACGGCGCTCACCATTCTCCCTCCAGCGGCCGCCGGGCCACGATCTGGTTGATGGCGTGCTGATGGCGGATCCCCCCCGGGTGCTCGTCCTCCAGCGTGTACGCGTGCCAGAGCTCGACACGCCAGCGGTCGTACAGGTCCCTCAGCTCGCCTTCCCGGAACAACCCCCGCGTGTGGGGCGCCAGTTCCGGAGGCGTGGGCAGCCGATCGGTGAAGACCGCCACGACGTTCCAGCCGCCCGGCACGGTCCACGACTGCATGGCCCGCACGACCCGCCACCAGGTGGGACGATCGAGAAGGTGGAGCACGCCGTGGGCAATGACCAGCTGGTAGTCGCCGGGCAGCTCGAGCGTCGTGATGTCCTGGACCCACGCGCGGATGGGCACGCCGGCCTTCGCGGCCCGGTTGGCCAGCTTCCGGACGCCGGTCAGCGACGTGTCCACCGCGTCCACCTCGAGTCCGGCCTGGGCCAGGAAGAGCGCATTGCGCCCGTCGCCACACCCCAGGTCCAGAACCCTCGCGCCACGCCCGAGCCGGGGGGCCAGGGCGACGACCTCATCGGAGACCGGGCCGAATGGATCCACCGACGGGTCGGCGTAGGCCCGTTCCCAGAACGGCGCGTCTCCACCCCCCGGGGCGCTCATCGAGACTCGGTCAGTGCGTCCCGGACCGCGCCGAGTCGCCCTCGGGTACGCGGTTGACCACGTCCAGCAGCTCGATGTCGAAGACCAGCGTGGCGTTGCCCGGGATCCGGCCCCGACCCTCCTCGCCGTATGCCATCCCCGGGGGGATCACCAGCCGCCGCTGGCCCCCGACCCGCATGCCCACCACACCCTGGTCCCACCCCTGGATCACACGGCCGTAGCCGAGCGCCACTTCGAACGGGTTCCCGTCCCGACTGCTGTCGAACTCCAGGCCCTGCGGCAGCCAGCCCGTGTAATGCACCGTCACGACATCCCCCGAGTCCGCCCGCGCGCCCTCCCCGACCACCATGTCCTGGACATACAGCCCCATAGGACGCCGATCCATCGCGCCGAGCTCCACGTCCAGCGCGCTCGCGTACTGCTCCGCCACCCGCCGGTCCGGCGGCAGCGTGGACTGGTCGAGACCGCTGTCGCCGCAGCCCCCCACGGCCGACGCACATACCACGACCACCACCGCCTTCGTCGGTACTCTCACGCTTCGACGCTCCGTGCCAAGGGTCCGCTCTCTCGTTGGCTCGACCGGATTCCAACGGCCGGCCTGCATCAAGATAGGACCCATTCGCTCGGATACGCGACAGCATCAGTCCCGGAGGTAGTAGTCGATCGTCGAGACCACCCGCACGGTCTTGTAGCGCTGGTCCTCCTGGCTCACCCCGGGCGCAGGGTCCCTCGGCAGGATCTGGAACACGCCCTGATTCGCACGACGGATCCCACGGACCCGGCTACCGGAATCCTCGGCGAACCGGGTCGCCGCCTCCCGCGCGCCCGCCGTCGCCTCCGCGATCATCGCCGGCTTCAGCGCGTTCAACGCCTTGAACAGGTACGTCGGCTTCACCGCGCCGTAGCCCGTCCCGGACCGCAGGGCCACCCCGCCTTCGATCAGCTCCCCCACCCGCTGACTCGCGCCGTGCACGGATCCCACGTCCTCCGTCCGCACCAGCAGCTGCTGCTGGACCGTATACCGGGGACCCGCATGCGCCGCGTCACCGTACATCTGCGCCAGACGATCCGTCACCTCCACACCACCCAGCTCCGTCTGCGCCGTGTCCACTCCGTGCCGCGCCAGGAACGCCCGCACCGCCGCCACACCGCGTCGGATCTCCTCCTGAGCACCCGCCAGGTCGTCCGCCGCCGCCACCACCT
>CAYMLW010000091.1:0-13013 GCA_964391035.1 uncultured Gemmatimonadaceae bacterium
TTGGCAATCAGCCCGAGAGCCGATTCACCGACCACCTGCACCCGGCCCGCCGTTGATCTGTCTTCGAATGGACGCTCCATGAACGTACAGGCACTTCGGAGGAGCCCTCGAGTCACCCGGAGACGTTTCCTCCGCGTTCTCTCCGGGACCGGCGCGGCTTCCCTTCTCGGGCCCTGGCTCACCGGGAGCCCGACGCTGGATCCCGCGCTCTGGCGAGGGAGTCCCGACAGCCTCACCCGGGAGGAGCTCGCTGAGCTCTCGGCGCTCGCGGCGTCTCTCCACCCGCCGGAGAGTGACCGCCAACGGAGGGAGCTGGACGGGACCATCCGGTGGTGGGCGGCGGGGCGGGCGTCCCGGGGCGGGCGTCTGCCCGTATACCGGGACGGGCTCGCCGAGCTTCGGCGAGCTGTCCGGACCGCCGGGCACACGGGGGATTTCCGCGATCTGCCGGCCGTCGCCCGCGGCGAGCTGGTGGCGGGGCTCCACGAGCCGGGTCGGGATGGCGCCTTCCGCCAGCTCGCCCGGGAGCTGCTGGAGGGCGTGTACGCGACGGCGGTCGGGTGGCGAGTCGTCGGCTATCGGACGGCTCCGGGCACCCCGAGTGGTGTGCTGCAGTACACGCGTCCGCCGGGACCGGCTCCCGGAGGCAATCGAGTGACGGGGGCGTCCCGTGGTTGATCTCTGCATCGTCGGGTCCGGCGTGGCGGGCGCCCTCGTCGCCGCCGAGGCGGTCCGCGCGGGTCGCAGCGTGGTGATCCTCGAGACGGGGGCCCTCTACGACGACACGGACCCGGACCGCTACGAGCTCGTCCGCCTGCGTCTCGACCCGTGGCCCTGGGAGGACGACGCCCGGGACGCGGTCGAGTCGAGGTCGGACGTCCTGCCGCGCCCGAACCGCAGCCGGGTCAAGGCGGTCGGCGGGACGACGCTGACGTGGAATGCGTACGCGCCGCGGCTGCAGCCGGCCGACTTCGAGATGCGGAGCCGGTTCGGCATCGGCCGGGACTGGCCGGTCTCGTACGACACCCTCGAGCCGTACATGGTCCGGGCGGAGGTCGAGATGGGGATCGCGGGCGGCGACGCGCCCGGGGCGCCCCCGCGCTCCGCGCCGTTCCCCGTCCGGCAGCACGCCTACAGCTACGCCGACCGGGAGTTCTTCTTCCCGGCCTTCGAGGCGGCGGGGTTCGGGTTGGGCCCGAGCCCCATGGCCATCCAGTCCCCCTGCCCCGGCTTCGCGACCTGCTCGCCCATGTGCCCGGTGGGCGCGAAGTACACGGCGCTGGTGCACCTCCGTCGCGCCGAGGCGACGGGGAGGGCGGAGATCCGGTCGCGAAGCCACGTCCGACGGCTGCGCCTGGCCGGGCGGCATCGCGTGGGAGTGGCCGAATACGTCGACGCCGAGGGCGAGACGCGGGTGGTCGAGGCCCGGGCCTTCGTCCTGGCGGCGGGCGGGATCGAGACGCCCCGCCTGCTCCTCCTGTCGGCCACGGACGGACACGAGGACGGGCTGGGCAACGGCTCCGGCAGGGTCGGCCGGACCCTGATGCTGCACACCAACTCCGGGGTCCGGGCCACGCTGCGCCGGCGGGTCGGGGGCCACCGGATCGGCTTCGGCACCACGATCTCCTGGGACGCCTACGACCACTCCTCGCTCCCGGGTGTCGGCAACCTGGCCCTCTTCCCGGCGGACCTCCAGGGCCCCCTCCCGGCCGACATCGCCCGCTCCTCGGAGCTGTACGGCAGCGCGCTGAAGGACCGGGTCCGGGAAGAGTACGGCGCCAACGTCAAGATCATCGCCATGGGGGAGATGCTGCCCGACCCGGAGAACCGGGTGTACCTGAGCGGGAGCCGGACGGACCTGTACGGGGACCCCGTGCCCGCCATCGAGCTGCGGCTGGGCGACTTCGAGCGCGCCAGCATCGCCCGGGGCCACGAGCTCGGCCGGCGGATCATGACGCTCATGGACCCCGCCGAGATGTGGAGCGACAGCGGCACCTTCTCGGCGCACCTCATGGGTACCACCGTCATGGGGCACGACCCGGCCGCTAGCGTGTGCGACGGCTTCGGCCGCTGCCACGAGCTCGACAACCTCTACATCGCCGGCAGCAGCCTCTTCCCCACCAGCGGGGCGACGCACCCGCAGACCACCCTCGCCGCCCTCGCGATCCGCACGGCGGAGCACATTGTCGAGAGCCACTGACCAGCGCGGAACGCTGCTGCGCATGACCCCGAGGATCATCCGGAACGCCGTCCTGATCCTGCTGCTCGCCGCCCCGTCCGCCGGGCAGCGTCCGACGCTCGAGTTCCACTACAACTACCGCCCGGACACCTTCGAGGCCCTGCACGAGCACATCGCCCGGACGAGCCTGGTCGTGCCCGAGTGGTTCGTGGTGGACGGTGAGGGCCGGGTCCGGGGCGCCGTCGAGCCGCGGGTCCTCGAGCTGGCCCGTCGCCACGACGTGCCGGTCATGGCCCAGGTCAAGAACCTCGACCGGGAGCAAGGGCGTTTCCGCCCGGACTGGGCCCACGACCTCTTCACGAACGCGGACGTGAGACGGCGTGCCATTGCCACGTTCCTGGAGCTGTGTCGTGCCCACGGGCTGAACGGCATCCAGCTCGAACTCGAGGGGGTCCACGTACGCGATCGGGACGGCCTGACCCGGTTCGTCCGGGCGGCGGCGGCGGCGCTCCACGACGAGGGCTTCCGGCTCAGCGTATCCGCGGTCCATCGCGAGGCCGACGCCCCGGACGATGCCTACTCCCGCTGGCTGTGGGAGCACTGGCGCGGCGTCTACGATCTGGGGGCCCTCGGCGAAGCGGCGGACTTCGTGCGCGTGGTGGCGTACGCCCAGCACACCCGGCGCACGCCGCCCGGCCCCTCCCAGAGTCTGCCCTGGCTCGAGCGCGTCCTGGCCCACTTCGTCGACGCCGTGCCCGCCGGGAAGCTCGTCCTCGGCCTGGGGATGGGCACCTCCCACTGGTACACGGTGGCGGACCCGGACCTCTACCATCTCGGGGCCCGGTCGTGGAGCCGATCGATCCGCCGGACGGAGCTCCGCTCGATCCTCGACCGGCACGGCGTCACGCTGACGTGGGATCCCCGCCAGGGCATGGCGCACGGCTTCTTCGAACGGACGGGCGTGTTCGAATGGCTGGTCACCGACAACGATGTCCGGGCCTTCGAGGCCAAGTCGGGCCTCGCCCGCCGTCTGGGGCTCCGCGGGGTCTCCATGTGGGTCGATGGCGACGAGGACCCGGCGATCTGGAGCCGGTTCCATCCGCGACGGGTGGCGACCCGGAGCTCCGAAGGCTCGGCCCGGCCGACCGGGGGGCCGGCGAGCACGTCGCCGACCTCGTTCGGAGGCGTCCCGGTCCTGGCCTGGCACTATTTCGTCGAGCGGGAGGAGGACGTGGACGGCGTGCTCACCGACACCTTCGCCCGGCTCGAGGCGCTCCTGGGGTTCCTGGCCGAGCACGGGTTCGAGTCCGTCTTCCCGGAGGAGGCACGGGCTCCGGGAGCGGGCGGGTCCCGACAGGTCATCCTGACCTTCGATGACGGGCGGAAGGAGCACCTCCGGGCGGCGGCGCTGCTCGAGGAGCACGGGTTCCGGGGCGTGTTCTTCGTGATCCCCGAACGCGTGGGGGACGGCTCCGGTGCGTACCTCACGGGAGAGGACCTGGAGCGCCTGGCCGGGGGCGGACACAGGGTCGCCGTGCACGGGTTCGACCACCTGAGCCTTCCGAAGGCCGGGAGCGAGGTGGCCGGGGCCCTGACAGTGGCGGCCGATCGGCTCCGGGAGCGGGGCGGCGTATCGCCCTCGACCCTCGAGTTCGCGTTCCCCTACGGCCACTACACGCCCGGGATCACGGCAGCCCTCGGCACCCGGTACCGGTACCTCATGACCGTGAATCCCGGGTACTGGGAGCCCGGCGCCCTGCTGGTCCCCCGCATGCTCGTCCTGAGCGGGACGGAGCTGAACCTCTACGAGGACTACCTTCTGGGAGCCGACGCCTACCACCCCGCACTCCGGCCGCTGACCCCCGACGGCGCTACCGCCGACACCGTGCGGTTCCTCGTCGAAGGTGAGCTGCGGCCGGGCGACGTGCGCGTCCTCGCCGTCTCGCCCGATGCCACCGGGGAAAACTACGCCGCTCGCCCGGCTTCCGAGGCGCTGGAGCTGCGAGGCGACACCCTCCTCGTCAGCCTGCTCGAGCTACGGGGGTCCCATTACGATGCCGGGCGCGACGTGCTCGGGTACGCCCTCGTCGAGTCCCGGGACGGCCGCCTCCGGTTCCTGTCGCCCGGCGCGCTTCACTGGCTGTCCGAGCCGGGCGGTGGACCGCGCCTCGACCCGTGAGCCCGACTCGGCTCCCGTAGATCCGCCACCATCCCCGCGATCAGGAGCCCCCCAGCCGCTCGGAGAGCGCCTCCTTGAAACCGGCGGGCAGCGTTCCGCCCTCCGCGAGCTCCCGCCGCAGTGCCGCGACCATCGCCGAATACGCACCGCCGAAGCGCTCACAGGCATCACAGCCCCCGAGATGCGCCCGCACGGCCGCCAGCTCTTCCCGGCCCAGCTCGTCCGCCAGCAGGTCGGGCAGTCGCTCCAGCACCTGTCCGCACCACAGCCCCCCTACCCGTCGCTCACCGCGCATCGCTGTCCTCTCCTTTCAGCTCCGTCATGAGTCGGAGCCGCGCCCGGTGCAGCCGGCTCTTCTGCGCGGCGAGCGAGATGCCGAGCACCTCCGCCGCTTCCGCTCCTCCGTACCCCTCGATGTCCCGTAGACTCAGGATCTCCCGCTCCCCGGGCGTCAGCCGTGCGAATGCTCGTTCCAGGGCGTCCCGGACGGCGATCCGGCCGAGCAGGTCGTCGTCCCGAGCGGCGCCCCAGCCAGCCTCCACGGCCAGGCTGTCGAGGGGCAGAGGGTCCCTCGGCTCTCCCACACGGCGCCGGAAGTGGCGGCGAGAGGCGTTCCGCGCGATGGCCAGGATCCAGGCCCGGGCGTCCTCCGACTGGAAGGTGCCGGCATGGCGCCACGCCGCGACCAGCGTCTCCTGCGCCACGTCCTGGGCCTGATCGAAGTCGAGGCCCATGTGACCGAGGAAGCGGAGCACCGCGGGCGCGTGCCGCTCGACGACGATGTCGAACGCCTGTCGATCGCCTCCGGCGCTCCGCCGCAGCAGCTCCGCGTCCGTCGGGGTCAGGACGCCTTCGTGGGGCAGGTGCTGACTCCCAGCAGGCTGTAGATCGGGCACGTGCCCAGCAGGCCCGTGGCCAGCGGGATGACGCCGATCCAGCCCAGCGGCGTCTGCGGACCGACGAAAACGAGGGCGATGAGGGTAGCGCCGAGGGCCACCCGGAGCACCCGGTCGGCCGTCCCTTCGTTCTGCTTCAGAAGCGTACGCATGACGATCTCTCCTTTCAGTGGCGGGAGGCGACCGCCCCCCTTCTGAGAGGATAGAGCCAGTTCGGGCCGAAAAGGATTCATGGACTCTCCCAGTACGGCTCCATATGGATGACCACATCCAGAATGACCGCCACCTCCCGGACGATCGTGCTCCGCACGTGTCCGCCGAGGGCGTGGGCCTCCGCCAGGGACATCTCCGGGTCGGTCTGGACATGGAGCACGGCGCGGTATCCGGTCCCGACGCTCCGGGCCAGGACCTTCTCCACCTGGCAGACGCCCGGCACGGATTCCGCCACTTCGACCACCCGCTGGATCACCGCGGGGTCCGGGGCCTGGTCCATCAGATCCCGCGACGCCGACCGGAGCAGCCGCAGCCCGTTGAACGCGATGATGCCGGACGCGGCCACCGCGGCCACGTCATCCGCCGGGGCCCACGCGCTGCCACCGATCAACGCCACCGAGATCCCGATGAAGGCCGCGGCCGACGTGATGGCATCGGAACGATGGTGCCACGCGTCGGCCGTCACGGCCGGACTCTCGAGCTCTTCCCCGACACGGAGCACCCGCCGGAAGAGGATCTCCTTGATGCCGATCACGGCCACGAGAACGACCAGGGTGAAGGGCGCGGGGGCGTGGTGCGGCGTGATGATCTCGCGCACGGCCTGAATGGCGATCCCGAGGGCGGCCACGAGGAGCATGAAGGCCACCATCGCCGCCGCGATCGGCTCCGCCTTCCCGTAGCCGAACGGATGGCGCTCGTCGGGCTGCCGGCCGGCCACCCGCATGCCTCGCCAGACGATCACCGACGAGAACAGGTCGAGGCTCGACTCCACGCCG
Organism: uncultured Gemmatimonadaceae bacterium; assembly: GCA_964391035.1. Lineage (GTDB taxonomy): Bacteria > Gemmatimonadota > Gemmatimonadetes > Longimicrobiales > RSA9 > JAWVYT01. The sequence continues at coordinate 6,244 of CAYMLW010000091.1, forward strand.
TCGGCGACCAGCGCATACGAGTTGCCGAGCAGGCCGGCCGTGATCTTCACCACCACCAGCATCCCGTTGACCGCCAGGCCCACGACGGCGACCCGGATGCCCCGGGCCGTCCTGTCTGCCCCCTGTGTCATGGCGGCCCCTCCCTCGGAAGCCGCGGGTCTGTCACCCCGCTCCGTCTCCCTCCCGGAGGTCTCCGTACCTCCGGCAGGCCTCCACGCCGACCGCTACGTCATCGAGGAGGTCGTCGGCGATCTCGAGAAGCTCGGCCACCCGGGCATCCCGCAGGCCGTAGAACACGAACCGGCCGCGGGGCTCCCGGGTCACCAGCCCACAGTCCAGGAGACAGGCCAGGTGGTTCGAGACATTGGACTGGCCCAGCCCGGTCTCCTCCACGATGTCACTCACGTTTCGCGGGCCGTCCCGCAGGCTCTCGAGGATCGACAGCCGTGACTCGTCGGAGAAGCCCCGGAAGAGCTTGGCCCGGGTCGCGAGGAAACCTGCGATGGAGGTCGTGGTCATGGAGTCGTCGTCAGATCGGGGCGGGCGGCCGGAGCGCCCGCATGCCGTTCGCGATGACCAGCAGACTGGCACCCATGTCCGCCAGCACCGCCATCCAGAGGGTGGCGATGCCGCCCGCGGCCAGCACCACGAACACGGCCTTCACGAGCAGCGCGAAGACAATGTTGCCCCGGATGATGCCCTCGGCCTTACGGGCCAGGGCCAGGAGCTCGGGCAGCCTCGAGAGGTCGTCGGCCATCAGCGCAATATCGGCGGTCTCGAGCGCCACGTCAGTACCTGCGGCGCCCATCGCCACACCCGCCGAGGCGGCGGCGAGGGCCGGGGCGTCGTTGATCCCGTCGCCCACCATGAGGACGGGACCATGGGCGGCCTCCAGCTCCCGGACCACCGCCACCTTGTCGGCAGGCAGCAGCCCCGCCCTGACCACCAGCGCCGGGTCGCCCAATCGCCGGGCCACGGCACGGGCCGTCGCCGGGTTGTCGCCGGTCAGCAGGGCGAGGGTGCCGATCCCCCCGGACCGCATCGACGCGAGGCTCGCGTCGGCGTCCGATCGCACCCGATCCGCCACGGCAATGGCGCCGAGGAACCGGAGCGCCGGCGCGCCCGGGGCCGGGCCCGCCCCACCCTCCGCGGCGACCAGCACGACCGTGCTGCCCTCGTCCTCGAGCCGCCGGGCCGCGGCGGTGGCGCCTGCGTCGGCCAGCCCGCGCTCCTCGAACAGCCGCTCGCTGCCGACCACCACGCGCCGTCCCTCTACGACCGCCTCCACCCCGCGACCCGGGTGCACCCGCGTCCATCCCGCGCCGGGCACCGTCACGCCCTCCGCCCGGGCCCGCTCGAGAATCGCCCCGGCCAGCGGGTGCTCGCTCCGGGACTCCACGGCCGCGGCCAGCGCCAGGACCCGCCGCGGATCCGTGCCGTTCAATGACCGAACCGACGTGACCTCGGGACGCCCCTCCGTGACCGTCCCCGTCTTGTCCAGCGCGACGACCCTGGCCCGGCCCGCCCTCTCCAGGTGCAGCCCGCCCTTGATCAGGATCCCGCGCCGGGCCGCGCCCGCGAGCGCGCTGACCACCGTCACCGGCGTCGAGATGACCAGCGCGCACGGACAGGCCACCACCAGGAGCGCCAGCGCCCGGTAGAACCACTCGCCCCAGGCGGCGCCCAGGAGCAGCGGCGGCACGACCGCGAGCAGAACGGCCACGGCCACCACCGCCGGCGTGTACACCTGGGCGAAGCGATCCACGAACTGCTGGCTCGGCGCCCGCGTCGCCTGCGCCTCCTCCACCGCGTGGATGATCCGCGCGAGGGTGGTGTCCGCGTGCGGCCGCGTCGACCGGACCTCCAGCGCCCCCTCGCCGTTCACCGTACCCGCGTAGACCCCGTCACCCGGGTCCTTCGGCACCGGCATCGACTCGCCCGTGATCGACGCCTCGTCCACCGCCGACCGGCCCCCGACCACCTCGCCGTCCACCGCGACCTTCTCACCCGGCCGGACGACCACGGTCTCCCCGACCTCCACCGACTCCGCGGCGACCCGCACCTCCCGACCGCCCCGGATCACCGTGGCCTGCGCCGGCGTCAGCTCCATCAACGAACGGATCGCGTTCCGCGCCCGCTCCATCGACGCCGACTCCAGGAGCTGCGCCACCGCGAACAGGAACATCACCGACGCCGCTTCCGCCCACTCCCCGATCGCCAGAGCCCCGAGGGCCGCCACCGACATGAGGAAGTTCATGTCCAGCGCCCGGTTCAGCGCCGCCCGCCAACCCCGGGGGAAGACGTACCAGCCACCCGCGACGACGGCACCCACCGCCAGCACCGCCCCGGCCGCCTCCGGACTCGCCCTCCCGCCGACCCACGTCGCCACCAACGACCCGAGCCACAGCACGCCCGACACCACCGCGAGCACCAGACGACCGCGCCGCTCCCACCACGACGCCTCCTCCGCCGGCGCGTCCAATCGCCTCGCCTTCATCCCCAGCGACGCGATCGCTCGCTCCACCTCCGCCGACGCAATCGGGCCCGCCACGTCCACCGTGTGCTGGACCGGATCGATCCGCAGCGTCACCACCCCCGGATGCGCCCCCAGCTTCGTCTCGATCTGACGCGCCTCCGTCGCGCAGCACAGCCCCTCCACCGCATAGCGGCACCCGGAGACCGGGGCCGATATCCCGGGATCCCGACGACCGCGCCGGCCCGGCGCCTCGGCCGGCCGTGGGACGGTCCCGGCCGGCGGCGCCACCCGACCCGGATCGACTTCAGCCGCCGACCCCGAACGGGAGCCGCCGCCGCCCCGGGGAGGGCCGGGCACGATCGGGAGTGAGCCGGGTCGAGTCGTGCGCGCAGGTTCGGTCATCCGCGAAAACGTATCAGTCATCGCTGAACCGTTCAAGCCGCCGCGCCGCGCCGCGCTGTCGGTGCCGATCCGCTGTGCAACGGATACGGCCCTACGGGGAACGGGCGTCCCGGAGGCGGCCGCGTCGGAGGGGATCGAGGGGATCGAGGGGATCGAGGGGATCGAGTCGCAAGCGTGGCGCCCCGGGCGACTCAGAACACCCGCACCTGGAACCGTACGAGGCGCCCGGCCCGGGGCAGCCCGCACTGGTCGTACAGGCTCGTGTCGGCCAGGTTGGCGCCGGCCACCGAGGTCTCGATGTGGCGCCCGTCGCCGAGGATGCGCCAGACCTTGCCGAGGGCTGCGTTGAGCCAGGTCCCGGCGTCCAGCTCCACGTCCTCACCGGTATCCGGGTCCTGGCAGAACTGGGAGCCCGTGTACTCGGCCTCGGCCCGGATCCAGGCGTCCGCCGGCAGTGCGTACCGTCCCCAGAGGCGGGCGACCTGCTCGGGCAGGTTCTCGGGCTCGGACGAGGCGGCGGACCCCGGGTCGGTCAGCTCCACGGCCTGGAGTGTCAGGTCCCCGCCGATATCCAGGCGTCCGAAGGACTGGGCGAGCAGGACCTCGATCCCGGAGCTGGTGAGCTCGTCGGAATTGATGCGCTGACGTCGTCCGTGCTCCAGCGTGATCCGCCGGATCGCGTCGGCGAGGTCGTGGTGGAAGCCCACGACCTGCAGTTCGCCCTGCCCGAGCCGCGTGGTCACGCCGGCTTCGACGGCCACCAGATGCTCGGCCGTCAGGTCCGGATTCGGCACGAAGCGGTTGAGGGCCTCCGAATAGGTCTCCCGGAGCGAGGGGAACCGCCCCCGTCGGCTCATGCTGGCGTGCAGCACGGTGCTGCCTCCGTTGGCGACGGCCGAGAGCCCGACCCGGAGGCCCCAGTCGTGGAGGGTACCCAGCGACTCGAGTCCGCCGGTCCGGGGCGTGGCTGCACGGTCGTACGCGCCGCCGAGGCTGAGCCGCAGGTTCCGGAACCCGCCGTCCGGGTCCTCCACCAGGTGCCAGACCGTTTCTGCTCCGAGGCTGAATAGCTGCTGCCGGTACGAGGCCGCATCGCCGTCCACCACCTCGTCGTGAGAGATATCGGCGAAGGTGGCCGAGGAGCGCAGGTCGGCGCGGCTCCCCAGCGTATGGTCGGCGAGGAGGCGGACCGTGACGGTCCGGTCATCGCCGTTCTCCGTCCCGACGATATCGTCGTAGGCGCGGCTGGCGTAGGAACGGATGTCGGTCTGTCCCAGGTCCACACCGATGCTGGCCTCGATGTCGCCACGCCCGAGCGGCGTGTCCCGGAAGCCGGTTCCGCCGGATACGGCCAGGATGGTCCGGGACACCGTGGGATAGCGCCAGAAGCGGGGGTCGTCCACGCCGAGCTCCGCGGCGATTCCCCGCTCGCCCCGGTTCGCCACCGCCGAGAAGCTGCCCCAGGCCCCGCCATCCGCCACGTAGCGGAGCGCCACGAAGCCGTCGAGGTTCTCCAGATCGGTGTTGAGCCTGAGGTGTTCATTGTCCGCCGGCAGTGGCTCGACGACGCCGCCGGCCAGCGGCATCCCGGGCGTGTCCCGGTAGCCGGCGCCGACCCGGAACAGGCCCCGACCCCCGTCCGTCTCGAACGGCCGGCTGGTCGTGGCTGTCACGCCGTACCCGCCCAGATGGTCGATGCCCGCCGACGCGGAGGCGCGGCTGTCCCGCGGCAGGTCGCCCACCCGTGCCAGGCTCAGCTCCACCACCCCGCCCAGGACGTTGGGGCCATGGAGGATGCTCGAGAGGCCCCGAACGAACTGGACGTCATCGATGGCCGTGCCCGGGAGGACCGACACATCGGTCCGGGCGTCCCACCCCAGAGTCAGGGGCACGCCGTCCAGGAGCACCGCCACCTGGCGCGACTCGGACCCCCGGACGGAGATCTCGGCCTGGCCCCGGGAGTTGGTGCGGACGTGGAGCGCCGGGATCTCACGGAGGAGCTCTTCGGTGGTCGCCGCGACCGGGAGCACCAGCGAGTCGACGGTCACATCCAGGGCGCTGGCCCCGCCCACGGTAATCACCGGCCGGTGAGCCTGTACGGTCACACCTTCGACTTCGTATACCGCGGTGTCGGTCCGGGGCACGGTGCCCTCCTGAGCGACGGCTCCTGCCGCGATCAGGGCCAGCAACGAGGTCAGCAGAAAAGTTCGGCGGCCTGGCACGTCGGTTCGCTCCTTGGACAGTAATCAGAACGGGTCTTCCGGTTCCGGCAGCGCTCGTCCGGCCCCGCGCAATGACGCGAGAGAGTGACTATCCGTTGTCTACTGTCCCCGGCGCATCATGTTCCACAGCCGGCGTCCACGCGGCCTGCCGGGACGATTGACTTCGTTCGCGGGCCCGCGGTACCTTCGCGGATCAGACCCCGCCGGACCACGACCTCCCACGTCGTGGTCAGCGGGCGCGCCCGCCGTATCGAACGTTCCCGACGAACACCTGAGATCGGAGCGAATCATGGGGATTGAGCCAGCTGCACCGAGGGGTCGGACTCCCTGGCACCTGTGGGTGGTCGGGGTCCTCGCCGTCCTGTGGAACGGCATGGGTGCCTTCGACTATTTCATGACCCAGACCCGGAACGAGGGCTACATGAGCCAGTTCACCCCCGCACAGCTCGAGTACTTCTACGGGTTCCCGGCATGGGTCGTGGCCTTCTGGGCCATCGCGGTGTGGGGCGGCGTGCTCGGCGCGATCCTGCTGCTGCTCAGGAAGAAGCTGGCCGCGCCGGTCCTGGGGGTCTCGTTCCTCGCCATGGTGGTCACGACGATCCACAATTTCGTCCTGTCCAATGGCCTCGAGGTGATGGGCGGGGTCGGCCCCCTGGCTTTCAGCGCACTGATCTTCGTCGTCGCGCTCCTCCTGTACCTGTATGCCAGGGCGATGAAGAGCCGAGGGGTGCTCCGGTAGCTCGAGACCGGGCCGCACGGCCTGGCTGGGAGCCCCGGCGCTGGACTCGGCTCGTCCGGCCCCGTAGTCTGACGCAGCCTCCACCCGGATACGCATTCAGACCTCGGAGTCGCGCAATGTCCCCGATCAACAGGGCATCCACCGTTCTTGCCTTCGCTCCCATGGCCGTCGCCGCGCTGCTCGCGGCGGGGGCGACTTCGGCTCAGCCCGTTCCCGTTCCCGTTCCCGTTCCCGTTCCCGGCACCGGCACCGGCACCGGCACCGGCACCGACGCCGCGGCCTCCCAGGTCGACCCGGGCACCCGGTTCCTCCGCCAGCCGGACGTGAGCGCCAGGCAGATCGTCTTCGTCCACGCCAACGACATCTGGACGGCCGGGCGCGACGGCCGCCGGGCCCGCCGGCTGACCAGCGGGCCGGGCGCCGAGACCGACCCGCACTTCTCGCCGGACGGCCGCTGGATCGCGTTCACCGGCGAGTACGGCGGCGGCGAGGACGTCTACGTCGTGGCGGCGGACGGCGGACAGCCGGTGCGGCTGACGTGGCACCCGGGCGACGACGTGGCCCAGGGCTGGACGCCGGACGGCCGCGTCCTGTTCCGCTCGAGCCGGGACGGCGCGCCGACGCGGCTCTGGCGGTTCTGGACCGTGTCGCCCGAGGGCGGGCTCCCGACGCCGCTGGCGCTGCCGCAGGCGTACGAGGGCGAGATGAGCGGGGACGGCCGCTGGGTCGCCTACCAGGAGATCGGCTACTGGGACCCGGAGTGGCGGAACTACCGGGGCGGGCAGGCGCAGCCGGCGGCGGTGGTCTCGACGTCGGACTGGGAGCGGCGGACGGCGCCGCAGCTGGACGGCGAGCGGCACATGGCGCCGGTCTGGCTGGACGGGCGGGTCTACTACATGTCCGAGCGGGACTACGCGTCCAACGTCTGGTC
>CAYMLW010000092.1:0-12820 GCA_964391035.1 uncultured Gemmatimonadaceae bacterium
GCCTTGCTTCCGCACTGGACCCCATCTCCGACCCGGCTCCGGGCTCCCGTAGCGCGGCGATCGAGGACCCGGGTCGGACCTGCGCACCGGTTTCCGGTGCCGCCGAGAGCGACTCCGCCGGGGTCGCCACCCGACCGGCGTTGCCCACGGACGAGGCCGGTGGGTCGCCATCGCAGCCGGAGAGGAGCGCGCTCCCGGCCAGGAGTAGCGCGCCGATGCTGGGCGTGATGAGGGTGCGTGCGTTCATGTCGCTCCGTTCGGGTGCACCGGTGCGTACCCTGCCCCCCGGCACGTCGTTCCTGGGAGACGTGAGACAGCCCCGAAGCGATCCGGAAGCGCTCGCCGGGTACGCGGCGGTCGACCCGCGAGCGCGCGGGCCGCTGCGCGGGCTACCCGGCCTCGTGTTCTTCCGCCTCCTGGTCCTCCCGGAGCGTGTCCGGCCCCTCGGTGTGCCCCGCGATGATCAGGTCGAGCCCGTCCAGCCCGATCAGCACCTCCCGTGGCTTCGATCCGTCCGGCGGCCCCAGGATCCCGGCGTGCTCGAGCTGGTCGACGATGCGGGCGGCCCGGCCGTAGCCGATCCGCAGGCGCCGCTGGAGCAGCGATGTCGACCCCTGCTCCTGCTGGATGCAGACCTCGGCGGCCTGGCGGAAGAGCTCGTCCCACTCCTCGAGCACTTCCTCGACCACGTCGTCGGCGGCCTCCTGGTCCTTCTCCCGGACGACCTCGAGGATGTCCCGCTCCTCCTCCTCGCCGGCCTCCTGCTCCCGGTACCAGCGCATCAGACGCTCGGTCTCCTTGGTGGAGACGAACGCGCCCTGGACCCGGACGGGGTCGGACGTGCCGGGCGGCAGGATCAGCATGTCGCCGTTGCCGAGCAGCGCGTCGGCGCCGTTCTGGTCGAGGATGGTCCGGGAGTCGACCTTCGAGCTGACCCGGAACCCGATCCGACAGGGGAAGTTCGCCTTGATCAGCCCGGTGACCACATTCACGCTGGGTCGCTGGGTGGCCACGATGAGGTGGACCCCGATGGCCCGTGCCTTCTGGGCGAGCTGGGCGAGGGGCCGCTCGACCTCCGACTGGACGGTCATCATGAGGTCGGCCAGCTCATCGACGATGACCACCACATACGGCAGCGGGCCTTCCTGCCAGATCCAGCGGTCCGGGTCGCCCTCCGGGCCGTCCGGCTCGACCCGCCGCAGCGTCTTGCCCTCCTCCACCCGCTGGTTGAACTCGGCCACGGAGCGGACGTTGTTCTGCGACAGCAGCTCGTAGCGCCGTTCCATCTCGTAGACGGCCCAGCGGAGCACGAGTGCGGCGTCCTCGGGATCGGTGACCACCGGGTGCCGGAGGTGCGGCAGGTCGCCGTACATGCTGAGCTCGACCATCTTCGGGTCGATCATCAGCAGCCGCAGCGTCTCGGGCGAGTGGCGGTAGATCAGGCTGGTGATGATCGTGTTGATGCACACCGACTTCCCGGACCCGGTCGCGCCCGCGATCAGGAGATGCGGCATCTTGGCGAGGTCCAGGACGAAGGGCCGACCCTCGAGGTCCTTGCCCAGGGCCAGCGGCAGCTGGCCGCGATGCTCCCGGAACTCCACCGCCTCCACGATCTCCCGGAGGTAGACCACCTCCGGCTCCGGGTTCGGCACCTCGACCCCCACGGCGCCCCGACCCGGGATCGGCGCCACGATCCGCACGCTCGGGGCCTTCAGCGCGAGCGCCAGGTCCGCATCCAGCGCCTCGACCCGGCTGACCTTGATCCCCGGCGCCGGCGCGAACTCGTACTGCGTCACCACCGGCCCCGTGGTCCGGCCGACGATCTCGCCCTCCACCTTGAACGTGGCCAGCGTGTCCACCAGCACCTGCGCCAGGCGGTCCAGCTCCTTCTCGGCGAGGGCGGCATCCCGCTTCGGCTTCTCCCGGAGCAGCGGCACCGGCGGCGCGGAGCCCGCGGGCCCGGCGTCCATGGGGCCGTCGAAGAACTCCGTTTCCGGCGACCCCGTCGGCTCCGACTCCCCGGGCCCAGGGGCCCGCCGCGGCTCCGGCTCCCCTCCCGCGCCGACTCCGGCACGGGCCGGCTCCTCACCCGCGATGGTCACGCCCTGCTCCTCGGCCGAGCCCCCACGGCGAGGACGTCGCATCGAGCCCACCAGGCGCCGGAACGGGCCCACGACCGGGTCCACCACGCCCGACCGATCGACCGACTTGACCGCGCCCCCGAGGGCACGGGCACCCCGACTCGTGCCCCCCACGGCGCTCCGGATGGGGTTCCACCCGATGGTCAGGATGCACGCGACCACGACCAGGAAGGCGATCAGGAACGCGGCGCCCACCACTCCGAGCCCGGCCACCAGCGGGCCGCTCAGGGCCTCGCCCCACCAGCCCACGGGCGTGGGCGGCGGCCCGACCGGGCCGGGGCCAGGGTCGACCACGATGCCGGCGCCCACGGGGACGAGGAAGGCGAGGATCAGCACCAGCGCGAGCCAGCGGAGCATCAACCCGGGCTTGAACCCGAAGGCGGCCGCGGCCCCGAGCGCCGGGAGGAACGGGACGAGGTAGATACCCGCGCCGAGGAACGCCCGGCCCCCGTGGAGGAACACCACGCCCACCACACCGAGGAGGTTGGCACCGGCATCGTCCTCGGCCAGGACCGAAGCAGGAACGAGGCTCAGCGCGATGAAGACGGCGAGGAGCGCGAGCGTGAGCCCGAGGAGGTCCCGGCGCTGGCGCTCCGTCAGCAGACCGCCGTTCTTCTTCGACGACGCGTTCCGGGTCTTCTTCTTCCGGGCCATGCTAGACCACCGTGATCTTCCGCTCCCTGAGCTCGGGCACCCGGTCGCTGTGATCGACCTGCCCGCAGAACGTGAGGTCCTCCGCCCGGCCGATCTCCGCCAGGTGTCGGCCCGCGGCCGTCGCCCCGAGCGTGTCGACGATATCCCCGCTCCCGTTCGCGAGCCGCCGGACGGCCACGGCCGCGTCGTTCGCCTCGAATGTCGCGCCGCCGGCCTCGAGCCCCCGCAGGATCGCGCCGGCGCAGTGGGCGTCCTCGAGGGCGAACCGGCCCTCCCGGCCGGCGCACACCAGGGCGACCGGCCCGTCGACCCCACCCAGTCGATCCACGACCGCGCTCAGGTTGAGGAACGACGCCGCCACGATCGCGGCCCCGCCATCCGCCCCACCGCTCCGCTCCATCGCCGTCAGGAACGCCCGGGTCCCGTTGGTCGTGGTCATGACCAGCGCCCTGTCCGCCACCCGGTCCGGGGTGAACTCGCCCGGCGCGTTCCCCAGGTCGAACCCCTCGATCGGCAGTCCGTTGCGCTCGCCGCAGAGGAGGGTCTCATCCCGACCGAGGGACTGGGCCAGGACGGCCGCGTCCTCGGCCGTGGCCACCGGGAAGATGGACCGGGCGCCGTTGCCCAGCGCCTCCACGATCGTGCTCGTGGCGCGCAGCACGTCGATCACGACGATCGCCGCCGCGGCCTCCGCCCCCCGCAACTCCGCCGGAGTGAAGAATACGTCGGCCTTCACGAATCCGCCCGCGCCTGTCTCCGCTCGAGGAAGCGGGTGTCGATGTCGCCGGCCACCACGTCCGGGTCGTCCAGCAGCTCCAGGAGGAACGGGATCGTGGTCTTGATGCCCTCGACAATGAACGACTCGAGAGCGAGTCGCATGCGCACGATCGACTCCTGCCGGTTCGCGCCGTGGACGATGAGCTTGGCGAGCAGCGAGTCGTAGTGGGGCGGGACCATGTAGCCCTGGTAGGCGTGGGAGTCGACCCGCACGCCGGGACCGCCCGGTGCGTGCCAGATCTCGATCCGGCCGGGGCTCGGCGCGAAGTTCCGGGCCGGGTCCTCGGCGTTGATCCGACACTCCATGGCGTGCCCGTTCAGCGGGACCATCTCCCTGTCCGGCAGCGAGTGCTTCTCACCGGCCGCCACCCGGACCTGCTCCTTGATCAGGTCGACGCCGGTCACCATCTCCGTGACCGGATGCTCGACCTGGATCCGGGTGTTCATCTCCATGAAGTAGAAATGGCCGTCCTGGTCGAGCAGGAACTCGACGGTACCCGCCGACCGGTAGCCGATGGCCGCCGCCGCCTTCACCGCGGTGGCCCCCATCTTCTTCCGGAGCTTCTCGTCCACGGCCGGCGAAGGCGACTCCTCGATCAGCTTCTGATGCCGCCGCTGGATCGAGCACTCCCGCTCCCCGAGGTGCGTGACCCGGCCGTGGCTGTCCCCCAGCACCTGGATCTCCACGTGCCGGGGCCGGGCCAGGTATTTCTCCAGGTAGACGCGGCCGTCACCGAACGCGGCCTCCGCCTCGGCCCGAGCGCCCTGTAGCGCCTTCGTGAACGTCTCCTCGTCTTCCGCCACCCGCATCCCCTTGCCGCCACCGCCGGCTGCCGCCTTGATCAGAACCGGGAAGCCCATGTCCCGGACGATATCGAGGGCGGTGTCCGGATCGTCCACCACGCCGCCACTGCCGGGTACGACCGGGACGCCCTCGGCCATCATCGTCTCCCGGGCCACCGCCTTGTCGCCCATCTTCCGGATCTGCTCGGCGGTGGGACCGATGAAGACGATCTCGGAACGAGCGCAGATCTCGGCGAACTCCGCGTTCTCCGCCAGGAACCCGTACCCGGGGTGGATGGCGTCCGCGCCGGTGATCTCGGCCGCCGCGATGATCCGGGGGATGTTGAGATAGGAGTCCCGGGCCGGCGCAGGGCCGATGCAGACGTCTTCGTCGGCGAACCGGACGTGCAGCGATTCCCGGTCGGCCTCGCTGTACACGGCCACGGTCCGGATGCCGAGCTCGCGGCACGCGCGTATGACCCGCAGCGCGATCTCGCCGCGGTTGGCGATCAGGACTTTTCGAAACATGCTCGCGTCAGCCCGGCTCGACGAGGAAGAGGACCTGGCCATACTCCACCGGCTCGGCGTTCTCGACCAGGACCTCCCGGATCACGCCGTCGGCCTCGGACTCCAGCTCGTTCATGAGCTTCATCGCCTCGAGGATGCACAGCGTCTGACCCTTCCGAACCCGGGTCCCGGGCTCCACGTAGGGCGGCGCATCGGGCGCAGGGGCACGGTAGAAGGTGCCGACCATGGGCGACGTGATCTCGATCAGCCCGCTCGCGCCCTCCGCCGCCTCCCCCACCTCCGGCTCCGCCGGCTCCGGTGACGTCTCGGGCGCGGGCTGGGGTGCGGCCGCGGCCGGGGTCGGCGCCGGCGGAGCCGCGGCCATCGGGGGCGCGGCGTACTGGACGGGCCCGCCCGACGGTGGGGTCTTCGAGATCTTGACCCGGGTCCCCGCCCGCGTGATCTCGAGAGAGTCGATTCCGCTGTCGTCCACCGCGGCGATCAGTCCCCGGACGAACTCGAGATCGGGCATGCCCGGACCCGCGCGCTCCTCGACCTCGAGCCGTACCGGATCCTCCGCAGTCGAATCCTGGCCCGTCGCCTCGCTTGGTGTCGCCACTCCGCTACCCCCGTTTCCCTTGCTCTAGGTGCAGGACCAGCCCACGCAGGGCGAGCTCGTAGCTCTCGGCCCCGAATCCGCTCACCACGCCCAGTGCGACCGGCGCAAGCAGCGACCCGTGCCGGAACGCCTCCCGGGCGAACACGTTGCTCACGTGGACCTCGACGAACGGCAGGCCCACCGCCACCAGCGCGTCCCGGAGCGCGACACTGGTGTGTGTATACCCTCCGGCGTTCACTACGAAGCCCTCGCCGCGGCACTCGTGCACACGGTCGATGAGCTCGCCCTCGTGGTTCGACTGGAACGTATCGACCTCGACGCCCAGCTCGGACGCCACACCGCGGACCCGCTCGTCCACCGCCCCCAGCCCCGCGGTCCCGTAGACCGCGGGCTCCCGGGTGCCAAGCAGGTTCAGGTTCGGCCCGTGGAGTACGTCGATCTTCACTGCTTCAGGCTTTCCAGCCAGGATCGGAACATCTCCAGATCGTCGTCGTCGTTGCCGCTTTCCCGCGGACGCTTCGCCGACCTCTCTTCCGCACCGCCGACGCCTGCGTCCCGATCGGCATCCGACCCGGACAGCAGCCCTCTCGACCCCTCCGACCCGGCCGGCTGGTCCGAGACGGCCGGCTGGTCCGAGACGGCCGGCTGATCCGAGACGGCCACGTTCTCCGACGGCTCCGTCTCCGACATGCCCACCACTGCCTCCGCGGCCCCGAAGTCCTCCACACCCCCGGTCTCCGGCCAGCCCAGGAGCTGATCGAAGTACTGCCGGATCGGCGGCGACACATCCACCGCCGCAGGCGCGGGCACGTCGGTGGCGTCCAGGTCCACCCCGGGATCCGGCTCGGTCCCCGGCTCGATCTCCGGAGCGGTGATCAGCCCGGTCTCCGGGTCGCGCTCCTCGATGTCCGCCTCGATCACGTCGCCCGGCTCCGACCAGCCGATCTCCTCCTCCGACAGGCCGGCCTCCTCGACGCCCTCATCCTCTGCGGCGCCCGATCCCGCTCGCTGGGCCCGGGCGGCCTCTTCCATCTCGGCCAACCGCTCCTTCAGGTTCTCGTCGTCCGGACGGCTCCGCAGCAGCTCCCGGTAGACCCCGGCCGCGCGCTCGTACAGACCCTGTCGGGCGTAGATCCACGCGATCGTCTCCGTACGAACCTCCTGCTCACTGCCGGCGTCCTCCTCCGGCTCCTCCGCCCCGATCCAGACGTCCTCCTCCTCGTCTGATGGGACGTCGACGCCCTCGCCCCGCACGGGCCAGCCCCCGTCGACCGGCGCATCGCCAGCCTCCTCGACCGGCGCATCGGCGGCCCCCTCGACCGGCGCATCGGCGGCCCCCTCGACCGGCCCGGCCTCCGTCGGACCGGCGTCCGCAGGCTCGGCCACCCCCGGAGACATGCCGTCTTCGACCGACACCCAGGCATCCGTATCTTCCTGAGCCCCTTCCAGTTCCGTCTCCGCGAATGACTCGGGATCGGGATCGGACCAGGCCTCGGTCGGCCAGCCGTCGTCGTCCTCGGCCTCCCATTCGGCCTCGGCCGACTCCGCCGGCTCCGCACCGTCGACGGCCACCTCCGTCCCGGTTTCGACCGAGTGAGCGTCCGCCCCGGTGAGCTCCTCGACGATCTCCTTCACCTCGCTGCTCGGATCCTGCGACAGCAGACGCTCGTAGTAGTCCAGCGCAGTGGCGTGGTCACCGTCCGCGTGGGCGATGTCGCCGAGGGAGCGGGTGGCCACGAGGTTGTGAGGGTCGAGATCGAGGACCCGGCGGAATTCCGCCGCGGCATCGCCGCTCCGACCCTGATCGAGGAGCACACGGCCCAGCACGACGTGGGCGCTCGAGTAGTCCGGATGCCGTTCGATCCCGTCTCGTAGCACCTCGTGGGCACGGTCCAGTCGACCGGCCTTGCGGTATGCCTCCGCAAGATGCGTGAAGATGCGGCCCTCCGGGTGCTCGTCGTACAGTGCTTCGAGCTTGGCGATCTCTTCGTGATGCGCGTCGGACATCCACGACTCCGTAAGGGATTCGTCCGGGGGTTGGGCTGAACGGCAAGGGTCGCAAAATAGGCTCGCTCGCGCGAGGCTGTCAACGTGCGGGGGGGCTCTCCGGCGGCGTCTCGCACCGCCGCTGTCGGCCCGCGAGCCCGCCTCTCGGTTGAAGGGCGAACCGGAGGTGGGTATGTTAGTGTGTTTGGGCCAGTCCAACCGCTCTTTCGAGGAGTCGTCGTCGTATGATGCAGCAGATGCGTGAGAACACGAAGTGGATCATGCTGATCACAGCACTGGCCTTCGTGGCGCTCATGGTGTTCGAGTGGGGCATGGACATGAGCGGGCAGAGCGCCGGCGCGGTGACCGGTGGTCGTCTGGGCACCGTGAATGGAACGCCCATCAACTACGACGAGTACTCCCGGGTCTACCGGAGCCTGTACGAGCAGCGTCAGCAGAGCGGCGATCCGATCAGCGCGTCGGAGAACCGCGAGATCGAGGAGCAGGCGTTCGAGCAGCTGGTCATTCAGCGGCTCATCGCGCAGGAGCTCGCGCGGCGCGACATCGAGGTCAGCGACGCGGAGATCCGTCAGGCCGCGCGCTACGCGCCGCCGCCAGAGTTCATGAACAACGAGATGTTCCAGACGGACGGCCAGTTCGACCTTGACAAGTACCACGAGTTCATGGGGTCCCCGGCCGCCGATCCACGGCTCCTGGCCGACCTGGAGTCGTACTACCGGGGCATGATCCCCCGGAACAAGCTGATCCAGCAGGTCAGTGCGTCGATCGTGGTGACGGACGGTGAGCTGTGGCGCATGTACAAGGAGCAGAACGAGACCGCGTCGATCCGGTTCGTACTGCTGGACCCACGGCGTCTCGTGGGCGATGCCGAGGTCACCATCGAGGACAGGGAGGTCGCCGCGTACTATGACCGGCATCGGGAGGACTTCCAACGTCCCGCCCGGGCCAGCGTGCAGGCGGTCGCGGTGGACAAGCGGCCCACCGCGGCGGATACGGCGGCGGCGCGGGCCCGGGCCCAGGAGGTGCTGGCGCAGATCCGCGAGGGGCAAGACTTCGCCGACGTGGCCGCTCGGGAGAGCGATGACGAGGCGACGGCCGGCCGGGGCGGCGACCTGGGCACGATCCGCAGGGGCCAGATGGTGCCCGCATTCGAGGAAGCCGTCTGGGACGCGCCCATCGGCGAGGTGACGGGTCCCGTGGCCACGCGGTTCGGCTACCACCTAATCCGGGTCGACAGCCGCACCGACTCGATCGCGGAGACCGCCCACATCCTGCTGCCGATCGAGCGGACCATCGACAGCGAGGACGCCATGCTGGCGCAGGTCGACTCCCTCGAGGCGATGGTCGAGCGGCTGCCGCTGGAGGCCGCCGCCGAGGAGCTCGGGCTCCGGGTCCGGACCGCCGAACTGACGCCGCTCCTGCCCAACGTGCCGGGCGTGGGTACCGTGTCCGAGGGCGTGGACTGGGCCTTCGAGCAGGACCCGCTCGTGGGCGATGTCAGCCCGGTATTCGAGAACGATCGGAGCTTCTACCTCTTCGAGCTGATCGAGCGCGAGGAGGAGCGGACCCTGACCCTCGACGAGGCCCGGGAGTCCATCGAGCAGATTCTGCGCACGGAGCGGAAGCGCGAGCGCACCCGCGACATGGGGCGCCAGTTGATCGACGCGCTCCAGGCCGGCGCTGCACTGGACCAGGCGGCGGCCGCCATGGGGCTCCCCGTGGAAGAGGCCGGGCCGTTCACCCGCATCGACTTCGTGCCGGGGCTCGGCCGCGCCAATGCCGCCATCGGGGCCGCGTTCGGCCTCGAGATCGGTGAGGTCAGCGGGCTGATCGAGACCGCCGATGCCTTCTATGTGATCGAAACGACCGACCGTACGGAAGCCGACCGCGAGGCCTGGGAGGCCCAGCTACCGCAGCAGCGTCAACAGGTCGCCGCGGCGCTCCAGAACCAGCGCATCAGCGAGTTCCTGGACGCTCTCCGCCAGGAGGCCGACGTGAAGGACAACCGGGACGAGGTGCTGACGGGGGCCTGAGCCCGGTCGACCTTCGAGCATCGACCGCTCGCCCTTCGGGCTCCCTTTCGATCCCCGTCGGTCGCTTCGCTCCCCTCGCGGACCCTGGCGGGATGCGAACGCGGCCGAGGCCGCGCGGCGCGCCAGCGCCGATTCGAGGGCCGACCCGCCGGCGCCGGTTGCTGACGGTCCACCTGCGAGCGCTGCCCCACCGGCAACCTCGAATCGGCGCTCCGCGCCGTCGCCGAGCGTGCGACAGCACGCGCGGCGATCGAATCCCGCGCAGCGGGGCCGCCGGAGCGAAGCGATCGGCGGATCGAATCCCGCGCAGCGGGGCCGCCGGAGCGAAGCGATCGGCGGATCGAACGCCCGCGCAGCGGGACCGCCGGAGCGAAGCGATCGGCGGATCGAACGCCCGCGCAGCGGGACCGCCGGAGCGAAGCGATCGGCGGATCGAACGCCCGCCGGTGCTCTCAGGGCCGCTCGATGTGCCCCCAGATCCCCGGATCCTCGTAGCCGAGCACCCAGACGGAGAAGCCGCGCAGGCCCAGCTCGCGCGCCAGCTCCAGCTTGGCCTCGAAGCTTCGCGCATTCTCGAAGAAGATCCACTCCCAGGTCCCGCCCGGGTCGAAGTGGGCGTACGGGACCTGCGCCTCATCGGCCCAGAGCACCTCGGCTCCGTACCGCTCGATGAGCGTCAGTGCCCGGGAGTACGTCACCGTCTGGCTGTACGACCGGGCGCGCTCCGGGTCGATCTCGTCCTCCTGCGACGTGTACCAGTGCTGGCCCACGACGGGAATCCCGAGGGACAGCTTCTCGGGCGGCATGAAGCGGAGGAAGTACTCGGCCACGGCCCGGGCCCAGGGGAGTCCGCTCTGGGGGCCCGGCGGGGTCCGGCGAGTATGCTGGGAGTAGGACATGACCGAGATGAAGTCGCCGATCCCGGCCAGCGCCTCCAGGTCGTAGCCCGCGCGCCAGTTCTTGAACAGCCACTTGTGGTAGCGTGACGGCCCCGGCAGCTCATCGGGACGGTGGACCACGGCGATGCTGATCCCGTACCCCGCGTCGCGGAGGGCCCGGGCCGCCTCCCGATAGAATCCGGTGAAGGCGTCCCGGTCGTTCATGTTCAGGTTCTCGAAGTCGAACTGGATCCCGTCGAATTCGTGGCGGCGGCAGAGATCGAGGAGGGACGCGATGGTGCGGGCCCGCGCCACGTCGCTCATCAGCAGCTGGTGGAGCATCTCCTGGTCGAAGCCGGGGTTGTGGATGAGCGGCATCACGACCACGTCATGGGCCCGGGCCAGCTCGAGGACCCGGGGATCCACTTCGCCCCACACCACGCCGTCCTCGTCCACGTTGTACACCGCCGGCGCCACGATGTCGATCCGGTCGATATTCTCCCGGAAGCTCTCGAAGCTGCTCTCGTTGTCGACATAATAGAAGAGCCGCTCGACCGACTGGCCCACACCCGCGGCGGGCACCAACCAGAGCAGCAGGACGGGGATCAGCACGGCGAGCAGCCGGTATCGCTGGACGGAAAGACGCATGGAACGGCTCCGTTCACGTTGAAGATGGAGGTTCGGGGTCATGATCCGCCGCCGGAGGCCCCGCGTCAAGTGATCCGGGCCGGTGGGCCGGGTGCCGGACCGCTCGGGAATACGAAACGCCCCGGACGGCTGGCAGGCCGTTCGGGGCGCCGATCCACCGGATCCCGGACCCAGGCCCGGTGAAGGTCTATTCGTTCGTCTTCGGGTCCGGGCCGGATGCGGTCTCCTGCGACGTCGACTCCGGCGCCGGCCGGGTGGTCTCCACCTCCCGGGGCGGCTCTTCCGATCGCGGCGGCGCAGCGCTGTCCTGGCGGGGCAGATCGCGCTGATCCGCCGGTCGGTTGATCTCGCCCTCGATCTCACGGATGGAGCCCTTGAACTCCCGGATCCCCTTCCCCAGCGCGGACCCGATCTCGGGCAGACGACGCGCTCCGAAGACCAACAGCAGGACCACGAGGATCAGCAGGACCTCCCACATACCCAAGCTACCGAACCCTGGCATGGCTATCTTCTCCCTCCACCACTAGAACCACCACGAACGCATGATGAGCGCAACGATCAGTACCCCGATGACGCTCAACACGTTCAGACTGAGGACGAGGGGCCCGATGACGAACGCCACCGCGACCAGATCGATCCCGAGAGGGCCCAGGGAGGCCGATACCGTCGTCGTCAGGAACTCCCGTCCCGCGCTGTACGGAAGGTAGCGAGTCGCCAGCTTCGTGAACAGCGCCCCCAGGAAGACGCCGATGATCACGGCCCAGATGATCCGGGGGAAGGTACGTTGTCGGGCTCGCATCAGTCGACCTCGCTCACTGCCGTATCCCCTCACCGTCTCCGCTCCACCACGTACCGGACCGCCGCGCCGAGCGCCGCCGTCGTCTCGCCCGCCGGGAGCTCCGCGACGGCCGCGGCCGCCCGCTCACCGAACTCGTCGGCCCGGGATCGCGCATAGTCCAGGCCGCCATGATCCAGCGTCAGCTCCGTGATGCGCCGGATCCGGTCGTCATCCGGCTCCGGGTCCGCGAAGAAGTGCTCGACCTCGCGACGGGCCGCCGCGTCCATCGCCCGCATGGCGGCGATGAGTGGCAGCGTCACCTTGTGCTCCCGCAGGTCCTGGCCGGCCGGCTTGCCGAGGGTCTCTTCCTCGGCCGTGTAGTCCAGCAGGTCGTCGGCGATCTGGAAGGCCATGCCGATGTCGTGCCCGAACCGGCGGAGCGGCTCCCGCCACCGGGCATCGCCAGTCATGGTGCCGAGCTCGCAGGCGGCAGCCATGAGGGACGCGGTCTTCGAGTGGATGAGGCGGTAGTAGTCGTCTTCGGAAAAGGCCAGGGCATCGGCCGAGACCAGCTGGCGCATCTCGCCGACGCTCATCTCGTTGGCCGCCCGGGCCAGTACATCGATCATGTCGGTCCGATCGAAGCCGGCGAGCTCGCTGATCGCCCGGCTGTAGAGGTAGTCGCCCATGATGATCGCGGCCTGATGGCTCCAGAGCGCGTTCACCGTGGGCATACCCCGGCGCAGGACCGAGTGGTCGACCGCGTCGTCGTGGACGAGCGTGGCCATGTGCACCATCTCGACCACCGCGGCGACCACCTCCCGATCGCGGCAGGCGTCCCCTGCGGAGCCGTTGGAACCCGCCGGGGTCGCGATCGCCGCCTCGGGCTGCACCGCCCGGGCCGACAACAGCACCAGCGTCGGCCGAAGCATCTTGCCCCGGTACCGTTCGACGTGCTTCACCAGCCGGTTCACGCACGGCAAATCCGACGCCAG
>CAYMLW010000093.1:0-12705 GCA_964391035.1 uncultured Gemmatimonadaceae bacterium
TCCGGATCAGCGTGCCACGGATCCGGGCACGGGCGTCCCAGGTGGAGCCGATCCCTACGCCCCGACCGCCGCCGACGACCCCGCCACGGGCCGCGTCCACGCCGTCGATCACCGTGTTCCGGATCGTCGCGCTCGCGCCGCGGTAGAGCGCCACGCCGTCCCATGAATTGCGGATGATCCGACACCCGTCCATGTCGATCACCGCCCCTTCCCGCCCGACCACGCCGGCGATCCCCACCACCGTCTCCGCCACCGTGGCCGAGTCGCCGATGTTGTCCCGGATCGCGCATGCCCGCAACCCCACTCGCCCCGCCCGTACGACCACGCCGCCGTCGGTCGCCTGGCCGTCGGGGTCCCGGGCGCCGCCCGTCACCGTGACGCCCTCGAGGACGCACCCGTCACAGGCGTCGAAGAACAGGCCGTAGCCGGCTCCCGTCCGGATGATGACGCTGTCCGGGCCGGCGCCCACGATCCGGATGCCGTCCCCGGTGATCCGGGCGCCCACGGTGGCCGGTACGGGGGTCGCCGGGTCCTGGCAGTTGCCGCACGTCGGATCGGTGAAGGTGTCGGGCTGGAGCACGTAGACGCCGGGTCGGAGTCGGAGCTCGACCGGGCCCGGGACATCGGCCAGCGCCCGCTGGAGACGACTCGGCTCCGCCCGGTCGGACGCGCCGCCGGAGGCCGTGTCGCCGAGGGGCGAATCCGGCTCCACCACCACGACGGGCACGCCCTCCTCCCCCGTCCCGCCCCCCGGCTCGCACGCCAGCGTTCCCAGGGCGAAGAGCGGGAGCAGGAGGAGGACGGAGCGGGTGGAGTGCTGGCGTCGTCGTCGCATGAGATCGGATCGGGGTCGGGGGCTCCCCGTGGGCTGCGGCGCACCCGGCGGGAGTCCGGGAACCGGGACGGATTCGAAACGGATTCTATACGTGGCTGCCGCGGCGCGACGGAGTGGAGATGCGGCGTTCGTCGCAAGACCACGTCCCCGGCGATGAGCCCCGCTTCGTCGTGCCTTTCGTAGCGTGGAGCGACGGGGCGTTCGGGTCCCCGTCCGGGTCTCCGTACCGATCCGGTTCGAGATCATCCGACGGCAGGGCTACGGTCGCCAGACCAGCGACGCCACGGCGTAGTGGAGCCACGCGAAGGTGTACACCTCGTCCACGTCCGCGCCCCCTTCGACCGTGCGGTACCCGGCCTGGAGCGTCCAGCGGTCCCCGAGGTCGTAGCCGATCTCGAGTGCGGTATCCTCCGCCCGGCCGGGTCCGCCGGCCAGGGCGTCCACATCGAGGCTCAGCGTCCAGCGGGGAGCGAGCCGCCAGTCGCCCGCCAGGTGGAGCAGCGGGACGAAGCCGAGGTCGGTCTTCTCACTGCGCGTCGATCCCTGCTCCAGCGCGATGACGGCGTCCCGGAGCTTCGCGGTGAACCCCACCCAGGCGGTCGTTCGGGCGCCCGCGTGGAACCGATAGCGGTAGCTCACACGGTACGAGTTGAAGGTGTACGTGGCCCTGGAAGGCTCTCCGGCAGCGTAGTCCGCCCCGGCGAACCGGATCGGTCCCGTGGGCGTCCCGGTCTCGGTCAGCGAGAAGGGCGCCACCAGCAGCCTGAAGCCGTGGCGGTCCGTGGGGTTCCAGGTGACGTACAACCGGGCCGCCGGCCACGGCCCGCCGCCCGCCAGGTCGTAGAGCGAGAAGCGGGTCCCGGTCCCATCGTTGGGGATCTCGACGTCGTTGTAGCTCTGCCACGCAGGTCCGCCCTCCAGCTCGAACCGCCAGCCGGGCGCCGACTGCCCGCCCGCCACGGCCGGCACCAGAAGCGCCGTGCCCAGCACCAACACGCCGATGGACCCTCGCCTCAGGGACCCGCGTCGACGCCGTCGTTCCAGTCCCTTCATGCGCCCCTCCGTGCTCACCCGATCCCCAGCGACCGCCCTCCCCCCAGCCACAAGGTGCAGACCAGGCCGCCGGTCGGCCACTCCTTCGGGCCGCGCCGGCACCGGGGCAGGACTCACCTGCCCCGGCGCCCGACCCGGCACCCCACCGGACGGCCGCACCCGCTGGAAGTCCGGACGGACCCGCGGTAAGCTACGGATGAGACGACCAGACGATTTCGACGCGCCGTGGGCGGTCGAGTGGGCGTAGACCTGGAGGCAGCCGATGGCATCCGGCAAGAGACCGATCAAGGGATTCCGCCCGGGGAAGGAGCCGCCCCAGCTCAAGAAGCAGCGGGCGAAGCAGCAGTTCGGCGAGCTGAGCGGCACGCAGGAGCGGCTGGTGGAGCTGTTCGCCGAGCGGTCGCCTGAGGACTCCAGGAAGCTCCTCGGCCGGTGGACGGCGGGTCTGCTGGCCGGCGGGATCGCCCTCGCCGTGATCGCGGCCCTCGTCTACCTCTGGTCCCCGATCGCGACCGCCGTGGTGGGCGTCCTCGCCGTCACTGTCCTCGTCCTCTGGTGGCGGATGCGGAGCCAGCGCGAGGCCATGGACGCGATGATCGATGCCGTGAGCGGGCGGCGCGGCGCGGGCGGTAAGGGCCGGAAGCGGAAGTAGCCGGGAGGAAGGGGATCCTCAGGTCGCGTCCAGGTCCCGGACCCGGACCCGCCCGCCGGTACGGACGTCCACGAGCTCCATGTCGGCGATCAGCTCGCGACCAGCGTCGCGGTCCAGGCGGGTGAGCTCGCCGTTCCTGCCCCGCGACTCCCGGGTCCGGGACGCAACGAACCCCTCGCGGGCCGACACCGGCCGCAGCCCGCCGAGGCAGTCCTCGCGGACGAAGAAGGCGTCGTTGCCCGCGCTCGTGCACCCGATGAACCGGTAGCCGCGGGACCGGGCCAGCTGGTCGAAAGCCGCGACCGAGGCCCCGAAGTAGAGGTGCGAGTAGTGGGCGGCGCGGCGGCGGAACTTCGGGTCGTAGGGGACGGTGACGGCGTCCCCGGCGCCGAACAGGCTGTTGTACTCGGTGACCACGACCCGCGGCTCGACCACGTCGATGGCCTTCCAGACCCAGTAGTCCATCCCGTCGATGTCGATGCTCAGGAGGCCGATGTCCCCGGAGAACCCGGCATCCCGGATCAGCCCGTTGATGTTCTCCGCCGTCACGAACCCGTGCCTCGCCTGCAGCTCGTACTGCCAGCTCAGTTTGTCGGCCACGATCGACTCGATGTTGGCCGGGTCGCCGTCCAGCACCAGGCCCCGCCAGTTCCGGTGCTGGAGCAGGAACCGCGTATTCGACTCCCGGTAGTGGTGGACTCCGAACTCGACGAACGTGTCGTTCTCCACCGGGACGTGGTTGAACACGTGCTCGAGGATGCCGTCCTGTCCCCACTGGGAGTAGACCGAGAACTCGGCGTCGTGGATCGGCGCGTCCGCCGGCAGGGCGCGGACCCGGTCAGCGTGGAGCCCGCCGAGGAGCATCCGGAGCCGGTCGTTGTCCCGGCGGTGATGCGCCAGGGTCCGCTGGACGGGCTCGGTCAACGCGCCGCCCAGGCGGGCCAGCAGGCGGGCCGCCAGGCTCTTCTTGGGTGATTCCATGGGAGGGCAACGGTAGCAGGGGGCTCGCGGCGGTGTCAATCGAGGAGCCGACGGGCCCGGAACCGCCCCGGCTCAGAGGTCGATCGAGTCGCCGGCGACGGTGAAGTCCTTGCGCTGGAACTCCTTCGGGACCTTGCGCTCCGTCGAGCGCCCCCCGCCGAGCAGATACCCCACGGCCTCGCCGACGCCGCCCGCCGCGAACATCGCGAGCATGGGCGGCACGATCCGGGGGAGCAGCCGGGCGCGGCCCGAGCGGAGCACCTCCCGGACCGAGCGCCGGAGCCGGATGAACGGCACCAGCGGGCAGGCCGCGGCCCATACCCACCGCTTCCACCACGGCCACCGGCCGAGCCGCGCCCGGCCGGCTCCGAAGCTGCGCTGGCCGTTGTAGTCGAGGGCGAGCAGCGCCCCGAGCCGCGAGATGTTCACGTGGTAGGAAACGGCGTCGCCGGCGAGGTACAGCGTCCGGCCCCGGTCCCGGTAATCGACGAAGAGCACGCTCTCGTCCTCCAGGACCGTTTCCAGCAGGTCGCCGTACTCCAGGAGCGCCGCCCGCGAGTACGAGACGTGGTGCCCCGCCAGCGCCGGGCGGGTCCCGGGCTCCACGGGCGCCACCACCGGCCCGAACTGGCCGTACAGCTGCGCCCAGCTCACGGCCGTGTCTGGGTTCGCGTTCTTCATGGCGAAGCCCACCACGTCGTACCCGCCCTCCACGTGGGCCGCCAGCAGGCGCTCCGCCCACTCCGGCTCGAAGGTGGCGTGCTCCTCGGCGTACACCACGTACGGGGCCCGCGCCGCCCGCACCGCCGTGGCCATCACCGTGCCGGCATCCCGGATCGACGGCACGGAGATGTGGCGGAAGCCGGCGAATTCCGCCGTCAGGGCCTCATCGACGCCCTCGGGGTCCGGCGACAGCACCAGCACCTCGAGCCGGTCGGCGATGGTCTGGCGACTCAGGCTCTCCACGGCTGTTCGACAGTCCGCCGCCGATCGCACGCCGATCGTGTACACGGTCAGCTCGACCCTTCCCTCCGTTGCGCTCATACGTCGCTCCCGTGGAATCCGCCCTCGATCCTTCGTTCCCGCCAGCCGCCAGCTGTCAGCCGCCAGCCGCCAGCCGCCAGCCGTCAGCCGCCAGCCGCCAGCCGCCAGCCGCCAGCCGTCAGCCGCCAGCCGTCAGCCGTCAGCCGAAAGGTGCTCGTCATAGAAGTCGAGGATCCGGCGGTGGTAGTCCCGCACCATCGCCTCGTCCGTGGTCGGCATGCCGTGGCCGCCGTCCATGTAGGTCACCCACGTCACGTCTTTCCCGAGCCTTCGCAGCGCGTAGTACATCTCCATGAGCTGACGGTTGGGAACGTTGTGGTCCTGCTCCCCGCCGATCAACAGCAGCGGCGTGTCGATCCGGTCCGCGAACATGATGGCCGAGTGGGCCACGTACTTCTGCGGCTGTTCCCACAGCGTGGCGCCGATCCGGTCCTGGCTGTTCTCCGGCGCGTGGATGTTGCGCGTGGCCAGGCGCGGCGAGTCGGTGTAGAAGCTGACCATGTTGACCTTCCCGCTCACGTTCACCGCCGCCGCGAACCGGTCGGTCTGGGTGACCAGCAGGTTCACCGCGTAGCCGCCGTAGCTGGTCCCCTGGACCGCCAGCCGATCGGGATCGGCGACGCCCCGACGGACCAGCTCGTTCGCCGCCGCCGTCACCCCCTTCAGCCACGCTTCACCGGGGAACCCCCGCTCGAACGCCACGCTCGGCCTCATGACCGCATAGCCGTGGGACGTCATCACGTTCACGAACGTGTTGAAGCCGGGGTCGAAGAAGTCCTCGTAGACGTAGAGGATCATCGGGTACGGCTCTCCTTCCCCGTCCGGCGGGGTGTAGAGCACGCCGTACTGCTCTTCCCCGTCGACGTCGAGATAGGAGACGAGCTCCGGGGGCGCAAGGATGGCACGGTCGAGGGACGGGCTCGGCCGGACCAGGCGTCGCACATCGTCCAGCCTCCGGGCACCCACGGCGGCCGCGTACACGTCCGTCGGGTGTCCCGCCGGCGCCGCCTCGAACACCACGACACCGCCGTCCCGGGACAGCCGCGCACCCTCCAGCTGGTCCCGGGTCCCGTACAGCTCGGCGGCGTCCTGGCCGGCCGCGTAGCGCAGGAGCTCTCGCCGCCACTCCGTGCGCGACTCCCGCTGCACCAGCACGGCGTCCTCTCCGACCCAGCCCAGCACCCGGTGCTCCGGCGACCGCTCGGCGTCCGGGTCCACGTCCAGGATCTTCGCCGTGTCGCGGCTGGCCACGTCCAGGATCCAGTAATCGCCCCCGGCCCGGACCAGGAGCCCCGCGGCGGCGGGGGAGAAGGAGACCGGCGAGAAGCGCAGCTCCGTGGTATCCTCCGCTTCCGGCGCCGGCGCTCCGATCGGCTCGTCGGGTCCCGCCTCGGCATCGGCCCCGGGGCCCCCGTCCCCGTCCGGCTGGTCCCCGAGGACCATCACGGCCTCGTCCCGATCCACACCGCCCAACCAGACCGCACCATCCTCGGCGTAGGCATAGGTCAGCCCGTCGGGCGCCCACACCAGGTCGTCCACCTCCGAGGTGTTCTCCACCACGACGACGGGCTCGCCCCCCTCCAGCCCCCGCGCGAGCACCTCCCCGTCGGTCCCGAAGATCCGGTCGTAGTCGGTGCCTTCGGTGATGTCCCGGGTGTAGCGGAGCCGGCCGTCGACGGTGACGTCCACGTCCAGGAGCATGGTCTCGTCCAGGATCACCTCGACACGACCCCCTGCATCCCAGAGCCCGAGCACGTGCAGCGCCCCCAGACGGCGCACCGCCTCCCAGGCCAGGAACGGCGCCTCGCTGTCGAGGACCACGACCGGCCCGTCCGCCAGCTCCCGGAACGCCGCCCTCGCCCGCTCCACCCAACCCTCCGCCCGCAGCGGCAGCACGAGTCCGGCCCCGTCCCGGGTCCAGACCGGATCCAGCCGCGTGTTCACCGCCGGCTCCAGGCCGTCGGGCAGTCGCACCCGCCGGAACCGACGCCGGTCCCGCTCCCAGATCCGGTACTCGAACCGGTCCGACTCCCGCACGAGTACCGCCAGGCGACTCCCATCCGGCGACCACGCGGCCGCCTCGAGCTGGACCTTCCCGCCCCATGGCGCCACCGACTCGCCCGTCCGGGTGTCCACGACCCGTACGTCCGCCATGGCCGGACGCACGTAGGTCGGGTCGCCGTACCGGCGGTTGTCCACGCCCAGCCTGTCCTCCAGCGTCGAGACCGCGATCAGCGCCCAGCGGCCATCCTCGGTCAGGTCGACCAGCCGGACGTTCTCCACGGTCAGGACATCGTCCACGGTGAACCCAGGCGACGGCTGCGCGGCCGCGACCGGGGGCCGGAGCAGGAGGAGGGCGAGAGCGAGGAGTGGGAGCGATCGGGACAGTCGGCTGCGATGTCGCATGGTCGTGGCTGCTCGGGGAGAAGGGATCGGGCGTCCGGGAACAATCGAGACCGGGCGTCGCGGGGGCAAGGGGGACGCGTCGGTCCTGGTAAAGGTGTCCGTGGCGCTCCGCCCACGCTTGTCGTACCCCCGCCGGTGCCCTTAGGCTGACGGTCCGGAAGTAGCCGCATCACGCTCAGTAGGTTCCGACTATGGCCGGCCCCCATCAAACCGGCTCCAACGAGAGCACCGGGGCCCCCGGGATCCGGGGAGACCCGGAGGCCCCGGAGTGAGCAGCGCCGTCCCCCGTCCCGGGCGGCTGGTCCTGCTCATCGCCCTGGTCGCCGGGATCGCCGTCGTAGCCAGGGGCCGCCCGGCGGCCCCCGACGACCCCTGCGCCACCCCCCTCCCCTGGCGCATCGGCGAGGTCGATGACCGCTTCGAGCTGTCGGAGACGGAGTTCCGGCAGGCGGTCGAGGAGGCCGTCTGGGTCTGGGAAGACGCCGTCGGCCGCCAGCTCTTCCGGTACGACCCGGACGCCGACATGGCCATCGACCTCGTCTACGACGCCCGCGCCGACACCCACGACCGGCAGCGCGAGATCGGCGCAGAGCTCGCACGGCTCGAAGAGGATGTCGAGTGGCGCCGGGCCGACCTCGATCGGCTGCGTGCACGGCTCCGGCGCGACAGCGCGGCCTTCCACGCGAGCCCCGACGAAGCGAAGGCCGAGCGGTACCGAACCAGTGTCGAGCGATTCAACCGGGGCGTGGACCTCTACAACGCCGCGGCCCGACGCCACAACGAGACGCTCGAGGAGCTCGAGGAGACGGGCCCATCGGACCTCTCCGTCGGCTCGCTGCGCAGCGAGCAGCGGATCCGCGGCGGCCGCATCGCCGGGACCCGCCGGAACGTGACCATCGCCTACGTCGGCAGCCATTCCGAGCTGATCCTCATCCTCACCCACGAGCTCGGCCACGCCCTCGGCCTCGGCCATGTCCCCGACGAGGGCGCCGTCATGGCCGCGAGCTACCGCCACGACGACCTGGCCTACCCCGTCCGCCTCCGGCCCCCGGACCTCGACGCCCTCGAACGGCTCTGCCAGCCGCCGGACTGACTTGGCGTCCTCCCCCGGGGGCCGGGGGCTCGGGCGCCCGGCAAGCGCCACGACCCCTCCGGTTGCCCGGCCCTTCCCCCTGCCGTACCGTGACCTCTGTCCAGGCGGCAGTGGGCATCCCGGGTGGCCGGATGTCTGTCGGTCTCGCCGCCGGCCGGGGTGGATCTGACGGAGGGCCTGCCCATGGAGAGGTGCCGGGTGAGCGTGGTCGTCCCCACGAGGGACCGGCTCGGCAGGCTGCGCCGTGCCCTGGAGTCGGCGGGTCGGCAGACGTTCCGGGACTTCGACATCTGGGTCGTGGATGACGGGAGCCGGGACGGGACAGCACCCTACCTGAGCGGTCCGGGGCCCAGGGACTGGCCCGGCGACGGGCGCTTCCACGTGCTGAGGGAGGATCGTCCGGTCGGGGCCGCGGCCGCCCGCAACCGGGCCCTGGAGCGTGCCGGCGGCGAGCTCATCGCCTTCCTGGACGACGACGACGTCTGGCACCGGGACTACCTCCGCCACCAGGTCGATACGCTGGACCGCTGGCCGTCGGCCGGCGCGAGTGTGGCGGGCCACACCCTGATCGATGGGCAGGACCGATCGAGGGATCCGGACACCCGTCCCCTCCTCGCCTACTCCTGCCCCCTCGTCCACATGGCGACGGAGCTGTTCATCCACACGATGTCGGCCGTCGTGTGCCGGCGGGAGGCCCTCGAAGCGGTCGGGCCCCTCGACCCGGGACTCCGGATCTGCCACGACGTCGACTGGTACGTCCGCCTCCTCCAGAGCGGTCGGTCCATCGTCCGGGTCGACGGCCCCGCCCTCGTGGTCCGGGAGTCGCCCGGCGGCCTGGTCCGTCGCCACCGGGAGTGGTTCCGGGAGGAGCGGGCCGTGCTGGACCGGGTATTCCGCGAAGACCCGGAATGCGCCCGGGAACGCTCCCGTATCCTGGCGCACCGGTCCTTGCTCTTCGCCCGCGTGGCCCTGAGAAGCCGCGACTACGTCTTCGCGGGCGCCCGACTCCGGGACGCGTGGCGCCACGCCCCCGTCCGATCCACGCGGATCGCTCTGCTCCGGCTCGGTCGCAATCTGGCCGGGTCCGCGGGCTCGTCGCGATGGACCGGCGGGACGCGGAGCATGGCCGCCCCGTGACCCGGACCCGCCAGGCCCCGCCCGACCGGCGCCGGAGCTCGGGCGGCCCGGTCTACACCCCGACGACGGCCCGGCGGATCACGCGCCGCGGGATCATGTGGCTCGGGCTCACCTGCAATCTTCGCTGCCGATTCTGCTACTTCCTCGACCGGATCGAGGACCCGGCCCACCCGGAGCACCCCTTCATCGGCCTCGACAAGGCGAAGGCCATCTGCCGGACCCTCGTGGGCTACTACGGCAATAGCTCGGTCGACATCCAGGGCGGCGAGCCGACGCTCTATCCCGGCATCGAGGAGCTCGTGGCGTACTGCGCCGGCATCGGCCTCTCGCCCACGCTGATCACCAACGGGCTGGCGCTCGCGGATCCGGGCCGGGTGGCGGCGCTCCGCGACGCCGGCGTCCGCGACTTCCTGGTCAGCGTCCAGGGCCTGGGAAGCGTGTACGACCATCTCGTGCGTCGACCCGGAGCACACGCGCTGCAGCGACGCGCACTCGAGAACATCCGGACCGCCGGCGTGCCCTTCCGGCTCAATACCGTCCTCACGAACCCGGCTCTCGCCCAGCTCGAGGACATGGCGACGCTGGCCATCGACACCGGGGCCGGCGTGGTCAACTTCCTGGGCTACAACCCCTTCAACGACCAGGAGCTGGGCCGCCGGGAGGAAGTGCTCGTCCCTTCGTACGACGAGCTCCGCAGCCCCCTCATGGCCGCGATCGATCGGCTTGCCACCGGACCGGTGGAGGTCAACGTACGCTACCTGCCGCTGTGTCTCCTGCCGGAGGCCTACCGACCCCACCTGTACGGCTATCGCCAGCTCCCGTACGACCTGCACGAAAACGACTACGCGAGCTGGTCGTGGACCGAGCTCCCCGCCCAGCGCACCGCGGGCATGCCCCTCACACCGCCTTTCGGGCTCGGCCGTCGGCTCCAGCTGGGGCCGCTCCGCCGGCCGCTGCGCGTGCTCGACCGGCGATGGCCCCGGCTGGGCGGAGGCCTGCACACGGTCAAGCAGGCCCTCGAGCGACACTGGGCGGACGGCCATCCGCCCGGGACCGATCCGGACTCCCTCGCCCACCGGTACCAGCAGGACGCCGCGGTCCGGGCCGGGGAGTACACCGGGTACCGGCACGTCGGCGCCTGCCAGGGCTGCGACCTCCGGCCGATCTGCGATGGCGTGTACGGCGACTACCCGACGCTGTTCGGCACGGTGGACGTCCGGCCGGTGCGCCGGGGCAGCCCGGTCACCGATCCCCAGCACTACACGCGGCTCCAGTACAAGGTGGTCCATCCGCTGGATCGGGAGTGGTTGGAGGCGCCGAGGGACGACCGCATGGCGAGCGCGACGGGGGCGGACCCCGCCCGCCGGGCTGGCCTGAGCCGCCGGGGCACCCCTGCCGTCCGCTGGCCGAACTTCTTCCTGATCGGGGCCGGCAAGGCGGGCACGACCTCGCTCTACCACTATCTCCGGCAGCACCCGGAGATCTACATGAGCCGGTTCAAGGAGCCGAAGTTCTTCGCCCTCGCGGGCCATCCCCTCGACTTCCGGGGGCCCCATGACGACCGCATCCGTGCCCAGACCACCACCACCGAGTCCGACTACCTCGCCCTGTTCGACGGCGTCGCGGACGAGAAGGCCATCGGCGAGGCATCGACCATCTACCTCGGCGACTTCGGCGCCGCCGACGCCATCGCGGCCCGGGTCCCCGAGGCCCGCATCGCCGCGATCCTCCGCCACCCGGCCGAGCGGGCCTTCTCCGCCTACCAGCACCTCCTCCGCGACGGGTACGAGCCGCTCCCGACATTCGAGGCCGCCCTCGAGGCAGAACCCCGCCGCAAGGCCGACGGCTGGTACGTCCAGTACGAGTACCTGGGCCGCGGCTTCTACGGCCGGTACCTCGAGCACTACTACGAGCGGTTCGATCCGTCCCGGATCCGGGTCTACCTGTACGACGACTTCGCCGCCGACCCCCTCGCCGTCCTGGCCGACCTCTTCGCCTTCCTCGACGTCGACCCCGGCTTCCGCCCCGACATGCGGCCCCGGCACAACGTCTCCGGCCGGCCCCGCAACGCCCGGCTCCAGCGCTGGCTGACCCGCCGCCACCCGGCCAAGGAGGCGCTGAAACGCTGGATCCCGGAGGACTGGGGCCACCGGCTGATCACCCGCGTCCAGCCCCTCAACGTGGTCCGGGAAGAGCTCGAGCCGGCCACACGACGTCGCCTGATCGACGCCTACCGGGACGACATCCTCCAGCTCCAGACGCGCATCGACCGTGACCTCTCCCACTGGCTGGCCAGACCATGACCGGCCGCCCGGTCGATCCGGCCACGCGGGCTTCTCCGACGCCGCTGCGAGCCGGCGCCCGCCAGGCCTGGGATTTCGTACGGAACGCCCGCCCGGTCCGCTGGGGCATCGACTACGCCACCGTACTCCCCGACTACCTGGCCTCCCGCCGATCGGCCGCCCACGCCGGACTCTTCGACGCCATCGAGTGCTACATCATGTTCGTCGGGGTCGGGCGGAGCGGGACCACCCTCATCGGATCGCTCCTCGACGCCCACCCGGAGATGGTCATCGCCAACCAGCAGTCGACGCTCCGGTACGTCCGGCCACGGCTCCTCTCCCGCGACCAGGCCTTCTACCTCCTCCTCCGCAACGCCCGACGGGCGGCCGACGCCGGCCGCGTCGGGGGCGGCGGCTACGGGTACGCCGTCCCCGGACAGTGGCAGGGCCGGTTCGACCGGATCCGCGTCATCGGCGACAAGTCCAGGAGCGGCGACGCGGTGGTCCGGCTCACCACCTTCCCCGGACTACTCGACGCGCTGGCCCGATTCGTCGACGTGCCCATCCGCATGGTCCACGTCATCCGGAACCCCTTCGACACCATCGCCACCCGCGCCAGGCGACGCCGACTCCCCCTCGACCACATCGCCCGCGAGTACTTCGGCATCTCCCACCGCCTGACCACCCTCATCGGACGGATCGACGCGACCGGGCACGACATCGCCCGCCTCCCCCTTCGCCTCCATGACTTCATCGCCGACCCACGGACCGGACTCCAAAAGCTATGCCTCCACCTGGGCGTGCCGCCGGACTCCTCCTACCTCGACGCCTGCACCGCGATCGTACGACCCGAGCCCCACCACAGCCGCCTCGACGTCGACTGGGACCCGCACCTCCTCACCGCCGTCCAGCGCCGGATCGACTCGGTCCCGTTCCTCCACGGCTACCACTTCCACGGGCCCTGACCCGCCCAGCCATCACCCTCACCCGTGGGCACCCGGACCGCCGCGCCCGCCAGCCCGGCCGCCTGACCGCCGCCTATTTACGATAGACTTGTCATGTTTACGCCGGTTGCCTATGTTGGCGGTGTCGTGTCCGGCGAGGTGCCCCCTGTCCATCAATCCGGAGGCCTCATGCGTATGTCCGTGATTCCCCTACTGCCGATCCTGGCCATGACGGCGGTGCCCACCGGTGGCGTGGCCCAATCGACCAACCAGGCACT
>CAYMLW010000094.1:0-12690 GCA_964391035.1 uncultured Gemmatimonadaceae bacterium
ATCAAGAGTTACATGTGCCCGCAGCCTATTCCCCTACGGGGTAACTTCCGATTAGTCTTAGTTGTCAATTCGCACATCGCAGGCCCGCGCGTGAGCTTCCATGCCCTCGAGCCGGGAAAGACGTGAGGCGACTTGCCCGACGGAGGGACCGGCATCGGGGGTCAGCTCCTGGTAGGTGACCACCTTGAGAAAGCTGAGCGCGCTCAGGCCTCCGCTGTACCGCGCGGCGCGGCCTGTAGGCAGGATGTGGTTCGTGCCGGAGCACTTGTCGCCATGAGCGACCGTGCTGCCCTCGCCGAGAAACAGCGATCCGTAGCTACGGAGATTGGCGAGCCACCAGGGAAGGTCGTCAGCCATGACCTGCAGGTGCTCCGGGGCGTGACGGTCGCTGACCTCGACGGTCTCCTCCCTGGAGTCACAGACTACGATCGCGCCGAAGTCCCGCCACGCGGCCACCACCACATCGGGGGTCGGCAGGTCCTCGGCCACCTCGGGGATCAGGCGATCCACGGCCTGTCCCAACCGCTCGCTGGTCGTGAACAGCCAGACCGGGGAGTCGTATCCGTGCTCCGCCTGGGACACGAGGTCGATGGCGACGGTCTTCGGATCGGCACTGTCATCGGCAATGATGGCCGACTCCGTGGGCCCCGCCAACACGTCGATCCCGGCCCTTCCGAAAAGGAGGCGCTTCGCCTCGGTAACATAGGCGTTTCCAGGACCCACGACCATATCGACGGCCGGGCAGTCGAACAGGCCGTAGACCATGGTCGCGATGGCTTGGACCCCGCCCATCTCGAAGATGAGATCCGCGCCCGACCGATCCATGGCGTAGACGGTGGCGGGATGGATAGCGCCGCCCCTTGGTGGAGAGCTGGCCACGACGCGGGCCACGCCAGCTACGCGGGCCGTGGCCACGCTCATCAGGGCCGAAGCCACGTGAACGAAGCGGCCGCCGGGTACGTAGCAACCGACGGAGCCCACTGGGATCAGACGCTGTCCCAGACGAACCCCGGGTTCGGTTGCGATCTCGAACTCGCGGATGCTCTCCCGCTGGGCCCGGGCGAATCGGGTGATCTGGCTGTGGGCGAAGTCGATGTCCGCTCGGCTCTCGTTCGAGACCGCCGCCACCAGGCGAGCCCGCCTGTCATCCGAGAGAAGGAAGTCGTCCTCCCAACCGTCGAACTCCCGGGCGAACTGGATCACAGCGTCCTCACGTTCCCGCTCGATTCTGGCGAGCATGGCCGCCACGCTGTCCCGCACCTGCCGGCCCCGTTCTTCGGCCCGGACCGCGGGCGATTTAAGATAACGCATGGTTGGCCCCCGGAATCAGAAGCGTGCCCGTCGCTCACGATACGAGGCCAATTCCTCCTTCAGCACCGGAGCGAGTAGATACAAGCCCATGAGGTTGGGAATCGCGACCAGGAAGATCAGCGCGTCGGACAGATCAATCAGGGCCCCGAGCTGAATGCTGCTGCCCAGGACGATGAAAGAGAGATAGAAGACCTTGAACCCGATGTCGGCGGCGCGAGTGTGTCCGGTCAGGTATGTGAACGCCTTCAGTCCGTAGTAGCTCCAGGAGATGATCGTCGAGAACGCGAACAGCACGGCGGCAATGGACAGGGGCACGGGAGACCAGGACAGCGTGCTGGCGAAGGCCCGAGTGGTCAGCTCGATGCCGCTGACCTGTGAGGTGGCCAACACAGGATCGTAGACCGTGGTCACGATGACCAGGGAGGTGATGGTGCAGATGACCACGGTGTCGATGAAGGGTTCCAGCAGGGCGACGAACCCTTCCGTCAAGGGCTCGTCGGTACGGACGGCCGAATGCGCGATCGCCGCAGAGCCGAGCCCGGCCTCGTTCGAAAAGACGGCTCGCCGGAAGCCGATGATCATTACCCCGATCATTCCGCCCCCAATGCTGTCCGGCTCGAAAGCTCCCCGCCAGATGTGGTAGAAGGACATGGGAAGCTTCTCGAAATTGAGCGCCAACACCGCCAGGGCCAGGACCACGTAGAACACGGCCATGAACGGAACGAGCTTCGACGTCGTCCTGGCGATCGTCTTGATGCCCCCCACGATCACCAGGGCCACGACGACAGCCATCAGGAGACCGAGGATCCATGCCCTGTCCTGGAAGAAGCTGTCCGCGCCTCCGGTCACTTCGACGAGGATCGCAGTAGCCTGATTGGACTGGAACATGTTCCCGATCCCGAGGCACCCTACCACCATGGCGGCGGCATAGAACATTCCCAGCGCGCGGCCTATCCTCGGAAGGTTCCTCAAGGCCAGTCCGCGCTCGAGGAAGTACATGGGCCCCCCGCTGACCGAGCCGTCGGGATGGGAGCGGCGGAACTTCACGGCCAGGGTGCATTCGGCGAACTTCGTGCTCATTCCGAGCAACCCGGCAATGATCATCCAGAACGTCGCGCCGGGTCCTCCGACCGATACCGCCACCGCCACGGATCCGATGTTCCCGATCCCGACCGTGCCCGACACGGCCGTGGCAAGGGCCTGGAAATGACTGACCTCTCCGGGATCGTCCGGGTCGGCATACCGTCCGCTGACAATGGCGAGGGCGTGTCCGAAGCCCCGGATATTGATAAAACGCAGGTACAGCGTGAAGAACAGGCCACCCGTGATCAGCCAGACCACGATCAGTGGCAGTTCGATGGCCCCCAGCGGAATGGCGTAGAAGACGAGATCGTATATGACATCAGCGACCGGCCGCATGGCCCGGTCGATGGCTTCATCGATGCCCATGGTCGCTCTCAGTCTCCTGGGATTCGGCCAATGGCAGGCTCGATCCGACGCCCGGCCCCTACCCCTGGACCGACCCGGTTCCGCCCGGGCAACCGGACGAGGGGCCTGGCCCGATCCGGAGGGCGTCCTCTCAGAGCGACCTCAAACGTGCAACGCGCTCGTTCTCTACGGCTCATCGGGCCCCGGCGGCAGGGAAAAGGGTGCGTGTGTGGGATCGCCCCGAGCGGTCTGAAGTCGGCAGTGGCTTCCGCCCAGGCCCCGGAGGACCGCGGCTCGAACCCCGGTACTCCGAGAAACCTGGCCTTCGGCCTGATACGGTCCGCTCCGAGAAGTCGGACCGGAGCCGGATCACGCCGCTGCGGAAGCGAGCATCATCCTCCCCCTCGGATAGTCTTGTTGTTGAACGACTCTACGACCGGCATCGGGATGCAGGTCTGGTCGCCGTAGGTTCCGCCCTTGAGACCCGGCTGGTACGGGGCTCCAGCTGGAGGATTCAGGGGCAACTCCAGGCGGTGAATGTCGTACGCCCGGTGGCCCTCGAACCATAGCTCCCGACGCCGCTCCTCGACCACCATGTCTTGGATCTCGCCCTCATTGCTGCTTGCGAACTCGGGGAGGCCCCAACGGTCGCGCAGCGCGTTGATGATGTCCACCGCGACCTGTCCACCCTGGATCTCGGCGATGATCAGCTGCGCTTCCGCCCACCGAGCAACGGGAATCGGAGTGCCCATGGAAGGGTGCTTCTCCTGGCCCCACACGGTGCCGGGAGACCAGCCCGA
Source organism: uncultured Gemmatimonadaceae bacterium (assembly GCA_964391035.1). Lineage (GTDB taxonomy): Bacteria > Gemmatimonadota > Gemmatimonadetes > Longimicrobiales > RSA9 > JAWVYT01. Next base: position 3,540 of record CAYMLW010000094.1, read on the forward strand.
GTTGTATTCGGTGTCGAAGGTGGCGGTGCGTGGATCGATGACGCCTCCGGTCTCCAGGTTCCGGGACCACTCCGGCACCCCGAAGTCGAAGGAGTGCAGGTTGGCATCATACACGCGGTTCCACAGGCGGTTGGTGGCGTCCGAGGGGAACACGTTCATGACGAAGGCCTCGTCCACGGCCTGCGCGTCGGTCAGCGCGCCCTGCTCGTTCCCCTGGAAGAGTCGAACGCGCGCCCGGCCCACGCGCGCCGCGTTTTCTATGTCCGAGAGCCCTAGGCTCTGGGCCAGCTCGAGAGCGTGCGTGAACCGGGACTCCGCTTCCGCAAAGACTTCCGTGGAGGTCAGCTCAGGGCCCTCGTCGAGGGCGGCCGAGCAATGGGCGGCGCCGAGCATGTACGCGCTGAACCCGGCCAGAAGGGCAGATCGGGCCATCTTTTCCTGGCGGTCCGCCACCTGCTCGTCCGTCCAACTCTCCAGTAGACGCACGAGGTTGTCCGCCACCCAACGGGCTTTCGAAGCCGGGACATACGCCGACGGCAGCCTGGCCGTACAGAAGTTGTCCCCCCAAGTATCCAGCTCCGACGGGCGCCGCCGATCCAGAGACCAGCTGTTTCCCTGCGAGTTCGTATCCTCGAATTCGTCGCTCAACACCGCCGTCACCTGGATGTAGGCGCCGATGGCGCAGATGAAGTCGGCCTCCACACCGTTCAACAGGGTCTGGGCCTGGGCCGGCACGGCCACGTCCTCCTCGGCAAGCCGGCTGGGATCGTTGACATCGAGCAGCGAGTCAATGTCGCAACCGGTCACACCGAGCGCCAAGATGGCGGCGATTCCGAACCCCCGGAGCGCCGCTGTATGTGTCTTTGAAGCAAACATGACGTTCTCCTCGTTCCGGTGCTCAGAAGCTGAAGCGGATGGACGTGACGAGCTGTTGGGGCAACGGCAGGTTGTTCTGCGTCATGAAAGCCCTGCCGCCGCTGGTGAACATCACTTCCGGATCCGCACCCGTCCAATCCGTGAACGTCAGGAGGTTGCGGCCGGCCACCTGCAGCGTGGCCCGGCTCAGGCCCAAGCCCTGAATGAACCGGTCCGGGAGATCGTACGAGACCGAAAGCTCCTTGAGCCGGATGAAGCTGACATCGTTGACCCACGGGTCGATGATCCGGTCCCCGCCCTTGAGCGCGGCGGCCATGAGCGGATCCATCTCCTCGGGATAGAAGTTCTCCCGGGCGATCCTGTAGAGCTTGTAGCGCTGGCGCATCGTGTTGTCGAAGCGCTTGTGTCCCTGCATGGACGTGACCATCGCATGCACACGCAGGCTACGACCGATGGAGAGGTTGGAGGTAAGCGCCATCTCCACCGGCGGGAGCGCCCGACCCAGCTCGACCCGCGGGGCAATGACGCCTCCTCGATCGTTGAAGCAGGGCGTGGTTCCCCCCTGTCCGTCGGCGCACATGGCGCTGAGCACGTTCCCGTCCGCATCGACGTCCGCGCTGACGACATCCACTCCGAACCAGGTGAACGGCGCGTGCCCCACCCGGTGCTCCATGGCGCTCCAGCTGTTGAACACGATGGTCGTGTCACCCGGCTCTCCCGAGAGCTGACGAATCTCTCCGTCATTGTAGGAGAAGTTGAATCCCAGGTCCCACCGGACAGCCGACGTCTCGATCACCATGGCGTCCAATGAGAACTCGAGTCCCGTGTTCAGGATCTCGCCCGCGTTCACGAACTGATTTCCCGTGAAGCCGGTGGACGGAGGCAGGTCTCGACTGAGGATCGCGCCTTCCGTCAACTTGTGGTAATAGGTGAACTGGAACCCGAGGCGGCCATCCAGAAGATCCGTATCGAAACCGAGCTCGGTCTCGCGCCCCACCTCTGCGGTCAGGTCGGGATTCCCGCTGGTGATCGGGGTTACGCCCGTCGTGTTGCCCGGACCCGTGACCGGCGACCAGGTCCGCAGCGCAGAGAACGCCGCCGGTGACTCACCAGATTCTCCCCAGGCAGCCCGCAGACGGAGCAGGTTCAACCACGAAGGGAGCGCGTCCTGGAACCATGGCTCCTCGCTCATCACCCACGACAGGGACGCCTTCGGGTACGTCACCAGCTCGATGTCGTCGCCGAACGCGCTGTTGTTGTCGACACGCACCGCGCCCGTCAGGAACAGTCGGTCCTTCCAACCCAGCGTCTCCTGGATGTATGTCCCGAACGTGTTGTTCTCGATCCGGTTGTTCGTCGGCTCGTCCTTGATGGCCAGGGCTCCGATCGTGCTCAGACCGGGGCCGGCAAAGTGGTCCCCGGTGGCCCTGAGATAGCTGTAGTTCCTCGTGTAGTACTGAACACCCAACGAGGTGGCCGACGTGAGATTGGAGGAAAGGGGTATGTCGGCCGTCGCCGAAAGATCGGTGGTGGTGTACAGGTGAGTCCAGCGAGCTTCGTTCCGGAAGCCCTTGCGTCCGTTCGGCCCCAGGATCGCCACAACCGTGTCGTTGGTCATGTATTCCCGGAGCCAAACGTTGATCTCGCCCGTGTAGTCGAGCCCCGTGGTCAGACGGGTCGTGAGCCAGTCGACGGGGGAGAAGTTGAACGTGACCCCACCGGTGAACCGGTTCAGGTCCTGAGTGTTCTCGACGGTACGGTCCCGCGATGGATGGGCGTGCCGGATGAAGCCATCGTAGAGAGCACAGCCGGCGCCCGGGTTCGTGGCGCACCGGTTCTCGGGCAGCCAGCGGGGACTGCCGAACTCTATGCCCTCGACGGGGCTCGCGAACCCATCCTGCGGCACCCGGTCGTCACGAGTCGTGAACCCCAGGTTCAGGGCGACCCCGAGCCGATCCGTGAGCTGGGAATCGATGTTGCTGCGGAGGTTCAGCTCCTTCTCCCAGTTGTGGCTGAGCATGCCGGTCTCGCTCAGGTACGTGCCCGAGAACAGGTACTGGGTCATCTCGGATCCGCCCGAGACGGTGGCGTTGTACGTCTGAATGGGGCCGTAGCCGAAGACCTCCTTCCCGGTCTCCTCGATGTGGTCGACCATGTTCAGAACCTCCACCTCGCCCGTGGTGCGGTTCAACCAGTAGTTGTCGTACCCGATCTTGTCCTGGGGGTCGGCCATGAAATTCACCCCCTGACGGATGAGCACGTCCACTTTCGGCGCACCCGCTTGGCCCTTCTTCGTGATGATGTTGATCACGCCCCGGGACGCCTCCGTGCCATACAGCGTCGCCGCGGACGGGCCCTTGAGCACCTCGATCTTCTCGATCTGCTCGGGATCCAGAGTGGCCAGCACGCCGCGGACCCCGGAGTTGTTTCCGCCCATGTAGCCCTGGGTCTCGCGGTTGCTGGACCGGACTCCATCGATGTAGATGAGTGGCTGACCGGATAGCGAGAACGCCGACACACCACGAATCCGCATCCTGGGCGTCTGACCCACCACGCCCCCGCCCATCATGTTGATGCCGGGCTCCCGGCCCAAGAGGACGGCCTGAACGTCCTGGACGGGAGTCACACGGGTCGTCGCCGCAGCCCGTACCTCGCCAACCGAGTTCCCGATCGCCCTGACCCGCGTCCCGCCCGGCACGCCCGTGACGAAGATCTCGTCCATGGCCACAGCCTCGGGGGACAGGGCGAAGTTCTCAACAACCGTCTCCCCGGTCCCGACTCTGATGGTCGCCGACGCCGTCGTATAGCCCAGTCGCTCGACTGTGAGAGTATGCGTCCCCTCGGGGGCGTCGAGGATCAGATAGCGACCGTCCTGGCCCGACATGCTTCCCACCTGCGCCCCTTCGATGTAGACCTGCGCCGCCGCAACGGGCTCTCCGGTCTGAGCGTCGGTCACCCTGCCGGCGACCGTGCCCTGGAGCGGAGCCGGTTCAATACCTGCGACGGTCCGACCATCCGGACCGGGAACCACGACGCATTCGGCGGAAGCCGCCGCTGTCAAACCACCCATCAACAAGACCAACGCGAAAGCGGATCTCACGGGTACCTCCCTGCTGTTGGAGAAGTCCTGGTCGCTTCTCGTCTATGGCATCATTCGGGTCCAAGCCTCACTCCGGCGCTGCGGACCCGGTGTCCTGCCCGCCGGTATTTCCGCCGGACACAGCCTTCGGTCCACTCATTCAATCAGCCGCTCGATCATACCTCGTCCCGACCGCTGGACTCCCAGTGGCCGCGCTCTCCCCACTGACGCATGACAGCCTCGAAACGCACCGTCGCGTTGCGCCAGTTCGTCACGGCCGACCGCTCGGCCAGGTCCGGGTCCCCGTTCTCGATGGCGTCTGCAATCGCGCAGTGCTCACGAAAAATCTCGGAGGGGAGCTTGTGTATCAGCGCGGTGGCGTAGAAGGTGCCGTAGCGATCCACGTGGGGTCGGAGCGTCGCATACTGACGCAGGAGCAAAGGACCCCCTCCCGCCCCCACGTAGCTCCCGTGCAGCTCGGCATCGAGACGCTGGATCTCGTCGTACCGCGGATCGTTGCCCGTACCAGCGTCCAGATGCGCCCGCGCCAACTCGCGGATCCGCTCGGCCAGCTCCCGCCTCTGTTCGACCGATAGCTCCGCGGCCTGTCGGGCCGCGATTCCGTCAAGCGCTCCGAACATGAAGTACCACTCCCGCATCTCGGCGATTGTCAACGGCCCGACGAAGAACCGCGAGTAGTGGTCTCCGATCTTGTTGACCACGACGAACCGTTCCGCAGCGAGCTGCTGGAGCGCATTCCGCACCGTCGTGCGCGAGCCACCAACCACTTCGGCCACCTGGGCCTCGATCAACGGACTCCCCGGAGCCAACGCACCCGATACGATCAGCTCACGCAGCCTTCCGTACGTACGCTGAACCGCGGTCTTCCTCCCGCGTTTGTCGTCGGTCGAAGAGTCGTCGGCGGTTGCCGCCATCGGTGTGATCTTTCTCTACAAAATTGTTAACAATTGTCCAGAACGACCATTCGGTGTAGGATATCTTACAGGGAATTAGCAAATCGCGTATCGTGGCAGAGTACATGGGGGCTCTGTAACTTGTCAACCCTGGAGAGATGTCCCGATTCTCCCGTCCGTGTGTCAGCACTCAACCGGCTTGCGTTGGGCGACCGGCGGTGGGAGTCTCGGAGGCCGTTGCTGGAACGGCGGGCGGGACCGAAATGCGAGACCCGGCCGTATCGACCTCCCTGGCGAACCGAGGAGGGTGAATGGCCTCGTCTCCCTTCCGGACGGTCAGGCCCTCCCGGTGCGCCGGGCCGGGCGGCGTTGCATCACCGTCGGCCGGTTCTCATGAACGCGATGAGCCCCTCGTTCGTCCCCGAATGAAGCGTCAGCCTCGTCAAGGAGAGCGGATCATGACACGTTGGAACCAGATCGTCAGCGCCCTCGCGTTCATCGTTGCCGTTGGCGCTGTTCTTGGTGGCTGCGCACCGGCTGCGGCTCCCGGGCCGCAGGCGGACGCGATCTTCTTCGGCGACAACATCGTCACCATGGATCCGAATCAGCCGACGGTGGAAGCGGTGGCGATTCGGGGCGAGACGATTGTCGCTGCCGGAGGCTTGGATGAGGTACTGGCGCTGCGGGGGGAGTCGACGCGGGTCGTCGATCTCGGCGACAGGGCCCTGCTCCCCGGCTTCATTGATGCCCACGGCCATTTCCTCGGTGCGGGACGCGCCCTGGATGCGCTGTCGCTGCATTCCCCGCCCGTCGGCGACGTCACGAACATCGACGAGCTGGTTGAGAAGGTCCGTCGATGGATCGAGGAGAGGGACATACCGCCCGGTGAGATCGTCACGGGCCGCGGCTACGACGACTCGCTGCTCGAAGAGAATCGCCATCCCACGCGGTTCGACCTGGACCGGGCATCGACCGAGCATCCGATCATCCTGACTCACGTGTCGGGGCACCTGCGAGCGGCGAATACCGCGGCCCTCGAGGCCAGCAACATCACAGCCGAGACCCCTGATCCCGAAGGCGGCCATATTCGGAGGGTCGACGGGTCGATGGAGCCCAATGGCGTCTTCGAGGAACGGGCGGGCAGACTGCTCGTGAGGGATCGCTCCGAGCCGACTCCGGAGGAATTCGACGCCTTGATCCGCAAGTCCATCAAGGTGTACACCGGCTACGGAACCACCACCATCCAGGACGGCAGCTCGAATGGCGCTCAGCGGCTGGAAGCTTTGCGGGCAGCCGCCGAGCGGGAACCGTTCGAGGCCGATGTCGCTGCGTTTTCCGGTGTGAGGGGGATGCTCGAGGGGCGGGTGGAGTACGAGCCCGAGTACCACAACGGGTTCCGCGTCGCCGGCGTCAAACTCTTCCTCGACGGCTCTCCCCAGGGGCGTACCGCCTGGCTGACGGAGCCGTACACGGAAGGACCTCCGGGTGCGGCCCCCGACTATCGCTCGTACGGAACAATGGACCCGGAGCTGTACAAGGAAAGGGCCGCGGAGCTGATTCAGCGCGGCGTGCCCATCCTGGTGCACGCCAACGGGGATGCGGCCATCGATCTCATGATGGACGGGGTCGAAGCGGGGGTCTCCGAGATGGAGCAGCTGCCGGATCATCGGTCGGTGATCATTCATGCGCAGCTGATGCGGGCCGACCAGCTGGACCGGGCCGCAGAGCTCGGGGCGGTGCCCTCGTTCTTTGCCGCCCACGCATTCTTCTGGGGAGACTGGCACGTGCGGAGCTTCGGCGAAGAACGCGGCAGCAACGTCAGCCCGATGGGCTGGGCGATCGAGCGCGGAGTACCCTTCACCATCCACAACGACGCTTCGGTCGTACCACCGGACATCATGAGGCTGGTGGCGATCGCGGTGAACCGGAAGACGCGCAGTGGCCGCGTTCTCGGGCCTCACCAGCGGGCTACGATCCAGCAGGCGCTGCACGCCGTCACCCTCGGTGCCGCGTATCAGTACTTCGAGGAAGACACGAAGGGCTCGATCACCGTTGGCAAGCAGGCCGATCTGGTGATTCTGGAGAAGAACCCGCTGACGACGGATCCAGCCGAGCTCAAGGACATCGGGATCCTGGAGACCATTGCCCGGGGGAAATCGGTGTACAGCAGGTGAGCACACCACGGGGTCTGCCCAGCGCCTCGGACGAGAACGTATTCCGCCGCGGCGCCCGCAGCCGGGCGCTCGGTAGGATGGTCATGGATCAGCGGCGCAGCGCTGCATACGTCTTCGTCCTGTCCACGTTCGCTACGGCGGGGGCTCAGGCGCTTCAGTGTCAGGAACCGAGCTCGGTGGCCGGAATCGTGGTGGCCGAAGACGACCGTCTGCCCGTAGAGGGTGTCTCGGTCGGGATCGAGGGCACGTCGAAGCGTACGGCCACCGACCAGCGGGGCCACTTCCACTTTGCTGACGTCCCCCCTGGGGAGATCACCCTGCGGGTGGAACAGGTCGGCTACGTGACGCTCACGGAAGTGATCGACCTGGCCTCCGCGGAGATCGCCTTCCTCCGCTTTCGCCTCACAACCATCGCCGTCGCCCTCGAGGAGCTGCTGGTCGAAGGTGGCCGGAACCCGACACGCAGAGACCGCGGGTTTGCCGAAGGCACCGTTGAAGGGTCTGAAGCCGGCGCCTTCCGCTCGGCCGCGGACCTGGTGGAACAGGCTGTCCCGGGGCTCTCCTTCACTCGAGGGTCGGGCCTGGTCGGTGGTGGCGTCACGATGCGAATCCGCGGAGCCGGCTCCCTCGGCCTGAGCGACGCACCTGATGTCTACCTGGATGGTGTCCTGATCGGCGAGCCGTCGCACGGCCCCCACAGCACCCTGGCTTCGTTGCACGTTCTTCAGATCATTCCCGGTCACGCCGTGGAGCGGATCCGGGTTCTACGGGGGGCCGCGGCGACTGCCGCGTTCCCCGAGGCCAAGAACGGCGTGATCCTGGTAGAGACTCGAACGTAGTTCTTGCGCGTCTTGGGCGGCGCTTGACCGGCCAGACAGCACTCAACCCGGGTCTAGGACCCGACGGAGCGAGGTCCCGATCATGTTCAATGGCGCAATCAGTTCTCCCCGGCGATGGCTGTACGCCGCGGTCTGCCTGGCCTTCGTAACGGCTTGCCAGGACTCCACCGCTCCATCGTCTCAGGCTGGCAGAGGCACGAGCTTTCTCACCCAATATCACGACTACGCATGGACGCTGGCCCTGGTCGACTCGCTGGTGAGCCGACACGGAGAGCTCATTCAGAAAAGAGTCTACGGCACCAGTGTCGAAGGGCTGGAGCTCGTCGGTGTCAAGATCAGTGACAACGTAAGCACGGATGAGCAGGAACCCGAGGTCAGCCTAGACGGCGCCACGCACGGCGAGGAGTGGACCAGCGCGGAGATGGTCGTTCGCTTCATGGAGGAGCTCTGTGAGTCCTACGGCAGCGACACGACGCTGACTCGCTTGATCGATACCCGCGAGATCTTCCTGTACCCCTTCATCAATCCCGACGGGCGGGAGGTCGGGAGGCGCTTCAACGCCAACGGTGTCGATATCAACCGCGACTATGGGTACATGTGGAACGGCGGTGGAAGCAGCCCCGCACCTTGGTCTCAACCGGAGTCTCGAGCCGTCTGGAGCTGGATCAACGAGAATCATTTCGTGTTCAGCATCCACGGGCACAGCGGATTGGAAGCGCTCTACTATCCCTGGGGCTACAAATCGTGGGACGCTCCCGATACGCGGCATCTCGCCTATCTCATGCTGGCCTACTTCGATGCATCAGGATACGCGTGGCTCGAAATAGGGTCCGCGAATGACGCGATGTATCCGACCAAGGGCACGTTCTACGACTACAGCTACGGGACGCGCGGGACGTTCGCATGGCTGATGGAGGTCTCCGTGGTCGGAGGAGTCCTCGAACCGGGTCTGAGCCGGTACTATGACATGAACCGGCCCGCCTACGTGGAAATGCTCGAACAGGCTGGCCGAGGCATTCATGGGCAGGTTACGGATGCCGTAACCGGTGAGGCCGTTCCCGCGGTGATCTGGGTGAGCGACGAACATTCGGAGTACTGGCCCGTCTACAACGACAGGGACGTTGGGGACTATCAGAGGTTTGTTCGACCCGGCGTCTATTCGGTGCGCGTCACAGCCAACGGCTACGGCGACGGGACGGTGTCGAACTTCTCGGTCGACAGTCTCGAGGCCATTGTTCAGGACTTCGCGCTGTTTCCCGCGGCCGGACC
>CAYMLW010000095.1:0-12672 GCA_964391035.1 uncultured Gemmatimonadaceae bacterium
CGGCTGACCTGGACGATGTACGCCGTCATGGTCTCGATGCTCGTGAACGGGTTCAGCGTCAGCTTGGGCGTGGCGCCCGCCGCGATCGTCACCGCCATCGTCTCGCCGATGGCCCGGCTCAGCGCCAGGATGAACGACGCGATCACCCCCGACAGAGCCGCCGGCAGCACCGTCCGCGTCGACACCTCGTACTTCGTCGCGCCCAGCGCGTACGCGCCCTGGCGAAGCGAGGTCGGCACCGATGCCAGCGCGTCCTCCGACAGCGATGACACCATCGGGATGATCATGATCCCCACCACCACGCTCGCGCTCGCCGCATTGAAGATGTCCGTCTGCGGCACCACCAGCCGGATGAGCGGCGTCACGAATGTCAGCGCGAAGTAGCCGTAGACCACCGTCGGGATCCCGGCCAGGACCTCGAGGGCCGGCTTCACGATCTTCCGGACCCCCTCATGGGCGTACTCGCTCAGGTAGATGGCCGTGAGCAGGCCCACCGGCAACGCCACCACGGCCGCGCCCACCGCCACCAGCGCCGACCCCGCCACCAGCGGGAGGATCCCGAAGCTCTGTGGCCGGATCAGCGGCGCCCAGCGCGTCCCCGTCAGAAACTCCCACGGCGACACCTCCAGGAAGAACCCGGCCGCCTCCCGCACCAGCACCACCACGATCCCCACCGTGGTCAGGATGCTGACCACGCTGAAGAGCAGCAGCACGCCGCCGATCAGGCCCTCGATGAGCTGGCGACGACGGCGGCCGGGTGCCGCCCAGCCATCCTCAGCTACCGGCAAACTCGTTCACTCGACTCAGGTTCTCCTCGTACACCGACGCGTCCAGCGGAACGTAGCCCGCCACCGGGATCAACTCTTCCGCGTTCTCCATGTAGTACGTCACGAAGTTTCGCACGGCCGGCCGGGCCAGCGCCGACTCCTTCACGTAGATGAACATCGGCCGCGACAGCGGCCGGTACTCGCCCGACGCGATCGTCTCACGCGTCGGCATCACACAGCCGGTTCCGTCGTCCACGGCCACCGCCCTCAGCCGGTTCTGGTTCTGCTCGTAGTACGCGAACCCGAAGTACCCCAGCGCTCCCGGGTCCCCCGCCACGCCCTGGACCAGTACGTTGTCGTCCTCGCTCGCCGTGTAGTCCTGCCGGCTCGCGTCCTCCTCCCCCATGATCGCCTCGGTGAAGTAGTCGAACGTCCCCGAGTCCGTGCCGGGGCCGTACAGCTTCATCGTCTCGTTCGGCCACTCGCTCCGCACATCCGACCACATCTGGATCTCGCTCCCCGGCTCCCAGATCCGACGGAGCTCCTCCACCGTCAGGCACTCGACGAACTCATTGGCCGAGTTCACCGCCACCGTCATCCCGTCCTTCGCCACCTCGAACTCCATCGGCTCCACGCCGTTCGCCTCGCACCGCTCCAGCTCGGCCGCATGGATCGGGCGCGACGCGTCGCTGATCTCCGTCTCACCCGCACAGAAACGCTGGAAACCGCCGCCGGTGCCCGACTGCGACACCGTCACACGCACGCCCCGGCCCTGTTCGCTCAGCATGTACTCCTCCGCCATCGCCTGGCTGATCGGGTACACCGTGCTCGAGCCGTCGACCTGGATCCGGCCGCCTTCCCCTCCCGCGTCTCCGCCACACGCCGCCAGTACCAGCACCGTCGCTCCCACCATCGCCATCGTCGCTACGCGCACGCCTCGCCTCCTCGCCTCGGTCCTCGGTTCCCCTCGCCCGCCGTCAACGTGTAACAGCAAGCTCAAGACATACAGCGCCGTCCTCCCCAAGCGGGTAACCGACCTGTAACGTGCAGGTAACACCTTCCGGAACGCCGCGAATCCCGCATCCCTGTTCACGAAGGTATACACGCTGTTCGGCTCCGATCGCACGGGGACCGAGGTTCCCGATTCCGTGAGGACGATCGCGAGTGCGCGTCCTCATACGCCCAATGCGCGGTAACGGGTCGGTAACCGGTCAGTCCTCTGGCCGGCGGAGCCAGAGCCGCATGGTCGTGCCCTTGCCGAGGGTGCTGGTGGCGTGGATGGCGCCCCCCATGCTCTCGACCATGTGCTTGACGATGGAGAGGCCGAGGCCGGTGCCGCCTTCGGCCCTGGAGCGTGCCGGGTCGACGCGGTAGAAGCGCTCGAAGATCCTGGGCAGGGCGTCCCTGGGGATTCCGGCTCCGGTGTCGCGGACCTCGACGCGGAGCCAGCGAGCCGGCGCCGTGTCGCCCGGCGCCACGGGGAAGGCGGCGGCGGGCTGGACGGAGGCGGTCGGGGCCGTCGACCGGCGGTGCCCATTCGCGGGAGGGCCGTCCTCGTCCGGCGCGGCGGCGACGGTGATGCGGCCGTACTCGGGGGTGTAGCGGAGCGCGTTGTCGAAGAGGTTCGAGAAGATCTGCTCCATGGCCCTCGGGTCGGCGAGGGCGAGGTCGTCGTCGGTGTCGGTGTGGAACGCGACCTCCTGCTCCCGGGCCCGTTCGGCGAAGGCGGTCCAGCAGCTCCGGGCGGTCTGGCCGACCTGCAGCGTCTGGAGCTCGGGCTGCCAGCGTCCGGACTCGAGGCGGGAAAGGTCGAGGAGGTCATCCACGATCCGCTGGAGTCGCTCGGCGTTCCGGGAGATGGTGTCGAGGAACTGCTTCCGCTCGGGGTCCGGGAGGTCGCCGGAGCGGAGCGTCTCGGCGTAGCCGCGAATGGACGTGAGGGGGGTCTTGAGCTCGTGGCTGGCATTGGCGACGAAGTCCCGGCGCACCTCCTCGAGGCGCCGCAGATCGGTCAGGTCGGTGAACGTGGCCACGGCGCCACCCCCCGGCTGGGGCGCTGCCGAGACGAAGAGCCGCAGCTCGTCCACGACCACCTCGGCGGGATCCGGTGCCTCGCCCCCGACGCCCTGATCGATGAGGTCACGGAGGTCGGCGTTCCGCACCTGCGATGCCACTCGCCGGCCTACGGCGTCATCCGGCAGCCCCAGCAGGATCCGGGCGGCCTGGTTCACCCGCACGATGCGGCCATCGGGTCCGACCTGGATGATGCCTTCCGACACGGCCTCGATCAGCGACGCCAGCTCGGAGCGCTCCCGCAGCTCCCGGCTGTGGCGATCCCGCAGCTCGACGGCCGCCCGCCCGATGCCCCGCGCCACGTCCTGGACCTCGGCCACCACGGTACCCGGCGGCGATTCGCCGACCGGCTCCGTAAGCTGCTCCGCGGTCCGCGGCATCCGGGTCAGCGGGCGGACGATCATGCGGGCGGCGATGAAGCTCAGGACCAACCCGATCGCCGTGACCAGGAGCCCCGTCATGACCACGGCGTGGACGGCGCTCTGGACGGCGCGATCCCGGGTGAGGCCGGGCACGGTCAGGAGCGCGTCCCGGACGGCGTCGCCCACGGCGCCGGCGGTCAGGAAGAACCCGCCCCCGAGAAGGACGAGGATCAGGAGCGGCAGCAGCAGTCGGAGGCGGATCCGCATGTCAGACCGCTTCGTCGCTCCGGAAGCGGTACCCGAATCCCCTCACCGTCTCGATGAGGTCCCCGGCAGCGCCGAGCTTCGAGCGCAGCCGCTGGACGTGCATGTCCACCGTCCGGGTCTCGATCTGGACGTGGATGTCCCACGCCGTCTGCAAGAGCTGGCGCCGGGTCTGGACCCGGCCCTTCCGCTCCATCAGCGCCACCAGCAGCCGGTACTCCGTCGGCGTCAGGTCCACCGGCTCGCCGTCCGCCTCGACCGTCATCGCCGACAGGTCGACGGTGATCGAGCCACCCCGCAGCACCCGGCCCGACCCGGCGACCGGCGCCGCCTGGACCCGCCGCAGCACCGCGCCCACCCGCAGCACCAGCTCCTGCGGGCTGAACGGCTTGGTCAGGTAGTCGTCCGCGCCCAGCTCCAGACCCTTGATCCGGTCCGACTCCTCACGACGCGCCGTCAGCACCACTACCGGCACATCCTCCATGGTCGGCTGACGCCGCATCTCCTCGAGGATCTCGTAGCCCGAGAGCTCCGGCAACATCAGGTCCAGCACCCCCAGGTCCGGCCGCTCGCTCCGGATCGCGTCCATCGCGTCCCCGCCCGTACCCACCGTCCGGACCCGGTACCCTTCCTTCGTCAGGTGGTACGCCACCAGCGCCGCGATATCACGCTCGTCCTCCACGACCAGGACCTGGGCCGCGCTCGACCCGCTCCTCTTCGCCTGCGCCCTCGCCTCTTCCGTCATGGCCTCTATGACTCGGGATGTCCACACATCGTCGTAGAGTATGTAACAGCGCATAGGTCAGCCGCACGTATCGTCAAAGTAACATTTCGATCACACTGTTTCACGAAGTACCATCCGGTGCGCACGCACTCTGGCACCACCCGCGTCGAGGCACCCGCGAGAAACCCGCGCCCCATGGGATCGATGGGAAAGAACCAGCGCGCGTGCATCGACGCTCGTGGCTCCGGGCGACCCCCACTATATTCGTGCCCAACAATCTGTCCTCATGGACGACCTCGATCGGGATTCTGTGTCGTGTGTCAGCGTCATCGAGCACAGCAGCCTGGTGTCCGCCGAATGGGATGGCAGGGCCATGTCACGCGAGACGTCATCTGCGGGAGTGCCACGACACCCTCGGCATCACGCCCTCCGGCGCCCGGCGCCCGGCGTCGGGGCCCCAACGTTTCCCCGCTGCCAGACGTCATCTCATCGTGACGGACGACGCCACCCTCGTTCGCCAGTCCCTGGCGGGCGATGCGCGAGCGTTCGAGCGGCTCGTCCGGCGATACACGCGGCCGGCACACGCTGTGGCGCTCGGCATCATGAAGGAGCCGGCGGACGCCGAGGACGTGGTCCAGGACGCGTTCGTGAAGGCGCTGGAGCGGCTGGAGGACTGCGACCCGGAGAAGTTCGGGGCGTGGTTCCTACGGGTCGTCCGGAACCGGGCGCACAGCGTCCGGCGCTACCTGGGGGTCCGGGAGGCGGCGCCGCTGGACGTGGTCCCGACGGCCTCGCCGGAGCCGGGGCCCCACGGGGAGGCGGAGCGTTCGCAGCTGCGGGGCGAGCTGCTGGCGGCGATCAACGAGTTGACGGAGGTGCAGCGGCAGGTGGTGCTGCTGCACGATCTCCACGGCTGGAAGCACCGGGAGATCGGCGAGCTGCTGGATCTCCCGGAAGGAACCGTACGTGCGCACCTGTTTCACGCGCGCCGCGCACTGCGGGAGGACGAAGCGCTGAAGCGAGCGAGAGAGGCATAGAGCCATGGAACCGGACCGCATCGACCTGAGTCCGCTCGATCCGGCGGACGACATGATCGCCTATGAGCGGCTGATCCGCCGCATCATGGACGGCGCAGGTCCCGAGCTGGCGCGCCGGGCCCGTGATGCCAGCCCGCTGGCCCTGGTCGTGGGCTGGGCCCGCCCGACCCTCGCCGCCGCCGCCATGATCGCGGCGTTCGCCGCCGGCGCCCTCGTCTTCACCGACCGGGCCAACGCCGGCACCTCGTCCACCGTGGTCGACGCCCTCGGCGTGCCCGCACCCGCCGCAGACTGGCTCGAGACCGGCCGGGAGCCGGACGAGGCCGACCTCGTCCTCGCCCTGGAACGCCGGTGACCGCCATGTTCGGACGCAACCGCCTCCTCGGCTTCGGGCTCCTGGCCGCCACCTTCATCGCCGGGGCCCTGGCCGGCGCGGCCGTCGACCGGGCCCTGTCCGGACCCGGCGAGGAGCGCGACCACGACCGGGACCGGGACCGCCGTCGCTCCTACATCATCGACCGGGTCGAGATGGCCCCGGCGCAGCGCGCCGAGATCGACAGCATCCTCGAACGCCGCTCCGAGCGCATGCGCGCCATCTGGCGCGAGGTCCAGCCCCGGATGGACGCCGTCACCGACTCCGCCCGCAGCGAGATCATGCAGGTCCTGACCCCGGAGCAGCGCGCCGACTACGAACGCCGACTCCAGGACCACCGCCGGGACCGGGAAGGAGACCAGGACGACGGGGACCGGGACCGCGAAGGAGACGGGGACCAGCGAGACGGGACCCGGACAGACGGCGAGCCGTAGCGGCCGAAGAACGCCCTGCCCTCAGCCCTCAGCCGTCAGCCGTCAGCCGTGTGCCGTCAGCCGTGTGCCGTCAGCCGTCAGCCCTGTGCCCGCAAGAGCAGCTTCCCCGACGTCTCCCGGCCCTCCAGCATCCGATGGGCCGCGGCGGCGTCCTCGAGGGGCAGGATCTCGTGGATCCGGACGTCCAGCCCCCCGGCCCGACCCGCGTCCAGCAGCTCCCCGGCCCGCCAGCGCACCTCGTCGGCATCCCGCGTGTAGTGGGCCAGTGAGGGGCGGGTCAGGAAGAGCGAGCCCCCCTTCGCCAGGGCCTGCGGATCGAACGGCTCGACGGGCCCGCTGGCCTGGCCGTAGAGGACGAGCGTGCCCCGCACCCGCAGCGAGTCCAGGCTGTCCCGGAAGGTGGCCTGGCCGACGGAGTCGTAGACCACCGTGGCGCCGTCTCCATCCGTGAGGCGCATGACCTCTTCGCGGAAGTCGACCTCGGTGTAACGGATGACGTGGTCGGCGCCGGCCCGGCGGACCCGGTCGGCCTTGTCCGCGGTCGAGCAGGTCCCGATGACGGTGGCGCCGCGGGCCTTCGCGAGCTGGACGAGGAGCAGTCCCACGCCGCCGGCGGCGGCGTGGACGAGGGCGACATCGGCCGGCCCGAGCTCGACCGTGCTCCGCACCAGGTAGTGGGCGGTCATGCCCTGGACCATGAGGGCCGCGGCGGTCTCGGCGGCGACCTCGTCGGGGACGGGGACGAGTCGCCAGGCCGGGACGAGGGCGGCATCGGCGTAGGAGCCCGGCGTCATGGCCCAGGCCACGCGGTCGCCTGGAGCGACGCTGTCGACGTCGTCACCCACGGCTTCCACGACGCCGGCCCCCTCGACGCCCACCGTGAAGGGCAGCTCCTTCCCGTAGAGCCCCGTCCTGTGGTAGGTGTCGACGAAGTTCACCCCGGCGAGCTCGACCCGCACGAGGGCCTCGCCCGGTCCCGGCTCCGGCACCGGCACATCGTCGACGACGAGCCGCTCCGGCCCGCCGGTCTCGTGGATCCGGATCGCTCGCACCTCAGCCTCCCGCCCGGGCCGCGCCGTATTCCCTGCACGCGGCGTGGATCTCGTCCTCGGCCAGGGTGTGACCCCGCCCCTTCGCCAGCTCGAAGATGCGACGGCCCAGCCCCTGGTCCTCCGGGTCGTAGCCATGCTCCTCGAGCCAGAACCTCACGTTCGACATCCCGCTCATGTGACTGATCTCGATCTTCTGGCGCCGCCCGAACTCCGCGGCCGGCACCCCGCTGTAGACCATGTCCTCGAGCCACCCGTCGCCCTTCGCCTTGGCCTTGATGATCGCCGCCGCGTGCACGCCTGTCCCCGTCCGGAACGCGTCCTCCCCGATGACCGGGTAGTTCTCCGGGATCGGGATGCCCGTGGCTTCCGACACGGCCCGGCAGTACTCGCCCAGCCGGGTCAGGTCGTAGTCGTGCAGGCCCAGCAGCTTCAGGTTGACAAGCAGCAGGTCCATCTCGGCGTTGCCCACCCGCTCGCCGATCCCCATGGCCGACCCGTGGACCCGGTCCACTCCCTCCTCGATGGCCGCCAGCGTGTTCGACATCCCCAGCCCACGGTCCCGGTGGCCATGGAAATCCAGCCCGATGTCCTCGCCGCTCGGCTCGATGATCTCACGCTTCACGAACCGCACGACCTGGCGCACCCCGTTTGGCGTCGCGTGGCCCACCGTGTCGGCGATGCACAGCCGCTTCGCGCCTTGCTCGATGGCCGTCCCGTAGAGCCGCTTCAGCGTCTCCGGCCGCGCCCGGGTCGTGTCCTCCGTCACGTACATCACCGGCAGCCCCTCGCCCACCGCGAACCGGACCGCGTCCTCCGTGACCCGGAGCATCCGGTCCAGCGTCCACCCCTCCGCGTACTGCCGGATCGGCGACGACCCGATGAACGTGCACGCTTCGATCCGGATCCCCGTCTCCTGCGACACACGGGCGATCGGCTCGATGTCCGCCCGCACCGTACGGGCCGCGCAGTTCGCGCCGATCTTCAGCCCCTGGTCCGCGATCTCCCGGGCCAGCGCCCGCACGTCGGCCAGCGCACGGGGGCCCGCGCCCGGCAGCCCGATGTCGGCCGTGTGGATCCCCAGTACGTCCATGAGGTGCAGGATCCGGATCTTCGCCTCGATCGACGGGTCCTTCACGGACGGCGACTGGAGTCCGTCACGCAGCGTCTCGTCATCCAGCTCGACGGGACGCAGCGCGGCGTAGTCGAACGCCTCGCCTATGGTGTTCCAGTCATGGATGAGGTCCTGCTTCTCCATCCCGCGCCTCGGAGATCACTGGGGGAAAGGGCCGATCAAAGTGCCGACCGGCGGGCGCGGCTGTCAATCGGAGGAAGGCTCTACCGGGAGCGGGGCGCCTGCCGGGAGCGGGCGCGCTCGGCGGCCCGGGTGTGGCGACAGTCGTTGGAGTCGCACAGGGCGCAGTGCCACTGCCCGTCAGGATACCGATGGACCAGGGACACCTCGTGGGGGGCTTCCGGCGGCGCGTACACGACGGCGTCGTTCGAACGGCGGAAATACACCTCCCACGGTGCCTCGGGTCGTCCGTCCATCGAACCTCCGCTATTCGGGTAGGGGATGGGCTCGATCCGGACCAGCACGGATCGAACTGAACGATGGTATGGAACGGACGACGACGGCCAGCCCGAAACCGTCCGTCATCCGTATTGCGACAGGCCTGTTACAGGGCCGATACACAGGCGGTGGGCCGGGCGCGGCGACGCACCGCACATCCCCGACGCGGGTACGCTACCCGGTGATGGTCGAGTCGGCCGCCACGCTCACGCTGCCGGTCACGCCCCGGATCACGGCCCGGTCGCCGATCACGGAGTCGTAGAGGTCGCAGTCCTCGATGACCGCGTCCCGGCCGATGATGCAGTCCCGGAGCGATGAGCCCCGGACGGTCGTGCCGGCCTCGATGGTGGCGTTGGGTCCGACGGTGGAGTCCTCCAGGGTCGCCCCCTCTTCGACCCGTACGGGCTCCTCGATCCCGGCCGCGCCGGCATCCGGGAGGCGGCCGCGAGTGGTCTCCAGCAGGTGCCGGTTCGTCTGGATGAGGGTGCCGGGCTTGCCGCAGTCGTACCAGCCGGCCACCTCGGCGGTCCGGATCTTAGCCCCCTGGTCGATCATGTACTGGAAGGCGTCGGTCAGGTAGTACTCGCCCCCGGGCCCCAGCGTCCCCTGGAGGGTCTCGTCGATCCCCTCGAACAGGGTCTGCCAGTCCCGGATGTAGTAGAGCCCGATGTTCGCCAGCGTGCTGATCGGGTCCTTCGGCTTCTCGATGATCCGCTCCATGTAGCCGTCATCGTCGGTGACGATGACGCCGAACCGCTGGTAGTCCTCGACCTCCTTGGCCCAGATCACGCCCGCCTCGTCGTCCGGGAGCCGCTTCACGAGCGAGAGGTCGGCGTCGAAGATGGTGTCGACGAAGATGATGAGGAGGTCCTCGTCGATGAACGGCTGGGCCAGCTTGACCGCGCCGGCCGTCCCGTCCTGGACTTCCTGCTCGACGAAGTGGGACGTGAGATCCGGGTACTCGCCGCGGATGTACTCCTCGATGCTCTCCTTCATGTAGCCGGTGATGAATACCGCCTCGTCCGCCCCCAGCTCGCGGAGGTCGTCCAGGATGTAGCTCATGACGGGCCGTCCGCCCACATGGACCAGCGGCTTCGGCGTCGTGTACGTATGGGGACGAAGGCGAGTGCCTTTTCCAGCCAGAGGTATGACGACCTTCACTCTACTCTCCTCGTTCTCGATGTGCGCTCGTGCGGTTGGACCGACGCCATGCAAGCTCGGTTCCCATGCCGGGCAGAATAGCCCGACCGATCGCCGACGGTCAAAGACGGCGCCCGTCCGGGTTCCCGTCTCGCGCGCGTACGGAACGCTGCCTAGATTCCCGACTATGAACCGACTAGCCGCCGTACTCGTTCTCGCCACCGCCGCCTGTTCCTCGAATCCCGCTCCCGGGGCCGCCCAGGCCGTCCAGTCCGGAGAGACGGAGGCGCCGTCCACGCTCCACGTGAGCGCGGATGCCGCGGTGAAGCGGGCGCCGGATATCGCGGTGATCCAGCTCGCGGTCGAGACCCAGGCGGAATCCGCCGGCGAGGCCTCCGACCGGAACGCCCGCCGGATGGACGCGGTCCTCGCCGCGGTCCGGGGGGCCGGCGTGCCGGAGTCGCAGATCCGGACCCGTCGTCTGGAGCTTCAGCCCCAGTACGACCAGCGCCGTGACCGGCAGACCCGGGAGATCGTGGCGTACCGGGCGGTGAACCAGGTGACGGTGCGGCTCCACGACGTGGAGGTCACGGGCGATGTGGTCGACGCGGCCGTCGGGGCCGGGGCCAACCGCGTCTCCGGCATCCACTTCGAGCTCTCGGACTCGGACGGCGCGTACCACGAGGCGCTGCGGGACGCCATCGCGAAGGCCAGGGCGGAAGCGGAGGTCGCGGCATCGGCCCTGGGCCTCCGCCTCGGGTCGCCGGTCCAGGTTTCGACGGGTGGATTCCGGCCGCCCACGCCCCAACCCATGTACCGGACGACGGCCATGCTCCAGGCCGAGCAGGCCGAGACGCCGGTGCAGCCGGGCGAGGTCGAGGTGCGGGCCAGCGTGAGCATCATCTGGCGTCTGGAGTCGTGAGCCGGGGCCTGGTCCGGTCCGTCCTGCGGGGACTCACCCGGAACGTCGCCCTCACGGCACCGGCCTCGCCGGACCCCCGACTGCGAGGCCGGACCTACGCGGTGCCGTTCGAGGACACCTGGCAGGTGGCGAGCGAGCTGATGGACGGCGGCCTGAAGCGGTGGGAGCTCCTCGATTCCGACGACCGGGAGGGCGTCCTCCGGGGCGTTGCCGGCGCCCCGCTGGCCCGGTTCATCAGCACGGTCACGGTCCGGATCACGCTGGACCGCGATGCCCAGACCCGGGTGGACGGGCTGGCCGCCTCCCGGACGGCCCGGGCCGACCTGGGCAGCAATGCCCGCAAGCTCCACCGCTTCTTCACGGCACTCGATCGAGGACTCGAGGACCGGCGCGGGACGCCGATCGCGTCGGTGCGGCTCGATCCGACCACGGACCGCACCGGACACGTCGGGTGATCATCGACTTCCACACCCACCCCTGGCTGCCCGCATCCCTCAATCCGCCCACCCGTGACTTCATCCGCGGAATCTCGCCGGCCGTCATCCATCACGGCGACCGGCTGAGCGACCCCGCCTTCGCCGCGGACCTGCTCCGCTCCGAGGGCGTGGCCCGGGCCGTCGTCCTGCCCGAGCACTGTCCCCGGACCTCGGGCGAAGTGCGCACCGAGCAGGTCCTCGCCTTCTGCGCGGCCGTCCCGGACTTCTACCTGCCCTTCGCCTCCATCCATCCCGACCTCGATCCCGAGCCGACCACACTGCTGCGCCGCTACATCGAGCTGGGGGCACGGGGGCTGAAGCTGTACCCGTCGTACCAGTTCTTCTACCCGGACGACGACCGGGTCTACCCGATCTACGACGTCTGCCAGAGCGCGGGCATCCCGCTCCTGGTCCACGTGGGCAGCTCGGTGATCCCCGGCACGCGGCTCGACTTCTGTCATCCGCGTCACCTCGAGCCCGTGGCCAGGGACTTCCCGGGGCTGCCCGTGGTGATGGCCCACGGCGGACGCGGGCACTGGTACGAGGAGTGTGCGCGCCTGACCGCCGAGCTGCCCAACGTCTACATCGACGTGACCGGCCTGGTCCCGTCGAAGCTGCTCGACCACTTCCCCGGCCTGGCCGGCCTCGACCGGATCATCTTCGGCAGCGACTGGCCCGCCATGCCCAAGAGTGTGCTCCACAACGTCCGGGCCATCCGTGACCTGGGCCTCGAACCCACCGTCCTCGACCGCATCTTCAGACGCAACGCCGGGCGGCTCCTCGACCTCGAGCCGGGCATGGCCACCCCCGAACCCGACACGGCACCATGAGTGACAACGATCGCGCCAGGACCGTACCTCTGCTCCCGCTCCGGAGCACGGTGGTCTACCCGTCCACAGCCCTGTCCATACAGCTCGGCCTCGAGCCCACCCTCGCCATGCTCCAGGACCGGCCCGACGACGCCCTCGAGGTGGTCACCACCGTCGACTTCGCGTCCGGCGACGACCCCGTCGATCCCGACACGCTCCGCAAGATCGGCGTCCTGACCCGGCTCACCGACCGGCTCTACCTGCCTGGCGGCAGCGTCCAGGCCACCATCCAGGGGCTGCGCCGCGTACGGGTCGCGGCCGTCGAGCAGGCCGACGGGTACTGGGTCGCCCGGATCGAGGACGCGGACGAGGTCGAGCCGGATTCCGACGGGGCCGAGGAGCACATGACCCGGATCCTGGGGGCCCTCGAGACCCTGGCCGCCGAGGTCCAGCGGATCAGCCCCGAGGTCCCGTCCGTGCTCCGAATGAACGTCGGGAGGCCCGGCCGCTTCGCCGACCTCGTCGCCACCATGGCCTACTTCACCATGGCCGAGAAGGACGAGGTGGTGCAGCGGCTCGACATCTCACAGCGTCTCGAGTACGTGATGGAGCGCCTCGACCAGGAGCTGCACCGCGTGCGCATCCTCGCGCAGCAGGCGAACCGGGCCG
>CAYMLW010000096.1:0-12670 GCA_964391035.1 uncultured Gemmatimonadaceae bacterium
GGACAAGCTCGAGTCGATCCCGGGCCTGCGACTGGACCTCTCGCCGGACGAGCTGCGGGCCCAGGTGGAGGACGTCGGCGTCGCGCTCATCACCCAGACGCCCGAGATCGCCCCGCTGGACGGCCGACTCTACGCGCTCCGGGACGTCACCGCCACCATCGAGAGCATCCCGCTGATCGCTTCGAGCATCATGAGCAAGAAGATCGCCGAGGGGATCGACGGGCTGGTGCTGGATGTGAAGGTCGGCAATGGCGCATTCCTGCCGGGCGAGGCCCGGGCGCTGGAGCTCGCCCGTACGATGATCGATGTCGGGCAGGCGCACGACTGTCGGGTCGTGGCGCTCGTCACTGCCATGGACCGGCCCCTGGGCCGGGCCGTGGGCAATGCGCTGGAGGTGGCCGAGGCCGTGGACGCGCTGCGCGGCGGCGGCCCGCCGGATCTGCGCGAGGTGACGCTGGCCCTGGCCGCCGAGATGCTCGTACTCGCGGGCGAGGCCCCCGACGTGGCCGCGGCCCGGGCCGCGGCCCGGGCCGCCCTCGACGATGGCCGGGCCCTGGACCTCTTCCGCCGCGTGGTCCTGGCCCAGGGCGGCGACCCGGCGTTCCTCGACGATCCCGGCAGGCTCCCCATCGCTCCCGTAAGCCGGCCGGTCGAGGCGGAGGCCTCCGGCCGGATCGTGGCCATGGACACGCGCGCCATAGGGGAGGCCGCAGTGGAGCTGGGGGCGGGCCGCCGGGCGCTGGGCGATGACATCGACCCTCGGGTCGGGTTCGTCCTGGACGTGGCTCCGGGGGCCGCGGTCCAGGCGGGTGATCGGCTGGGGACCATCCACGCGGCGGACGAGACGTCGGCCGCGGCCGCGACAGCCGCGCTCCGGGCCGCGATCCGGATCGGGGATGGCGCCGTGGAAGCCCGACCCCTCGTCTCGCACCGGGTCACAGTCGACGGCGTGGAAGCGCTGACGTAGCCGCATGGGGCGCTTCGGCACGCCTACGCGCCCCGGCCACGCCTACGCGCCCCGGCTGCGCCTGGGCGCCGTGGGGTGTCATCGCGAGGTCGTGTCCGGCGGGATCGTGTCGGCCTGTCCGGGCCGGAGCGAGTCGGGCAGCACCTGTTCGAACCCCCGGAGCGGCGCGCCGAAGAGGCCCGGCGCGTGGAGGTCGCACAGCTCCGTCGGCTGCGTGCCCGGGAGGTAGATCTCCTCCATCATGTTTTCGGGCGGACAGAAGTCTGTGCTGAAGAGCTTGCCGCTCTCCCGGTCGATGACGGCGGTCACGAGGCCCTCGGGGCGGGGCCAGTCCGGCGGAAGCGGGAACCGGGGTCCGGCGCCGGTGGCCTCGGTTCCCTCCGCGGCGGTATCGGGCGCGGCCCCGGCGGCATTCCCGTTCCCGTCCTCGTCCCCGAAGTAGAGCGGTCGCATGAAGTCGGCCCAGACGGGGGCGGCGTACGCGCCGCCGGCCGCGTTGGGCAGGATCGACCGGGGCAGATCGAAGCCGAGCCAGACCACGGCGAGGAGGTCGGGGGTGAAGCCGGCGAACCAGATGTCCGTCCCGTCGTTCGTGGTGCCGGTCTTGCCGGCGGCGGGCAGGCTGTCGGGCACGTTGCCCCGGGCGGGGTCGCGGACCGATCGGCCGCTGCCGGAGTTCACGACGTCCTTCATCATGTCGACCATGATGTAGGCGACCTCGGGCTCGAGCACCCGCTCGCGCTCCGTCTCCGTCTCCCAGACCATACGGCCATCCGGGTCCACGACCCGCAGCACCGGTTGCGGCTCGACCTTGACGCCGAGGTTCGCGTACGCGGAGTAGGCTTCCGCCACATCCATCGGGAGGACGGCGGGGACGCCGATGGGCAGCGAGGGCACCCGCGGGATGGTACCGGAGATCCCCATCTCCCGGGCGTACTGGGCGACGGTCTCGAGCCCGACCTCCATGCCGAGCTTCACGGCCACCACGTTGACCGACCCCCTCAGGGCGCTGCGCAGCGTCATCTCGCCGCGGAAGTCCTCGGTGTAGTTGCGGGGCGACCACATGGTCCCGTCGGGCATGTCCACGTTGACCGGCGCGTCCAGGATGGTCCGGGACGCCGGGATCCCGCTGGCGATTGCGGCGGTGTAGACGAAGGGCTTGAAGATGGACCCGGGCTGCCGCCGTGCCTGCGTCGCCCGGTTGAACTTCGAGTGGTCGTAGTCCCGTCCGCCCACCAGGGCCCGGATCGCGCCGGTCTCCGGGTCCATGGCGATGAAGAGCCCCTGGAGATACGATGTGTGCCGGATGGCGGGATACTGTCGGCGGCCACCTCGTGGTAGTGTGGATGATCGAAGGCCGGCATGGACTCGACGCGGGCCCAGCCCCGCTCCATCGCCTGCCGGGCCCGCTCCTGGAGCTCGACATCGAGGGTGGTGTAGACCCGATACCCGCTGCTGTAGAGGTCCCGGCCGTAGCGGTCTTCGAGGATCCGGCGGACCCACTCGACGAAGTACGGGGCCCTATCCGCCGCCCCGAACCGAGCCCGGGTCTCGGGGACGGGCTCCTGTTTCCAGCGCTCGGCCTCTTCCCCCGTCAGGTAGTCCTGGTCGGCCATGAGCGACAGCACCAGGTTGCGACGGTTCCGGGCCCGCTCCGGGTGCTTCAGCGGATTGTAGTACGCGGGCAGGTTGATGACGGCGGCCAGCATCGCCGCCTCGGCCGGGTTCAGCTCGGTGGCGTGCTTGCCGAAGTAGTTCTGGGCGGCCGACTCGATGCCGTACCAGCCGTTGTCGTAGTTGATCTGGTTGATGTAGGCCTCGAGGATCTGGTCCTTCGAATAGACGCCCTCGAGGTCCACCGCCACGTGCAGCTCCCGCAGCTTGCGGCGGAGCGACTGGTCGAACCCCACCTCCTCGATGAACATGTGCCGCGCGAGCTGGAGCGTGATCGTGCTCCCGCCGCCCACGCCGCCCGTGAGCTGGTTCCGCAGCGCCCGGGCGTAGCCCCGCAGGTCATACCCCCCGTGGCGGTAGAACCGCTTGTCCTCGATGGCGATGAAGGCCTGGGGCACGTAGTCGGGCAGGCTGTCGATGTCGACGGGGGTCCGGCGCTCCAGGGCCAGTTCGCCCAGGAGCTGGCCGTCGTGGCTCAGGATGGTCGTCGACTGGCGCGGCTGCCAGTTGTAGAGCTGTGCGACGGACGGGCAGTCGTAGCACACGGTCTGCCAGGCGCCGACGGCACCGCCCACGGCACCGCCGACCAGCCCGATGCCCACCAGCCCCCCGATGGCGAGGGACGCACGCTTCCAGTCGGTTCGGCTGCCCATACGCGTGTGCTACACGCCGTTCCCGGTTCGGTTTCCGGCGGCGACGCGGGGCCCGGGCCGTACCGCGGCCGACATCTCAGCCGCCCAGCAGCTCGTCCAGGCGCGCCCGGGCCCGCTCCAGCCGGTCCCGCTGCGCGGGCGTGGGCGGGTAGAGCGTCCCGGGTCGCGGGCTGCGGCCCTGGATCTCGGATTCCAGCCGGCCGGCCTCCCGCTGAACGGCCCGCAGCGCGGATCGATCCACGTCCTGTCGGATGGCGGCTCCGGCCCGGGTCTGCAGCTCGAGGACGTCCAGCAGGAACGCCTCGCGGGCCTGGTAGTCGGCCGGCGTGAGCATGGGCATTCGCGGGTCGCCCCGGACCTCGAGCTCCCGCACCGACCGCTCGCCGTCCGCCTCGAGGGTGACCGCGTACGTGCCGGGTGATACGAACGGTCCCCGGGGTCCGACGGGGCCGGGCAGCCGGGCGTCCTCGTCGGCGCCGGAACCGTCCGACGGCGCGTACCGCAGGTCCCAGGCGACCCGGTGGATCACGCCGGCCTGGCCGTCCACGTCCAGCGTCCGGATGTGCTCGCCGTCCCGCTCGATGACCAGCCGGGCCACCGCCGCGGGGCGGGCCAGGTGATAGGACAGGATGGCGCCTTCCGGCGGGTTCTCGCCCGTCCAGAAGTCCATGCCCCGGTACGACGTGTCCTTCCAGTAGAGGTGGATCGTGGCGGACCGGGGCGGGAAGAGGAACGCGGCGTGGCCGGCGGCGTCGTCGAGATGGGCGAGGGGCGAGGCGTCGTCGAGGATCCAGATCGAGCGACCGTGGGTGCCCACGACGAGGTCGCCGGTGGGGTGGATCAGCAGGTCGTCGTAG
Organism: uncultured Gemmatimonadaceae bacterium; assembly: GCA_964391035.1. Lineage (GTDB taxonomy): Bacteria > Gemmatimonadota > Gemmatimonadetes > Longimicrobiales > RSA9 > JAWVYT01. Next base: position 4,152 of record CAYMLW010000096.1, read on the forward strand.
AGCGTAGTCGGGAGGTTGGCGCCGAAGGGGTGCCAGGACTCGCCGCTGTCGGTGGAGACGAAGAGGCGGTGCTCGGTACCGAGGAAGAGGACCTCGGGCGCGCCGGGGTACTCCCGGATCACGTTGACGCTGCCGGCGCCGTCGAGCCCGTCCATGAGCGGCGCCCAGGAGCGGCCCCAGTCCGTGGTGCGGAAGACGTAGGGGCGGAAATCGCCGTCGCGGTGGGCGTCGAAGGTGGCATAGGCCACGCCGGGTCCGCGCTCCGAGCCGATGACGCGGCTGACGTAGGTGCCGTCGGGGACGCCGGGGACGTTGCCGCCGACCTCGGTCCAGGTGGCGCCGCCATCGCGGGAGAGCTGGAGGTTGCCGTCGTCGGTGCCGACCCAGAGGACGGCCGGATCGAGGGGCGACTCGGCGATGGTCACGATCTCGCCGTAGGTCGACGTGCCGTCGTTGCGCGAGAGGATGATGTCGCTGCCGGCGACGCCCATGATCTCGAGGGTGTCGCGGTCGACCTGCCGGGTAAGGTCCTCGGTCCGGGTGTAGGTCAGGCCCCGGTCCCGGGAGATGAAGAGGCGGTTGCCGCCGGCGTAGAAGACGGCGGGATCGTGCCGCGAGAGGAGGCTGGGCGCGACCCAGTCGAAGCGATAGTCGGGCTCGCCGAGAGGCGGCCGGGGTGTGATGTCGAGCCGGTCGCCGGTCTCGGCGTCGACGCGGTTGTAGCCGCCATTCTCGTTGTTGCTGTAGACGTAGCGGTGGGAGGTGGGGTCGGCCTGGTGGTACATGCCGTCGCTGAACCCGATCTGGCGCCAGTCGCCGCCGAGGATCCCGGCCCAGTGGCGGGTCGCGCTCGGACCCAGCCAGGAGTGGTTGTCCTGGAGCCCGACATAGACGTAGTACGGGTCGCGCATGTCGGCGCCGATGCCGTACGCCTGGGCGATGGGGAGGTTGTTGATCTTGGTGTACGTGCTCCCCCGGTCCCACGTCTCGTAGAGCCCACCGTCACCGGCGAGGTAGTAGTGCTCCGGGTTGCGGGGATCGATCCACATGGAGTGGTGGTCGCTGTGGACGCCCACGTCGTAGATGAGCCGGCCCGAGATGTCGGTCCAGGTGCGCCCGCCGTCCTCGCTCAGACCCGAGTAGGTGGCCAGCGTGTAGACCCGGTCGGCGTCGGTGGGGTCGATGAAGATGTGGCTGTAATACATGGGCCGGATGTTCCGGTCGCTCAGTCGCTCCCAGGTGGCGCCGCCATCTTCCGTGCGGTAGACGCCGCCGTGGATCGGGTGCTCGATGATGGCATTGATTACGCCGCACCGGTTGGCCGCGGCGGCCAGGCCGATCCGACCCTTGTCGCCGTCCGGGAGCCCGTTGGCGAGGCGGACCCAGCTCCCGCCCCCATCCGTGCTCTTCCAGATCCCGCCGCCGGGGCCGCCGCCGTTGAAGCCCCACGTTCGCCGGAGCCGCTGGTAGGTCGCGGCGTAGAGGATGTCCGGATCGCAGGCGTCCATGACCAGGTCCGTGGCGCCAGTCATGGTGTCGACGAACAGGGTCTTCCGCCATGTGGCGCCGCCATCGGTGGTGCGATACACGCCGCGGTCCCGGGTGGGCTTCCAGAGGTTGCCCTGGGCCGCCACCCAGGCCACGTCCGGGTCCTCCGGGTGGACCACGACCCGGCCGATGTGCCGGGTCTCCTCGAGCCCGAGGTGGGTCCAGGTGGCGCCCGCGTCGGTGGAGCGGTAGACGCCGTTGCCCCAGGACGTGCTCTGTCGGTTGTTCTGCTCGCCGGTGCCCGCCCAGATCACGTTCGGGTCCGAGGCGGCGATGGCCAGGTCGCCGAAGGTGCTGACGGCCTGGTCATCGAAGATCGGGGTCCAGGTCGTGCCCTTGTTCGTGCTCTTCCAGATCCCGCCGCTCGCAGCCGCCACGTAGATGGTGGACGGGTCGAAGGGGAGGGCCTCGACGTCGTGGAGCCGGCCGCCGGTGACGGCCGGCCCGATGAGCCGGAAGTCCAGGTCGCCGTAAAGGGCGGGGACGGCGGGTGCCCGCTGAGCGCCGAGGGGGCCGGGAGGGGCGTTGGCGGCGAGAAGAGCTCCGATCAGGGCGAAGAACGTAGGCGAACGCATCGTGGCTCTCGTGTGCGGCAGTTGCAGTTGGCCGGCGCGATTCGTGTTGGTGCGGGTAGGACGGAGGCGAATGTAGAGCGAGGCAGGACGGCGCACCAGTCGATCCCCGGCCGTTCACCGCCCGGCCCGCCGGAGGGGCCTGTCCTGCGGCCGCCGCCGTTCCGCCGCGATGGAGTGGAGGAGGGAGGTTCGTCGCGGGGCCGCGATCCCGCCTGACGTCCGCCCGCGCGGCGATGGCTCGAGCGTGGAGCGTGGAGGGGTTCGCGGTGAAGCGTGCTGCGCCGGACTCTCCACCCTTCACTCTCGCGAAGCGCCGATGACGGGGCGGAAACGCCGGCCATCCGGCCTCGCCGCGAACCCGTCCCTCCACCGTAGGCCGACGGCGGCCCGGGTGTCCAGGCCGGCCTGGCTGGACCGGCCGCCTATCCGACCAGCCCCAGCAGCCGCTCGTGGATCGGAGGATTCCCGGCGACGATGGCGCCGGCCGCCCGCACGTCCGGGTCCCCGTCGATCGAGGTGACCACGCCACCGGCCTCCCGCACGATCACGACCCCCGCCGCGACGTCCCATGGCGCGAGCCAGAGCTCCCAGAATCCGTCGAGCCGGCCGTCGGCCACGTGGCACAGGTCGAGGGCGGCGGCGCCCGCTCTCCGGACCCCCGAGGTGGCCCGGAGCACGGCGTCGAGCTGTCGCAGATAGCCCGGCAGCAGGTCGGACACCTTGAACGGGAAACCGGTCCCGATCAGTGCCCGACCGAGTCGGCTCATGGACGACACCCGGATCCGCCGACCGTCCCGCCACGCCCCGCCCCCACTCGACGCCCACCACTCCTCGCCGGTGGCGCCGTGGATCACCGCGCCGGCCACGAGCTCGCCCCGGTGGGCCACCGCCACCGACGCCGCGTACGTCGGGTAGCGATGGAGGAAGTTGGTCGTCCCGTCCAGCGGGTCGATGACCCACAGGAACTCGGCGGCGTCGAAGCGGTCCCGGACGGACGCCGGGTCACCGAGGTCCGTGGACTCCTCGGCCATGATGTCGTGGTCCGGGCAGCGGTCCCGGATGTGGGCCACGATCCGCTCCTCCGCCTCCCGGTCCACGAGGGTGACGTAGTCGGCCGTCCCCTTCTCGTCCCAGTCGAGGTCGTCCACCTGGTCCGTCCTCCGGTGGAAGACGTCCCCGGCGAGTCGGCCCGCTTCGAGGGCGATCTGGGCGAGCTGGGCTGGGTCCATGGGCGAGTCCGCGGCGCTGGGTCCGGATCCGGTCGGGGAAGGTATGGCCCGGGCAGAATTCTTGCACCCGGAGGAGGCCGATACGTCGAGCGGAGAGGAGCAGCTATGGCAACGGACGGAGGATCGAGGGATACGGGCGACGTGGTGCTCCTGGTGTGCGTGGAGTGCGGTCGCGAGGTCCAGTTCGAGGGCGGCGAGACGCCGCCCTCGGACATGGAGTGCGAGAAGTGCGGGAACCGGGTGTTCCGTCGTTTCGACGCCGCGAGCCCGGACGAGGCCCGGGCCGAGTTCCGTGAGGAGACCGAGCGGGACATGGACACGAACGACCCGCCCACGGACACCGAGGCGGGCGATCTCCTGGACCTCAACCCGTGACGCGAGGCGAGTCGTGACGTGACGGGAATCGCTGTTCCGCGGATCCGGCGTCGCTCTGGTGACCCCGTTCGACGAGGCGGGGGTGAACCGGGACGGGCTCCGGAGCCTGGAGACGGCGGGGGCGGTCGTCACCGTGGCTGTCGAGCCCGACTCGGTGGTCGCGGGACAGCCGGCGAAGGTGATCAAGAAGGTGGACGAGCGGACCCGGGACAAGACGGGGCTGCTCAAGGAGCTTCGTTGGCTGGACGGGTAGGGATTCCGCCGGTAGTCTGACAGGGTATCGGACCGGATCGGTGGGATCCCGATCCCGGTCCTCGATCTCGGTCCTCGATCTCCGTATCCACGATGCCTGAGCTGAGCTTCCTGACAGCGCTCGACTGGCTGCACGCGGACTCCTTCGGTCGGCTGCTGCTCGCCGCGCTGCTCGGCGGCGCGATCGGACTCGAGCGGGAGCTGAGCGGGAAGCCGGCCGGTTTCCGCACGAACCTGCTGATCTGCGTGGGCGCGGCGCTGCTGACCGACCTGTCCCTGACGGTGGCCGCGGGGGCCCGGGAGGGCGTACCGGCGGACCCGGCGCGGATCGCGGCCCAGGTGGTGAGCGGGATCGGGTTCCTGGGCGCCGGCACGATCATCCAGTCCCGGGTGGGCGTGACCGGGCTGACCACGGCGGCGACCATGTGGGTCGTGGCGGCGATCGGGATGGCCGTGGGGGCCGGAGCGACCGGAGAGGCCATCGGCACGACGACGCTGGTCGTGGCCGTGCTCCTCCTGCTGACTCGGGTCGAGCGTCGGCTGCCGCAGCGGTACGAGGGCCGGCTCCGGGTCTCGCTGGCGGCGGACGACGCCCTGATCGACGAGGTGGAGGCGCGGATCGCGGGCCGGGTCAAGCACACCCTGGTCGAGATGGAGCGGACCGAGGACGAAACGGTCCTGATCTACACCGTGGCGGGGCCCCGCCGCCACTGGACGACCCTGCTCGCGGAGCTCATCCGCCTCGACGGCGTCCGGGGCGTGAAGGGAAGCTGATGCCCAGGCTGGTGATGGACCTGGCGGATGCCCGGCCGATCTTCGCGGTCCCGGACTGGCTCGCGGACCGGATCCGGGCGGCCGCCCCGGACTGGGACGTCGTGGTGATCGACGCCGCTGCCGACGGCACGGGCGACGGCAGCGTCGAGGCCACACCCGAGTCCCTCGCGGCGGTCCGGGACGGAGCGGAGGTGTACCTCGGCTTCGGCGTGCCCGGTGACCTGGTCCGGGCGGGCCGGGACCTGCGCTGGGTCCACACGGGCGTGGTCGGTGTGGGCGCGGCGCTCACTCCGGCGATGCTGGACAGCGACGTCCTGTTCACCAACTCGGCCGGCATCCACGGCCCGGCCATGGCCGAAACGGTGATCGGCTACCTGCTCCACTTCGCCCGGGGCCTCGACATCGCCGTGCGGAACCAGAGGGCGGGCCGTTGGGACAAGGGGCCGTTCGACGCCGCCGATGCTCCCGTCCGCGAGCTCTCGCGCGGCACCGTGGGCGTCGTGGGGCTCGGAGGCACCGGCCGGGAGGTGGCCTGGCGGGCCGCGGCGCTCGGGGCCCGGGTCGTCGCCAGCCGGCGTCGCCCGGAGCCGACGGACCTGGACGGCGTGGAGCTGATCACGGGCGAGGACGCCCTGGACCGGCTGCTGGCTGAGAGCGACTACGTGGTGCTCACGCTCCCGGAGACGCCGGAGACGACGGGGCTGATCGACGCCGCGATGCTGGACCGGATGAAGCCGGGGGCCGTGCTGGTGAACGTGTCGCGCGGGAGCCTGGTGGACACGCCGGCCCTGATCGCCGCCCTCGAGTCCGGGCGGGTGCGCGGTGCGGCACTGGACGCGTTCACGACGGAGCCGCTTCCGGAAGACCACCCGCTCTGGACCGCGCCCCGACTGCTGGTCACGCCCCACACCTCGGCCTACACCCACGCCTTCTGGGAGCGGGAAGGCGAGCTGATCCTCGACAACTTCGCCCGGTTCCGGGAGGGACGGCCGCTCCGCAACGTGGTCGACAAGAAGGCCGGCTATTAACTTGACGGCCCAGGCACGTCCCCCGAACCCAGCGCGGTATGATCGAGATCCTGAAAGGCGCCATCAAGCGCGGTGCGTCGGACGTCCACATCAAGGCCGGCGACTACGTGCGAGCCCGCATAAAGGGGCGTCTGATCCCCATCACGAACCAGCAGGTCCCGCCGGAGCAGGCTCGCCAGATCGCGAAACAGCTGCTCCCGGAGTGGGAGCGGGACAACCTGGACCAGCTGCGGGACTACGACTGCTCCTGGGGCGCGAAGGGCGTGGGCCGGTTCCGGGTCAACATCTTCCGGCAGCGCGGCTCCATGGGGATCGTCATGCGGGTGATCCCCATCGAGGTGCCCACGCTGGAGGACCTGGAGCTGCCGCCGGTGCTCGCGGAGATCGCCGAGAGCCCGGGCGGGATGGTCCTGGTGACGGGGGTCACCGGGTCGGGGAAGAGCACCACGCTCGCGGCGATGGTGAACCACGTCAACCAGGTCCAGCAGAAGCACGTGGTCACCCTCGAGGACCCCATCGAGTTCCTCCACCGTGACATGCAGAGCTCGCTGACGCAGCGGCAGGTGGGCTCGGACACCGCGTCGTTCAATGTCGGGCTGCGGGCCGCCCTGCGTGAGGACCCGGACATCATCCAGGTCGGGGAGATGCGGGACACGGAGACCATCGACATCGCGTTGAAGGCGGCCGAGACGGGTCATCTGCTCCTGTCCACGCTCCACACCCAGAACGCGATCAAGACCCTCAGCCGGATCATCGCCGTATTCCCGCCCGAAGAGCAGGACATGGTAAGGGTCCGGCTGTCGGAGTCGATCCGGGCCGTGATCAGCCAGCGGCTGCTGCCGCGCAAGAGCGGGGAGGGGCGGATCGCGGCGGTGGAGATCATGGTCGCTACGGCCACGATCCGGGACCTGATCCTGGATCCGGACCGGACCGCCGAGATCCTCGACCTGATCGCGGAGGGCCGGGAACAGTACCGGTCCCAGACCTTCGACCAGCACCTGACCGATCTCGTCAAAGAGGACATCGTGGAGTTCGAGGTCGCCAAGGCCGCGGCGTCGAACCCGTCGGACTTCGAGCTGAAGATGCGGACCCTCGCCTGACACACGGAGTCACAATGGGAGGGAGGCACGGAGTCAAGGCGCAGAGCGGGCAGAGAGGCCAGAGGAGACGGAGGGCATAGTGGCGACGGAGAGGACGGAAGGGATGGAGGGAACGGGGGGCGCCGCGTGGCTTTCCGGGTTGTTCGTTCCCGTTACGACACACTTCGATCCGGTCAGCGGCGACATCGCGCCTGTCACGTTCCGGGAGAACCTCCGGCGCTGGCTGGAGACGCCGATCAACGGGTACGTGATCCTCGGTTCGACGGGGGAGGCGGCGCTCCTGGACGACGACGAGAAGATCCGGCTGGCCGAGTTCGCCCGGGACATCATCCCGTCCATGCGACCCCTCGTGGCGGGGGCGGGTGCCGAGTCGACCCGGGCCGTGATACGGCTCACGAAGCGTCTCGGGGAGGCCGGGGCCGACGCCGTGCTGGTGCATCCGCCTTCCTACTTCGGCGTGTCGCTGAGTCCGGGCGACCTCAGGGACCATTACCGCGCCATCGCGGATGCCTCGCCGGTCCCGGTCCTGGTCTACCATATGCCGAAGTTCACCCACGTCTCGCTGGAAGCCGGCCTCCTGGGCGAGCTGTCCAGGCACGAGAACATCGTGGGCCTCAAGGACTCGTCGGGCGACCTGAAGCGGCTGGCCGAGTACACGGAGGCGTGCGATGAGAGCTGCAGTATCTTCGTCGGCAACGGCGCCCTGGTCTATGCCGCCCTCGAGCTGGGCGCCGCCGGCGGGATCGTCGCTCTCGGGCTCCTGGCCCCGAACGAGTACGGCGAGCTGCTGAACCACTTCCATGCCGGCCGGCTGCCCGAGGCCGGGTCGATCCAGCAGCGGCTGGCGCCGGCACACCGGGAGATCATCGGCGCGTTCGGCGCCCGGGGCGTGAAGGCGGGGCTGGAGCTGAAGGGGTGGCACGGCGGGCCGCCGCGTCCGCCGCTGACGCCGCTCCGGGAGAAGGACCGGAAGACGGTGGCCCGGGTGATGCAGGAAGCGGGGCTGGTCTGAGCCAATCGACCCCGGAGCCCCATGCCTTTCGACACCGAATCAGCCCGCCGCACGCTCGGAGATCTCCGCTTCGATGCGGCCGGGCTCCGTCGGCGGATCGACGAGCTGGCGGTGCCGCGCCTGGCCGGTTCGGAGGGCGCAGAGGAGACGGAGGGCGCGCTCCGTGATGCGTTCGAGGAGCTGGGCTACGAGACCACCGAGCTCCCGTTCTCCTTTTCGACCTGGCCGGGTCGGTCCGGACCCGTGATCGCGGGTGTGGCGCTGGTGGCCACCGGGCTGGCCACACCCCTGATGCTGCGGGCCGGCTCGCCGGGGATCGCCCTCGGGATCGTGGTCGCAGGCCTCGGGCTGGCCCTCCTCCCACTGCTCGCCCTCGGGCCCGCCATGCGACGGCTCCCCTGGGGACGGATCGAGACCGCCAACCTCCTGTTCACCCGGCCCGACACCACGCCGTCATGGCTCGTCATGGCCCACCGGGACAGCAAGTCTCAGTGGGTTCCCACGCTGGTGCGGACCGGGGCAGTCGTGGCTGGGGGCGCGGCATGGCTCGTCCTGCTCGTGGCTGCCGCAGTCGCGCTGCTCGGCGAGCCGTTCCGTCTGCCCACGGCGGCGTTGGTGGCCGGCGG
>CAYMLW010000097.1:0-9674 GCA_964391035.1 uncultured Gemmatimonadaceae bacterium
TCGGCGCGGCCGCCCTGCTGCTGCCGACCGTGTTCCACCTGCTCCAGCTCGGCCGGGTGTTCATGCCCATGTACCTGCCGCTGGTGGCGGTGGCGTTCGTCGTCTCGCCGCGCGTGGCCGTCATGACCGCCGCCATGGCGCCGCTCGTTTCCGCCGCGGTGACGGGCATGCCGCCGCTCTACCCGCCCATCGCGTTCGTGATGGCCGTCGAGCTGGCGGTCATGGCGCTGTGCATCGGCCTGGCGACGGCCCGGTTCCCGCGCTCGAACCCCCTGGTCGTGCTGGTGCCCGCCCTGCTGCTCGGACGGGTGGTCAACGCGGCGCTGATGTACGCCGCGGCACGGGTCATGGAACTGCCCGCCGGCTTCGTGGCCGGCCTGTCGCTCCTGTCCGGCTGGCCGGGCATCGTCCTCATGCTGGTGGTGGTTCCGCCGCTGGTGATCGCGGTGCGGGGGCCAGGGACCGGACATGACTGACGACCGGGCGTTCTTCGACGACATTGCCGCTGAATGGGACGCCCGCGTCGCTACGCCCTCTTTCATACGGCGATTGAACCATGCCGTGGACCACCTCGGGGTGGAGCGCGACGAGCACGTGCTCGACCTCGGCTGCGGCACCGGCAACCTGACGCGGGCCCTGCTCGAGCGGTTGTCTCCTCGTGGATGCGTTACGGCCGTGGACTTCTCCGAAGTCATGATCGCCGTGGCCCGCAGCAAGATCGACGATGGGCGTGTGGAGTGGCTGAACGCGGATGCGAAGGACCTGCCCCTGCCGGAGGCGGCGGTCGACCGCGTGATCTGTTTCTCGGCGTGGCCCCACTTCACGGAGCACCCGCGCGTGGCGGCCGGGCTGTTCCGGGTCACGCGGCCGGGCGGCATGCTGCACGTGGTGCACATCGACGGGCGGGAAACGATCAACCAGGTGCACCGCGATGCCGGGGCCGCGGTGGCCCGCCATGCCCTTCGGGAGGCTGCGGCGCTGTCCGCCCTGTTCGCCAGCGTCGGGTTCGACGAGGTCGCGGCGGTCGACACCGCCGAGGCGTATCGGGTGACCGTGCGCCGGCCCGGCTGAACGCCATGCTGCGAGGCGCCTTCTTCGGGAGCGGCGGCGGCGCCGTCGGCCGGGCCACCCCGCAGGCGCGCCTGGTCTTCGCCGCCCTGCTCGTGGCCGCGTGCGTCGCGGTGCCGAGGGAGCTCGGACGGACGCTCGTCTTCACCACGATCATGGCAGGTGCGACCGCGTACGCGTGCGCGGCGCCGCGGCGCGTGGTCGGACGCGCCTTGGGATTCGGCGTACTCCTGTACCTCCCCCTCGCGCTGCTGCTCATCGCGCCCGCATGGTTCGACCCGCACCTCGATGTCGGTACCGCCGCCGCGCACGCGGCCGCCATCGCGGTGCGCGGAACCGGCGTGCTGCTGGTCACCCTGGCCGTGCTGGCCACGCTGCGGCCCACCGAGCTGCACATCGGCATCGGCGGGCTGCCGTTGCCACGGACCGGGCGCCTGCTGCTGATCCAGATCGCGCACCAGACGGGCGTGCTCTTCGATGAGACCCGGCGCGTGACACAGGCCATCGCGCTGCGGCGCGGCCGGCAGTCCGGCCTCCGGCTCCTGGCCGCACTGCCCCGGGTCTGGCTCGAGCGGATCGTCTCGCGCGCCGACCGCACGGCGGCCGCCATGGACCTCCGCGGCTACGCCGAGTGGAATCCCCGAGCCCGGGCCGAGGGGTCCGGCGCGGACCGTGCCGTCCTCACGGCCGGCGCGGCGGCGCTCCTGACGGCCCTGCTGCTGCACGCGGTCCCGTGACGGTCCTCCGGTTCCACGACGTTGGGGTGCGCTACCCCGGCGACCATCGCCAGGCTCTCGCGGGATGCACCTTCCAGATGGCGGCCGGCGAGCGCGTTGCCCTGGTCGGCAGCAACGGGTCGGGCAAGACCACCGCCCTGCTCGCTACCGTCGGCCTGGTGCCGCACACCGGCCGCATCGACGTCTGCGGAGAGAGGCTCGACAGCGCCGATCCTTCCCATGCCCGCCGGAACGCGGGGATGCTGTTCTCCAATCCGGAGGACCAGCTGCTGTTCCCGCGCGTACTCGACGACGTCGCCTACTCGCTCACGAGCCGCGGCGTGCCGGACGACGTGGCCTTCAAGCGCGCCCTGGCGACGCTGGAGCGGCTGGACGCCGCGGGGCTGGCGGACCGTTCGCCCTACCGGCTTTCGCGCGGTCAGCGCCTTCGCGCCGCACTGGCCGGGACGCTGGTCACGGAGCCGCCGCTGCTGCTCCTCGACGAGCCGACCAGCGGCCTGGACCCGGCAGGGTGTCGAGCGCTCATCGCACAGCTGAGCTCGCTGCCTTCGACGATGCTGATCGCCACCCACGACCTCGAGTTCGCGCGCCAGTGCTGTCAGCGGTACGTCCTCATGGAACAGGGCCGCGTCATCGCATCCGGCACGGCCTTCAGCGACATCGCGTTGTAGTCAAGACCGTGCGGCTGGCGTCGCCCGGCAGCGCGACTCGACTCGCGGTCCGGACCGGAGCTCAATCCGGCGGTCCGGGAGGCGGGGCCGACTCCTCCGGAATCCAGCGGCTGGCACCCATCCGGAAGTAGCTCAGCCCTTCGACGGCCAGGGCGCACGCAGCGGCCCAGGCTACCCCCAGCGCGTAGCCTCCCGCCACGTCCGATGGGTAGTGCACCCCCAGGTACATGCGGCTGAGGCCTGTGATGCCGATGAGGAGCGCTGCGAGGACGTAGGTCAACCACCGAAGGGTCCGCCCTCCCTGAAGACGGGCGATGAGGGACGCGTGCCGGGCCAGCCAACTCAGGATGGCCTGATCCACGCGGCGCGTCTCACCTTCCAGGATCTCGTCCGAGAGCTCCGCGAAGGCCCATGCACCGCCGAAGACGAGGGCGAACGCTACGCCGAGCAGGGCGCCGACCCGAGCCGGCAGCCCGGAGACCCGGTGGCGAATCGCCGAAAGGAGAAGGTGCAGGGGACGGGGGAGCCTTCGTCGTCTTCGATCAGCGGGTTCCGGCGAAGGAGCATTCATGCGCCGGCCCGAGGGCAGGATGCGTGCCGGCCGGGGTGGCGCGGCGTCAGCCCCCGTACTCGACCTCGACCCGCTGGAGGTAGTCGTCCATGGCGTCCACCGCGCGGGCGGATGCGGGGCCATCGCCATTCGAGGCGGCCTGCTCGATCTCCCAGCCCAGCTCGGTGAGGCGCTCGAAGCCGTAGCCGCCGCCGGAGCCCTTGATGGCGTGGCCGATCTCCCGGACGCTGGCGAGGTCGCCGGCGTCCAGTGCGTGGCGCATGCGGCCGATATCGGCGTGCCGCTTGTCCAGGTAGTTCGGGATCAGCGGCTCCAGCTCGGCCGGGATCACCACCCGGATCGGTCCTCCTCCCGGTCCCGTCATTCGTCGTCCTTCCCTTTCCTCCCCTTCAGGACCGCGTTCCGGAGTCGCATCAGCAGGACCTCCTTGCGGACCGGCTTGCGAATGTAGTCGAGGGCCCCGAAGGCCAGGAGCCGGCCCTCGAGCTTCTCGTCCTCGACGCCGGTGAGGAAGAGGGCGGGCACGTCCAAGGCCTTCTGGCCCATCATCTCCATGAGTTTCTCGCCATCGAGGTTGGGCATGCGGATATCCGACAGGACCGCATCGAATTCGCGTCGTCCGATCTCGATGAGCGCCTCGACGCCGTCGGCGGCCGTGACCACGGCATAGCCGGCATTGGTGAGGTGGAGGTCGAGGAGCGTGCGCACGTCCGGGTCGTCGTCCACCACCAGGATCTGGGGCGACCCGGGTGGCGCCCGGAGCCCGGCCGGCAGGTCGCCGTCGACACCGGCGGCGGCGGTCTTCCGCTCGTCGAGCTCGGCCCGCTTCTCGCGACGCGCCCTCTCCCTCGGGCTCGGCTTCCCCTCCGACTCCTTCGCCGACCCGGTCTCCACGGGCTGCTCGAGCTCTTCGGACCTGGCCCCGGAGCCGAAGGCCCACTCCTCGACCAGGACCTGCTCGTAGACGTCCTGGACCGAGAACTTCAGGGCCCGGACCTTCTCGAGGGCGTGGTTGCCGATCATGGCGTCGCCCCGCTCCGTGCAGAACATCCGGATCTCGGCGATCGACGCCCCTTCACGGACCATGCGCGCGATGTCGCGATCGAAGGGCAGGATCTCGGCCGCCACCTCCCGCCCCCGGTATCCGGTCTCGCGGCAGGCGGGGCAGCCGACGGGCCGTGCCACGCGCTCGGGCAGGTCGTCGACGAAGCCGGCGAGCATGGCCTCTTCCTCGTCGGTGGGCGGCCCGACATCGCGGCATTCGGGACAGAGCGTCTTGAGCAGCTTCTGGGCGACGATGCCGGAGATGGCGTCGGCCATGGCGCCGCGCTGGACGCCCAGCCGCTCGAGCCGGAAGACCGACGTGGTGGCGTTCGAGGAGTGGAGCGTGGAAACCGTGAGGTGGCCGGAGCTGGCGAACTCCATGGCGGCGTTGGCGGAAAACGGGTCGCGGACCTCGCCGAGGAGCAGGATGTCCGGGTCCTGGCGCATGGCCGACCGGAGCAGCGTGTCGAAGTTCACGCCCGCCCGGGTGTTGACCTCCTGCTGGTTGGCGTGGGGGATCCGGTACTCGACGGGGTCCTCGACCGTCATGATGCTCCGGGACCGGCCGTCGACGGAGGTGGACAGGAGCGAGAAGATGGTGGTGGACTTCCCGCAACCCGTCGGTCCCACGACCAGCACGAGGCCCTGGGTCCGGGCCATGAACGCCCGAAGCGCCTTCCCCTGTGTGGGGGAAAAGCCGAGGCGCTCGAGGGAGATGGCTTCCTGGTCGGGCTCCAGAAGTCGCACGACCACGGTCTCGCCGTGGCGGGTCGAGCTGGTCGCGAGCCGGAGCTTGAACTCCCGCTCCCCCATGGTCATGGCGAGGGATCCGTCCTGCGGCCGCCGCCGCTCCGCGATGTCCATCCCGGCCAGCGCCTTGAGCCGGGAGATCAGCCGGGCCCCCTGGGGTCCCGACAGCGTCCGGATATCGTGCATGTCGCCATCGATCCGGTAGCGGACCAGGACCGTCCGCTCCTTCGGCTCCACGTGCACATCGCTGGCCCGGTCGGCGATGGCCCCGCGCAGGATCTCGTTGGCCAGTGCCTGGATCTCGAAGCCCTCGACCTTCCCGGCCGCGCCCCGGTCCTCGATGTTGATGCTGCGCTCGATATCCGCGCCCCGCCTGTCGTCCTGTTCCTCCTCCTGAGTGGCGCCGCCCACGTCGCAGAGCTGACGGATCCGGTCCGGCGAGGTGACGGCGATCCGGGGCTCCCGGCCCCGCCAGACGGTCCGCTCCAGGACGTCCATCAGTTCCCAGTTGAAGGGGTTCGCCACCGCCACCGAGCCGTCCTTGAGGACCAGGACATCGTTCGTGGCGCAGAACGTCCGGGGCAGCTTCGACAGGGAGAGCTCGTCGCCGTTGATCCGCTCCCGGTACGGCAGCTCGAGGAACCGGGCCAGGTAGCGCGACAGCTGCTCCTCCGACAGCCGCAGGTCGCCCGCCATGGCGTAGACGTTCTCCGGGCCCACCTTCTCGACGGCGGCGGTCTGGGCCGGACTCGCGTCGCGCTGCTCGAGGAGGTAGCGCCGGAAGGCCACGAACGTGGACGGGAGGAGCCAGCTCCGCTGGCGCGAAGGCCCGCCGTCCTTGAGCGACGACCACCGCTCCCCGGTGCCCACGTGCTCGGCGACGACGTTCAGCAGCTCCTCCCGGTCGAACGGCTTCCGGATGTACGCGGCCGCGCCGGCGGCGAACGCGCGGCGCTGGTTCTCGTCGGATTCCAGGATCGTGACGAAGACCACCGGGATCCATGCCAGCTCCTCGCGCTCCTGCATCCGGGCGCAGACCTGGTAGCCGTCGATGCCCGGCATCCTCACGTCCAGGATCACGAGGTCGGGCGGCGGCTCCGGGCCCTCGAGGAACTCCATCGCCTCGACACCCGAGGGCGCCGTGATGACCTCGTAGTCCTCGCTCAGGAGCCGCACCATGACCTCCCGGACGGCGTCGTCATCGTCCGCGACGAGGATCCGGCGCTTCTGTTCACTCATTCGCGTCCCCCATGGCGTGTCGACGGATGACGTCGATCAGCTCCTGCTTCCGGATGGGCTTGATGATGTGCTCGTCGCATCCGGCCTGTCGACTGAGGACTCGCTGCTCCTGCAGGGCGTGTGCGGTCAGCGCGACGATGGGCGTAGGCCCGCGGCCTTCGTCGGCCTCGATCGCCCGGATCGCCCGCGTCGCCTCGTACCCATCCATGTTCGGCATCTGGATATCCATGAGCACGATATCGAATGGCCCCTGTTCCCGAAACGCGGCCACGGCCTGTTCGCCGTCCTCGACCATCGTGAACCGGAAGTCCGTGTGCTTCAGGTAGAGCTGGACCAGGAGCCGGTTGTCCTCGACATCCTCGGCGACGAGGATCCGGACCTCCGAGTCGGCGGCCGGCGGCACCGCTGCGGGCTCGGCGGCGGGCGGCACCCCTGCGGGCTCGGCGGCGGGCGACGAGGGCGGGGGCTCCGGTTCCGGCGCTTGAGTGGTGGTGGCCGTCGCCCTCTTCCGCTGGAGGACGGTGTGCAGGCGGCGGGCCAGCGGGCCGCGCTGGACGGGCTTGACCATGTAGCTGTCGACGGCCAGCTCCCGGGACCGGGCAATGTCGCCGGGCCGGTCGAGGGAGGTGATCATCAGCACCGTGGCGACGTCGATGCCGTCGTCTCCGTAGATGCTCTCGGCCACCTCGAACCCGTCCATCCCGGGCATGTGGCCATCGAGGAGCACTAGGTCGAACGGTGCCCCGTCCGCGGACGCCGCGCGCAGCAGTCCGAGGGCGGTGCTGCCGCTGTCGGCCTCGACCACCTCGGCGCCCCACGCGGACAGGATCTCGCGCAGGATCAGCCGGTTGGTCTCGTTGTCATCGACCACGAGCGTCTGCATGCCGGAAAGGTCGACCCGGGTGATCTCGGGCCTGGCCTCCGGCACCTCGTCGGCCACGGGCAACGCCAGTCGGAAGGCGAACCGGCTCCCGGCCCCCACCTCGCTCTCGAGGGACAGCTCCCCGCCCATGAGCTCGACCAGGCTCCGACAGATGGTGAGGCCGAGGCCGGTGCCGCCGTGCTTGCGGGTGGTCGAGGGGTCGGCCTGAGTGAACCGGTCGAAGATCCGTTCGCGTGCCTCCTCCGAGATGCCCGACCCGGTGTCCCAGACCTCGAACAGGATCTGCGGCGCGCTGCCGGCTTCGGCCCGGGTGGGTACGAGCTGCTCCACGGACAGGCCGACCTCGCCCGACTCGGTGAACTTGACCGCGTTGCCGAGGAGGTTGAGCAGCACCTGGCGCAGCCGGGTCTCATCGCCGACCACGGCGGTCGGGACATTCTGGCCGACCCGCCCGATCAGCTCCAGCCCCTTCTGGTGGGCATCGACGGCGAGCACCTCGATGACGTCCTCGATGAGCTCGATCAGGCGGAACGGGTGGACGTCGAGCTCGAACGCGGCGGCCTCGATCTTCGACAGGTCCAGCACACTGTTCACCAGGTCCAGGAGCGTCTGGCCCGCGGAGCGGAGGATGTCCACGAACTGGCGCTGGTCCTCCTCGAGGTCGCTCTCCGACAGCAGGTCCGCCGTCCCGATGATCGCGTTCAGGGGCGTGCGGATCTCGTGGCTCGTGTTCGCCAGGAACATGGACTTCGCGACACTCGCCGCCTCCGCCGCTTCCTTCGCCTCCCGCAGCTCCTTCTTCTCCTGCTTCTTCTGCGTGATGTCGAAGTACGTGACGTAGGTACCGAGCTGTCGGCCCTCGAACCGGATCGGCTGACCCCGCAAGGAGACGTCGACGCGGGCGCCATCCTTCCGCATGCGAACGGTCTCCCTCTCCACGTCCCCTTCACCCCGGCCGACGACCCGCGTGAGCCGGCGACTCACGGCCCGGAGCTCGGCCGGGACGATCAGGTCGTCGATGTTGCTGCCGACGGCCTCGGCGCGGTCGTACCCGAAGAGGTCCTCGAAGGCCTGGTTGACCCGCAGCACCGCGCCCCCGGGTGTGAGGAGGGCGATGGCGCCGGGCGCCGCTTCGAACAGCTCCTCGAAGAACGCGCTCTGAAGGCGAAGGCCACGGGGTGTCACAGGGCCTCCAACGCCGTCGCGATACGCTGCATTCCGATTCAGAGTCAGAGACTGCGGGGACCGCGAGACCGGCGTTGCGGCGGTGTCGCTTCCCCCAGATAATCATCCGGTATGGAAATGTACGAAAGCATCCCGACTCCCGCAGGTGTGGTCGATCTGGACCGGCTGGAGGCCAATCTCCGACGGCTCCAGCGCTACGTCGATGGCCACGGCCTGCGCCTCCGTCCCCACACCAAGACCCACAAGGCCCGGTGGCTCGCCGAGGCCCAGGTGGCCGGGGGCGCTATCGGCATCACCGTGGCCACGCCCATCGAGGCCGACCGCCTCGGGCCCGCCGCCCCGGAGCTCCTGATCGCGTACCCCCCGCTCGGGCACCGGGCCGATGCCGCCGCCCGGACGGCCGGCGCCGGGCCGACCCTCGTCGCACTCGATTCCGTACGGGCCGTCGAGGCGCTGCGGCGTGCGGCCGTGGCCACGGGCCTCGACCGGCCCATCGGCGTGCTGGTCGAGCTGGATGTCGGGATGCGCCGGTGCGGCGTGCAGGACGCCGGCGAGGTAATCGAGATCGCCCGGGCGTGCGGCGACGAGGTCGCCTACCGGGGATTGATGTTCTACCCCGGCCATATCCGGGAGCCGGTCCCGGAACAGGACGCGAAGCTGGAGGCCCTCGGCCGCACGCTGGACGCCGCGATCGGCGCGCTGGGCGATGCCGGGCTCGAGCCGGAGATCGTGAGCGGTGGGTCGACGCCCACGGCGTTCCGCTCCCACGAGATCCCGCACCAGACGGAGATCCGGCCCGGGACGTACGTCTTCAATGACCGGACCACGGCGGCCATGGACGCCTGCGCCTGGGACGACTGCGCGTACACGATCCTCGCCACCGTGATCAGCACCGCCGTCCCGGGACAGGCTGTTGTGGATGCCGGGACCAAGGCGCTCTCGAGCGACCCGCTCCGGGCCGCGGGCGGCGGCTTCGGCCAGCTCCTGGACCGGCCCGAGGTGACCGTCGTCCGGAAATCGGAGGAGCACGGCATCCTCGACCTCGGCCAGACGGACTGGCGGCCGGCCATCGGCGAGCGGGTCCGCATCATCCCCAACCACGTCTGCGTGTCGGTGAACCTCCAGCCGCGGTTGTACGGCGTGCGAGGTGGCGAGATACAGCGGGAGTGGCCGATCGAGGCGGCCGGGTGGTACGCCTCGTAGCTCGAACGCTCGCGCTTCGCGCTCGCTTTCGAAGCCGCGCTGTCGCTTCGCTCGCCCGGCCCCGCAGCGCGGGATTCGAACGCGGCCGACGGCCGCGCGGCGCGCAGCGCCGATTCGAGGGCTGAACCACCGGCCCGTACGATTGCCCGGGGGCTCTGGCTCACCGGCACGTTCGAATCGGCGCTGCGCGCCGTCGACGAGCGTGCGGAGCACGCGAGGCGATCGAATCCCGCGGAGCGGGGCCGCCGGAGCGAAGCGATCGGCGGCTTCGAATCCCGCGGAGCGGGGCCGCCGGAGCGAAGCGATCGGCGGCTTCGAATCCC
>CAYMLW010000097.1:9774-12656 GCA_964391035.1 uncultured Gemmatimonadaceae bacterium
GCGCCAGCGGGTCCCCGGAGGGAGCGATAGCGACCGACGGGGATCGAACTAAGGGCTGAGCCGGCTGACCTCCCACCTGTCTCCGACGCGCATGTAGAGGATCCGGTCGTGCATCCGGTTGGCGCGACCCTGCCAGAACTCGATCCGGTCGGGTCGGAGCCGGTACCCGCCCCAGAACGGGGGCAGAGGGACATCGCGACCACGGAACTCCGCCTCCATCTCCCGGAACCGGGCTTCCAGCTCCTGGCGGCCGTCCAGCTCGGCGCTCTGCCGGGAGGCCCACGCCGCGATCCGACTGCCTCGCGGCCGGGTCTGGAAGTACGCCTCCGAAACCGCTTCCGCGGTCCGCTCCACGGAGCCCTCGATCCGTATCTGGCGGTGGAGGGTCGGCCAGTGCAGGAGCAGCGCGGCGACGGGATTGGCGTCGAGCTCAGCGGCCTTCCGGCTCTCGTAGTTGGTGTAGAAGACGAAGCCGTCCGGCCCGTGGTCCTTGAGCAGGACCTGTCGGGAGGACGGGCGGCCGTCCTGCGTGGCGGTGGCCAGATTCATGTTCTCCGCCAGGTACAGCCCGGCGTTCTTCGCGTCATCGAACCACCGGTCGAAGAGCGGGAACGGGTCCGACGTGGCGTCCTCGTCGCGCAGCGTCTGCTGATCGATCCCCCGGACCGCCCCCTGCCCCGCCGTCCACAGCGCCCGGAACGTGGCCAGGAGTCCCATCAGGAGGAGTCCCGCCCCGGCGCGCACTCGTCACACGGGCACATGGAGCGCAGGAGCGTCCACGTGTGCATGCCCGTGTCGTGGCCGTCCGGCCAGGTCAGCTTGAGCGCGTACCGGCCGACGTACTCGATCTTCACCGGCATGATGTCCTCGGGGACCGTGGCCGGGTCCAGGAGCGGCCTGCCGGTATACTCGTCGACGCAGCCGGCGCACGGACACGCCAGCCGCAGCGCCCGCGGCTCGTACTCGCTGACGTGGCCATCCCGCCAGACGATCCGGAGGCGCTCCCCGTCCTCCGTCGGCTCCACCCGTTCAGGACGCGGCTTCATGTCGCGAGCGAAGCGAGCGCCCCCGGCGAGCGCAGCGAGCCGCCCCCGCGAGGCCGAAGGCCGAGCCCCCCACGCGAGCGCAGCGAGCGTCCCCCACGAGGCCGAAGGCCGCGCCCCCCGGCGAGCGCAGCGAGCCCCTCACGCCAGCTGCCGGAGCACGTACTGGAGGATCCCACCGTGGCGGTAGTAGTTGACCTCCTGTGGCGTGTCCAGTCGGACGAGGACCTCGAACTCGGTGGTCTCGCCATCCTTCTCGGCCTTCACCGTGACCGTCTGGTCGCCGCCCGGGTCCAGCGCGTCTTCGATGCCCCTGATGGCGAACGTCTCGTCGCCCTGGATCCCGTGGGTCCCGGCGTTCTCGCCGTCCTTGAACTGGAGGGGGAGCACGCCCATCCCGATGAGGTTGCTGCGGTGGATTCGCTCGTAGGTGGCCGCGAGCGCCCCCCTGACGCCGAGCAGCGCCGGGCCCTTGGCCGCCCAGTCCCGGCTCGAGCCCGTGCCGTACTCCTTACCCGCCATCACGATGGTCGGGACGCCCTCATCCCGGTACTGCATCGCTACGTCGTAGATCGGCTTCACCTCACCGTCCGGGAAGTGCTTGCTCCAGCCGCCCTCCTTCCCCGGCGTCAGCTGGTTCCGGAACCGGATGTTCGCGAACGTCCCGCGCATCATGACCTCGTGGTTCCCGCGCCGGCTACCGTAGGAGTTGAAGTCCTTCGGCTCGACGCCGTTCTCCATGAGGTACTTCGCCGCCGGGCTGTCCTCGGCCATGGAGCCGGCGGGCGAGATGTGGTCGGTGGTGATGCTGTCGCCCATGAGGGCGAGGAGGCGTGCGCCCTCGATGTCCTCGACGGGCGGCGCGTCGGCGCCCATGTCGATGAAGTAGGGCGGCTCCTTGATGTAGGTGCTGTCGTCGTCCCAGGCGAAGCGATCGCCCTCGGGGACGGGCAGCGCCTTCCAGCGCTCGTCGCCGTCGAACACCTTGGCGTACTGGCTGGTGAAGTGCTCGCTCTTGACCGACGTCTGTATGACCTCCTGGATCTCCATCTGGGTCGGCCAGATGTCCTTGAGGAAGACGCTGCGGCCGTCCTGGTCGGTGCCGATGGGCTCGTTGTAAAGGTCGATCTCCATGGTCCCGGCCAGCGCGTACGCCACCACCAGCGGCGGCGAGGCCAGGTAGTTGGCGCGCACGTCGGGGTTGATCCGGCCCTCGAAGTTGCGGTTCCCGCTGAGCACGCTGCACGCCACGAGGTCGCCTTCCTCGATGGCCGCCGAGACCTCCTCCGGGAGGGGCCCGCTGTTGCCGATGCACGTGGTGCAGCCGTAGCCGACCAGGTTGAACTGGAGCTCTTCGAGGTACGGCATCAGCTCGGCCTCGCTCAGGTAGTCCATGACCACCTTCGACCCCGGCGCCAGCGACGTCTTCACCCACGGCTTCCGCTTCAGCCCCTTCTCCACGGCCTTCTTCGCCAGCAGCCCGGCGGCGACCATGACCGACGGGTTCGACGTGTTGGTGCAGCTCGTGATGGCGGCGATGACCACGTCGCCGTCCGTCAGCGTGTAGTCCTCACCCTGCACCTCGATCTTCGGCTTGCCGGCCGTGGCGGTCGCGGCGCCACCCTCGGCGGCCATCCCGGCGCCGGCACCCGTCGGCACCCGACCCATGGAGAGGTCCGGAAGCGCGTCGAGGAAGGCGTTCTTCGCGCCGCTGAGGCTGATCCGGTCCTGGGGCCGCTTCGGGCCGGCGATGCTCGGCTCGACCGTCGCCAGGTCGAGCTGGAGCGTGCTGGTGTACTCGGCCTCCGGCGTGTCGGGCGTGTGGAAGAGGCCCTGCTC
>CAYMLW010000098.1:0-12595 GCA_964391035.1 uncultured Gemmatimonadaceae bacterium
TGGGGGAGGAGGGCGAGCTCTGCCTCAAGGGTCCCCAGATCATGGACGGGTACTGGAACCAGCCGGAAGAGACGGCCCATACCCTGCGTGACGGCTGGGTCTACACCGGGGATCTCGCCCGGGTCGATGACGACGGCTACACCTTCATCGTCGGGCGGAAGAAGGACATGATCGTCGCGTCCGGGTACAACGTCTATCCCGACGAGGTCGACCAGGTCCTGTTCGCGCACCCGGCCGTGCTCGAGGCCGCGACCATCGGGATCCCCGACCCCAAGCGGGGCGAGACCATCAAGTCGTTCATCGTGCTGGCCGAGGGCGCCACGGCCACGGCGGAGGAGATCCAGGAGTACTGCCGCAAGGAGCTGGCGCCCTTCAAGGTGCCCCGCCAGATCGAGTTCATCGACGAGCTGCCCAAGAGCAGCATGATGAAGATCCTGCGCCGGGAGCTGCGGGACCGGGAGCTGGCCAAGGCCGAGCCGGCTACCGTCCGAACCAGTACGTCGCCTTGACCTGGAACACGTTCATGGGCCGCTCGTCGAAGATGGCGGAGCGGGCGTCGGCGAGGTCGAAGCTGCCGGTGGCGTCGTAGCCGGAGCGCTGCTGGGTCCAGACGAAGAAGAGCGTCGACCCGGGGCGGTACTCCCAGCGGAGCACGGCGGTGCCCCGGAGCGCGGCGGTGGTGAAGTCCGGGTCGCCGAAGCTGAAGGGCTGGGCCGAGCCGGGGCCATCGGGGTCGACGGTGTAGGCGGCGGTGGCGTCGTCGTATTCGATGGTCCCGATGTCCTGGCCGTAGACGAGCTTGTCGAGGGTGCGGGGCGCGGCGAACTCCCGGAACGAGGAGTAGTCGCCGCTGGCGATGAACGGCTGGGCGAAGAGCTGGAGGGTGAGGTCGGGGGTGAAGGTCCAGTTCACGCGGGTGCTCAGGGACAGCGTCTTCGTCCTGATGTAGCCGAAGACGTAGCGGCTGCCGTAGAAGTCGGTGGCCGTGGGGTCGTCGACGGCGGTGACGTACTGGGCCGAGCTCTCGTCGTAGCGGTAGCCGGGCGAGAGTTGGACGAAGACATTGGCCGCCGGCTTGAGGGCGAGGCCCGGGTTGATCTCGAACTGGCGGGTGCCATCGCCGATGCCGCGGGCGCCGCGGATCTGGACGTCGAACACGGCCGGTGCGCGGGCGTCGGTCGAGAGCTGGAAATGCCCGAAGTCGTGGCCGTGGCGTCGCACCACGGGGCCCCCGCGGGTCAGCCGGTCGTCGAGTGCCGGGTCCTGATGGATCCAGAACGCCCGGATCCGCCAGTAGTTGTGGAGCTCCATGCCGTAGTAGGCCTGGAGGGCGGTGCGGGTCCGGTCGCCGTCGTAGTTGTGCTCGAGGGCGCCGCCGAACGACGCGAAGATGTTGCGGTACCAGCCCGTGGGGGTGGTGAAGCTGCCCGCGATGTTGCCGTTGAGCCAGACGTAGTCGGTCCGGCTGAGGAACGAGATGTCGTTGTTCTCGAAGCCGGGGCTCCGGACGTTCGCCATGGCCTCCCACCGGAGGATGCCGCCGCTGTCCTTCCCGATGCGGGTGAAGAGGCCGTAGCCGCGCATCGAGGTGCGGTCGGGGTCGTAGCCGGTGTCGAAGAGTCCGTCGCCGGTCACCTCCCGGTCCGGGCGCTGGAAATAGCGGGCGCTGGACCGCTGGGTCCGGAGCAGCGCGTCAGGCGACCCGGCCGCGTTCGAGACCATGGCGTTCCCCATCCACGAGTACTCCCGCCCCTTCCACGTGTGGCGCCAGTCGACGCCGACGGCCTCGGCGTGGCCGTGAAGCCGCTCCGCCACGAGAGGGTCGCCGGTGCGCCGGGCGACGGACGTGACGATGCCGCCCACGGTGGTGGCGCCGGCCCGGAACTCCTTCTTGACCCGGCCCACGAAGTAGTTCGTCAGGGGCTCGACGATCTGGGTCTCCTCATCCGCGCCGATCCCCGTCACGAAGCGGGCCGACTCCCGGCCGGTGACGGCGTCGAGGATCCCGACGGTGTAGCCCCCGTCGGTGCGGCCGGTGATCTTGGCGGCGCCTAGGATCGAGGTGTTCTCCGGCGCGTCTGCGAACTCGGCGTCGGCGAAGACGGCGCCATTGAGCTGGGGCGGCCGGCCGATGCGTCGGGAGTAGAAGGCATTGAGCGACGACGAGTTGCTGCAGAAGTAGCAGCGCATGCCGCCGAAGCTGAAGGCGCTGCGACCGGCCACGAAGAAGGGGCGCTTCTCGTCGTAGAAGGTCTCGAAGGCGCTGAGGTTGAGGACGGACGGGTCGACCTCGACCTGACCGAAGTCGGGGTTGATGGTGGCGTCGAGGGTCAGGTTCGACGTGAGCAGGACCTTGAGGTCGCCGCCGACCCCGAGGCGCAGGCTCCGGTCATCGCCGTAGGGGTCGTCCGCGGCCCCGCGCTGGTTGCGGCTCCCGGTCACGATATAGGGGAGCGCCTCGATCTGGCGGGGCTGGCTGGCGATGTCGAGTCCCTCGAGGTGGCCGTAGAAGGCGGGCCCGCCGGGCGCGTCCAGAGGGCGGAACGACCACATCACCTGCTCGTTGAGCCGGTCGATGTAGCGCCAGATCTGGAGACCCCAGGTGTCCGACTCCGGGGAGAACCGGAGCTGGCTGAGGGGGATCCGCATCTCGGCGGTCCAGCCGTCGTCATCGACGCGGGCGGCGGACTCCCAGATCGGGTCCCACGACGGGTCGCCGTTGAACTGCTCGCCCCGGGCGCCTGCCGGGTTCACCTCGAACCACGCGTCGTCCAGGTGGTTGTGGTACGGGTCCAGCCGGACGATCAGCTTGTCCGTCGTGAGGGAGTTGAAGGAGCCGTTGTTCCCGCTGGCGTCCAGGAGCTGGTCCCGTCGGGCCAGGGGCGCGACCACGCCGCCGGGCTGGCTCATGCGGGCGCCGATGTAGAGGGCCCGGTCGTCGTAGAGGATCCGGACCTGGGTATCGAGGGACGCCGGCGCCCCCTCGTCCGGCTGGATCTGCCGGAACCCGGTGGCGGCGGTCGCCCGGCGCCAGGCCGCTTCATCGAGCCGGCCATCGACGGCGATCCGGCCATCGGCCCGCCCGCCGGTGGTGGTGCCGGCGCCGAGGTGGAGGGCGGCCACGGCCGGCGGCGGCGCGTCGAGGGCTGCGGCGGCGGTGCCGTCGGTTCCGTTCGGCTCCTGCGCTTCCGCGGCGGCGGCGAGGGAGAGGAGCACGAATGGGATGGCGATCGTCCGCGTCGTCGTCATTTCTTGTACCCGGTGTCGGTCTCGGTCCAGTCCACACCCGGTTGGACAGGACGATCGACGAAAACGTTCGATCGGGCGGGCGGTGTTCGGGCGGGCGGCATTGCGCGCGGGCGGCCGGGGTGTCCATCTTCGCGGTGTGGTCCCTGTCGGCTCGCCCACCCCCCAGTCCCCCAAGATTCGGAGGCACGGATGCTCGACGAGTTCCGGAAGTTCGTGGCGCGCGGCAATGTCCTCGACATGGCGGTCGGGATCATCATCGGCGCGGCATTCGGCACCGTGGTGAAGTCCCTGGTCGACGACGTCATCATGCCGCCGATCGGGCGGTTGATGGGCGGCGTGGACTTCGCCGACCTCTTCATCGACCTCTCGGGCGGCGACTACGCCTCGCTGGCCGACGCGCAGGCCGCGGGTGCGGCCACGATCAACTACGGCCTGTTCGTGAACAACGTCATCGCGCTCCTGATCGTGGCGTGGGCGGTCTTCCTCCTGGTTCGCAGCTACAACCGGCTGCTCGAGCGTGGGGCGCCCGCGGACGAGTCGGAGCCGGTGGCGCCGCCGACGCTGTGTCCGCACTGCAAGTTCGAGATCCCGGAGGGAGCGTCCCGCTGCGGCCATTGTACGGCCACCCTCTCCCCCGCCCGGGCCTGAGACTCCCGGTAGGAGTCGCGGGCCGGGCTCCACGACATCGAGGGCCCACGTTCGGCTCTTGCGCTCCAGCTGGCCGACGAGCTCCAGGGGATCGTCGACGTGTGGGATGAGAATGCCGAGCAGGTCGAGACCGTCCATGTCGGGCTCGAGAAGAACGACATCTCGGTCGCCGAAGTGGCGCTGCTCTGGGTGCCGCGGCCGGCGCGGTAGGGCCGGCGTGAGCCCGTGGCGAAGGAGGAACCGATGACCGAACCCGTCGTGACCCTGACCGACTACGGCCTGGCCGTCGAGTGCGCCGTCCTGGCCGCGCTCTGCTGGCGACACCGGCCGGGCCCCTTCCGCGGCTGGCTCACCGTCTTCTTCGTGGCCGCGGCCCTCGCGCCGCTCCTGGGCGGGACCGTGCACGGCTTCTTCCCGGACGAGGGCCCAGCCCAGCGGGTGCTGTGGTCCGCCACCCTCCTGGCCATCGGCGTGACGGCGCTCGCCGGCTGGGCCCTCGGCGGGCTGCTGGTCCTGTCGGATCGGGCCCGGCGCTGGCTGATGACCGCCGCCTGGATCCAGCTCGCCGTGTACGCCGCCGTCGTCCTGCTCGTCTACCGAGGCTTCGCAGTGGCCATCGTCGACTACCTGCCCGCCACGGTCTTTCTCCTGGCCGCGTTCATCGTGGCGTGGCGCCGGACCGGTGCCGGCTCGCTGGCCGTGGCCGCCGGGGGGCTTGGACTCACGCTGGTGGCCGCCGCCGGCCAGCAGGCGGGGATCGGCGTCCATCCCGTCTGGTTCGACCACAACGCTCTCTACCACCTGCTCCAGGCCATCGCGTTCGTGATGATCTACCGGGGCGCCCGGCGGCTGACGGCTGGCGGCTGACGGCTGGCGGCTGACGGCTGACGGCTGACGGGTCACGGGTCACGGGTCACGGGTCGCGGGTCGCGGGTCACGGGTTGCGGGTTGCGGGTGCGCCTCCTGCGGGTTGGTGGGGTTCGGTCGAGGCCCGGACACATGGCCGAAGACGTCGAGGTGTAGATATTCAGCGATAATCGCCGAAAGTCTCCATGCGGAACGCTCGCCGTCGCCCGAACTCGCCGTCCGCCCGAACTCGCCGTCCGCCGCAGCCGTCCGCCGCCCGCCGCCGCCGCCGCCGCTGTCCGCGCGGCATGGTCCGGGTGAGATTCGTCTACGGTCCCTCGCCCGGGGTTGCCGAGTGTTCGGGGTTGCCGAGCATTGACAGGCGCGTCGACCCGGGAGCTATTGAGGGCGGACCGTCGTTGGAGGTGGGTTCCCTCGGGTGCCGCTAATCGACACGAACATTCGAACGCACCGATCCACATGTACGCACTGCCGAGCCCTGTCCGTGCCGCACTCGACAGCCGTCGCTCCGCGAGGCGGGCGATTCACGGCCCAGAGACCCGTTCCGGCCGCGGTGTCGTGCCGGCCGCTCTCGCGATCGCCACGGTCGCGTCCTTCGTCGTCGCGACACCGTCGGCGACACAGGACCTCGCAGGGGCGGGGGGAGGTGCCGGGGCCGGTCCCGTCTTCCGGGACGGGCAGGCCCAGGAGGTGCCGGCGTTCTCGGACTCGGCGGAGTGGATCCGGGAGCACCTGTGGGTCGAGACCGGGTTCGACTCGGACCGGGACGGCCGACCGGACCGGGTCCATGTCGACGTGACCCGGCCGGCCCAGACCGCGGAGGGGCTGAAGGTGCCGGTGATCTACGAGTCGAGCCCGTACTACTCGGGGGTCGGGAGCGCGGCCCGGGAGTACTTCTGGGACGTGCGCCAGGAGCTGGGCGAGGCGTCGTCGCCGCGCAACGACATGCCCGACATCGGGCACCGGGGCGTCCGGGAGCGGATCTCGAACTCCCACGTCGACACGTGGGTGCCCCGGGGCTTCGCCGTGGTGCACTCGGAGGCGCCGGGGACCGGGTCGTCGCAGGGGTGCCCGACCGTGGGCGGCGACCCCGAAGCGCTGGCGCCCAAGGCCGTGATCGACTGGCTGAACGGCCGGGCCCGGGGCTTCACCACGCCGGATGGGGACGAGGAGGTCGTCGCCGACTGGAGCACGGGCCGCGTGGGCATGACCGGGACGTCGTACAACGGCACGATCCCCGTGGCGGCGGCCACGACCGGCGTGGAGGGGCTCGAGGCGATCATCCCCGTCGCGCCGAACACCTCCTACTACCGCTACTACCGGTCCAACGGGCTCGTCCGCAGCCCGGGCGGCTACCTGGGCGAGGACATCGACGTCCTCTACGACTTCATCGCCAGCGGCGACCCCGCCGACCGCGACCGCTGCGACGCCCTCATCCGCGACGGGGAGATGGCCGCCGGCCAGGACCGGGTCACCGGCGACTGGAACGAGTTCTGGGCCGAGCGCGACTTCATGGAGCGACTCGACGGCATCCAGGCCGCCACCCTCATGGCCCACGCCTTCAACGACTGGAACGTCATGCCCGAGCACAGCGTCCTGGTGTACGAGGCGCTGAAGGAGCGGGGCGTGCCCGTCCAGGCGTACTTCCACCAGGGCGGCCACGGCGGGCTCCCGCCCCTCGAGCTCATGAACCGCTGGTTCACCCGCTGGCTCTACGGCGTCGAGAACGGCGTCGAGGACGACCCCCGGGCCTGGATCGTCCGGGAAGACGACGAGGCCGATCGACCGACGCCGTACCCCGACTACCCCAACCCCCGCGCCGCACCGGTCACGCTGCATCCCACCGCCGGCGGCGTGCAGAGCGGGGGGCTCGTCCTCGAGGCGCCCGGCTCCCAGGGCACCGAGACCCTGGTCGACAACTTCTCCTTCGACGGCGCCAGCCTCGCCCGGGCCGAGTGGAGCGACCACCGGCTCCTCTACGCCACACCCGAGCTGGTCGAGCCCCTCCACCTCTCCGGCATCCCACGCGTCACCATCCGCCTGGCCGTCGACCGGCCCGCCGCCAACCTGTCCGTCTGGCTCGTCGCGCTGCCATGGACCGACGCCCCGCCCGCCCGCCGGCGGGGGACACCGCCCAGCATCGTCACCCGGGGCTGGGCCGACCCACAGAACCACGACGCACTCGACCGTAGCACGCCCCTCGTACCCGGACAGCTCTACGACGTCTCCTTCGACCTCCAGCCCGACGACCAGGTCGTCCCGACCGGCAAGCGCCTCGTCCTCATGGTCTTCTCCAGCGACCGGGAGTTCACCCTCCGGCCCGAGCCCGGGACTCGCCTCACCGTCGACCTCGATGGCACGAGCCTGACGCTGCCCGTCGTGGGCGGGGAGGCGGCGCTCCGCCGGGCGTTCGGGGCTGAGGGCTGACGGTTGACGGTTGACGGTTGACGGCTGACGGCTGACGGCTGACGGTTGACGGCTGACGGCTGACGGCTGAGGCGCGCGGTGGTTCACCGGCCCGGGCGATGGAGCGATGGTAGGGCGGTCGTACCGGCCGGGAGCAGCGTCGTGATGGGTGTTCCGCAGGCATCGGAGGTGGAGGACCCGTTCCGGTGGGCAGCGGGGTGCGGGGGCGTCCACCTGGCGGCCCGGGAGGTCCACGTCCGGGTGGGCTGGCAGCACTCGGAGTTCCTCACCGGGCCCGACGACCCGGTCGACCTCTTCGCCCTCCAGCTTCGGGCGGTCTTCTGGCTTCCCGGGCGGGACACTGGACCTGCCAGCGCCGGCGTCCTATAGCTAGAAGTGGCCTTCCGAGCCCCTCCCAACCCTGAGGCCTCCCATGTGGGACGAGATCCGGGCGCGTCTTCGTGATCACGGCGTGGGTGCAGGGTCGGAGTCGACAGCGCGTGTCCGGTGGGCTTCGCGGGATGTTCACCTGGCGGAACGCGATTCTCGGCGGAGTGGGCGCGCTGGCGCTGTGGGGAGTGGTGGCTGCGGTCTGGCTGATCGGTCAGGGCACGGTCACGGGAGCGGTGACAGAATCCGAGCCGAGGGTGCTCGCCGTCCTTCCGTTCGACAACCTGCTGCCGGAGCCGGAAGAGCAGGCGTGGCTGGTGGCGGGTCTGCACGAGCAGGTGATCCACGAGATCCAGCGGCTCGGCATCCCGGGTCTGCGGGTCATCTCCCGGACGTCGGTGCTGCCCTTGGACCGGTCCGAGATGACGGTCCCGGAGATCGCGGAGCGGCTGCAGGCCGACATGCTGCTCGAGGGCAGCGTGCGTGGTGATGGCACCCGTCTGCGGACCACGATCCAGCTCATCGACGCAGCGACCGACCACCACGAGTGGTCCCAGGAGTTCGACGCGAGTCTGGACGGGGGTTTCCTGGACGCCCAGGCGGAAGTGGCGGCGCGGGTGGCCCGGACGTTCACGGCGGGGGCCGCGGGCGTGGCGTCGTCTGTGGGCGTCCGCCCGGCCACGGCGAACGGCGAGGCGATGCGGGCCTATCTCCAGGGCCGCTACCTCTGGAAGAACCTGGGGGCGCCGCCGGGCGAGGGAGCCATGGCCCGGTTCCGGGAGGCCGTCGAGCTCGATCCGGACTTCGCGTTGGCCTGGGCCGCCCTGGCCGAAGCGTGGCTGGCGGCCGCCCACTTCGGCACGCCACCGGACCAGGCGTTCCCGCGGGCGGACTCCCTCGCGGTCCAGGCGCTGGCCCGGGACCCGGAGCTGGCGGAGGCCCACATCGCGCTGGCCGACACCAGGTTCCACTACGACTGGAACTGGACGGGCGCCGAGCGAGGGTTCCGGCGGGGACTGGAGCTGAACCCGAGTCATGCGACCGGGCACTGGTTCCTGGCCGGCCTGCTGGCCGCGCTGGGACGGACGGACGAGGCCGTGCCCCTCCTCGAGGCGGCCCAGCGGCTGGATCCCGCCTCGGTCATCGCCTACGCATTCGGCGCGCGTGTCCTGTACTGGGGTCGACGCTACGACGCCGCCGGGGCGCAGGCCGCGGAGGCGCTGGCCCTCGCGCCGACCCACCCGTACGCGCTGGGAGCGCTGGGCTTCATCCGGCTGGCGGAGGGACGCGTCGAGGACGGGGTGAGGGCCTTCGAGCGCTCGGTCGCGGTGTCGCCGAAGTTCCTCCCGGGGCTGGCACTGGCCCTGGGCCGGGCGGGCCGGATGGTTGAGGCCCGGGAGGTGGTCGCGCGAGTCGAGGCCGCGGCGGCGGAACGGTACGTGGCGCCGTACGAGCGGGCCTTCGCCCATGTCGGGATCGGCGATCACGACCGCGCGCTCGAGCTCCTCGAGGAAGCGCTGGAGACCCGGGACGCCGAGCTGATCTGGCTCGCAGTGGAACCGGCCTTCGATCCGATCCGGGACGATCCCCGGTTCCGGGCCGTGCTCGAGACCATGGGTCTGGCGGGGGTCGGCGCCGGGTAGCGGCGCCCCTGGCATCCGGTGGCCGACAGCCCGACATTGGCAGTGCGCGGAGCGTGTCCGCCCCGGCCATGCACCCCGATCAGGAATGCCGGTGATGTGGATCCCGACCTTCCGATGTCCGCCGGCCCGGCCTGGCGCCGCCCGGCGACCCGCCCCGGGCGGGGCTGCTCCCGGATCCGTCCTGGCCGGAGCCGCGCTGCTGGCCGCAGCCCTGGCCGGGGGATGCACCCAACTCGACGCGCCCATCGATCCACCGGTGGCGGAGGTCGATTCCATGGAGATGACCATCCACGATGATACGCGGATCGACCCGTACTTCTGGCTCCGGGAGCGGGAGACCCCGGAGGTGATCGCGTACCTGGAGCCGGCCACGGCGGCCCGTCCGGGCGCGACCAGCGGTACCGGACCATGGCGTTCCAGTACGCGTTCCTGATCGACCTGGCCCGCTGACGGGGTCCGGTCCCGGGCGGATCACGCGACATGCCCCGTGGCTCGGGCGGCCGCGGGTGTCGTTTTCCCGCCGCCCCGTTCGTTGACACTTCGAGCCCCCAGGTTCCCTGCACACCCGAAGCCCAGTCCGATGACCTGTCGCTCCAGCCTCGCTCTGACCGGGACCCTCGCCCTGGCCGGGACCCTCGCCCTGGCCGGGACCCTCGCCCTGGCCGGGACCCTCGTCCTTCCGCCGGTGCCGGTGGCGGGCCAGGCCTACGACCCGCCGTCGACGCGGGCCCACCGCCTGGCGGGGGAGCGGATCGAGCTGGACGGCCGGCTCGACGAGGACGTCTGGGACGCGGCGCCCGTGGCCTCGGGGTTCCGTCAGCGCGAGCCCGAAGTGGGGGCGGCGGCCCGGACCACCGAGGTCCGGGTCCTCTACGACGACGACGCCCTCTACATCGGGATCCGGGCCGACCAGCCGGACCAGCCGGTCATCGGGCGCGTGCTCCAGCGGGACCGGCTGCTGGCCGCCGGATTCGACGGTCGGCCTGTCTTCGCGGGCGACGACGCCGTCGTCGTCCTTCTCGACCCGTTCCACGACCATCGCAACGCGTTCATGTTCGCCACGAACCCGAACGGGGCCGAGTTCGACGCGCTGCTGACGGACGAGGGCCGGGAGTTCAACATCGACTGGCGCGGGGTCTGGGAGGTGCGTGCGGCCCGGACGCCGGAGGGGTGGTCCGCGGAGCTGGCCATCCCCTTCCGGACGCTCCGGTTCCCGACGGACCCGGGCGACGAGCCGTGGGGTCTGAACGTCGCCCGGATCGTCCGGGGGGACAACGAGCAGTCGCTATGGAGCTCGTGGCTCAGGGAGAACGAGGGTATGTCCCGGATCAGCCGGGCCGGGCACCTCTACGGCCTGACGGACCTGCCGCGGGCGGGATTGAACCTCGAGGTCAAGCCGTTCACCCTGGCCCGGGGCACGCAGGAGGACTCGCTGGTCGGGCTGCCCGGCTCCGGCTCGCTGGAGTCGGACGGCGAGCTCGACGTAGGGGTGGACGCCAAGTGGGAGGTGCGGCCGGGGCTCACTCTCGACCTGACGCTGAACACCGACTTCGCCCAGGTCGAAGCCGACGACGAGCAGGTCAACCTCACCCGGTTCTCCCTCTTCTTCCCGGAGAAGCGCGAGTTCTTCCTCGAGAACGCAGGCGTCTTCGAGTTCGGGTTCCGGGGCTTCTTCGAGCCGCCGCCCTTCCTGCTCTTCTTCTCCCGCCGGATCGGGCTCTACCAGGGCGACGACGGGACCGTCGAGGTCCCCGTCCTGGGCGGGGCCCGACTCACCGGCCGGGTCGGCGCCCAGACGGTGGGGTTCCTGAACGTGGTCACCGATGACGTGCCGGGCCGTCCCGGCGACAACTTCGCCGTGGGTCGGGTCAAGCGGGATATCGGCCAGAGCGGGTTCATCGGCGCAATGGTCACCGATCGCCGGAACCGCGAGACCTGGAACACGGCCGGCGGTCTGGACGCGTCGCTCTGGCTGGGACCCGTCAACGTCCAGGGCTTCTACGCCCGGACCACGACCGCGGGGGAGGGCGGCGACGACCACGCCTGGCGGGTCGGGCTCGACTACACGGGCGACCGCTACGGCTTCGGCCTGAACCACATCGGCGTCGGCCCCGAGGCCACCGCGGAGGTGGGGTTCATCACCCGGTCGGACATGATTCGCACCGACCTCTTCGGCCGGGTCACGCCCCGGCCGGCTGTCCTGGGCCTGCGCAAGATCGACATCTTCTTCGGCGCCAACCTCTACACCGATATCGACGGGGAGCTGGAAGACGTCTACATCGGACCCGTCTTCTCGAACGAGTGGAACTCCGGCGAGACGTTCACCCTCTTCTTGAATCCAGGCTGGACCCGGGTCGACGAGCCCTTCGACCTGGGCGACGTGTCGGTCCCCGCCGGCGAGTGGGACGTCGTGAACGTCGGGTGGTTCGCGTCCACGAGCCCGAGCCGGCCCGTAGTCCTCGGCTCCAACGGCTCGTGGCAGCGGATCTACGGCGGGACCATCGGCTCCTACGGCGCCACCCTGACCGTGGCCCCCGATCCCCACGTCACCGCCACGCTCGGCTACACCCGGAACCACGTCGCCCTGCCCGACGGCTCCTTCGACGCCGACCTCTCCAGTCTCCGGGTGGCGCTGGCCTTCAGTACCCGGGCCTTCCTGTCCGCGCTGGTCCAGTACAACCAGCTCGCCAACGAGCTCTCCGCCAACGTGCGGCTCAACCTGATCCATGCCCCGGGCAGCGACCTCTTCCTGGTCATCGACGAGCGGCGTGGCTCCGAGCTGGATCTGCTGGACGTGGCGGACCGCGGGGTGGCGCTGAAGGTGACCTGGCTCAAGCGGTTCTGAGGCTGGCGGCTGGCGGCTGACGGCTGACGGCTGAGCTCGGGCCGGGGTGTGGCGAAAATGGTCTACCCCCCATCAAGCGACGAGATCGCCGTGAAGGAGCGGGGCGGGCGCGGGTAAACGGCCCGAACCCCGCGCTCAGCGTCGCGCCGGTGGAGATGGCGTAGCCGTCGAGGAGCCCCAGCTCTTTCCGGTATCGTCTGGACGTCCGCAGGATCGGCCTGGTCTCGTGTGGGTCCAGTGTGGGGGACGGGACCGGTCGGGCGAGTGGGCGCGCCTGTCATCGACCGGCACGAGGTCGTCGAGCCAGTAGGCGTCGGCGTCGCGGCGGAAGATCTGGAAACGGCCCTCCATCTCCCGGTCCCTGGCCCGGTGGTAGCGCGTGTAGATGTACCGGTCGTCCACGGCCAGGACCTGGACCTTGCCCGTTCGGTGAGACATGACGAAGCGGGCCCGCTTGGCCAGTCCCGAGACCTGTTCCCGGGCCGCGTCGAAGAGGCGGAACCCCTCGACCAGCGGCACGGTGTAGGGCCGGTTGCCCACGGTGGGC
>CAYMLW010000099.1:0-12566 GCA_964391035.1 uncultured Gemmatimonadaceae bacterium
CCGGTTTCGAGACGCCAGGATAATACGTGAGCGTATTTATGGCGGACTGTACTAGGACGGTTCCGGGGCGCGTCGGCGCTGGGCGACAACCTGGTGGCCGAGCTGGACCGGATCGGCGGAGAGATCCGGGCACGGATCGGCGAGTCGCGCCGGTCGATCCGACGCGATCCGCCGCTGGAGCAGGTCACCACCGCCTCGCTCGAGGCGCTCCGGCTGTACACCGACTCCGCCCGGCTGATGTTCTGGGAGGGCCGCAACCTGGACGCGATCCCGCTCCTGGAGCGGGTCCTGGAGGAGGACTCCACCTTCGCGGCCGCCTACGCGCTCCTGTCCCGGGCCGTCCAGGACGTCCCCGACTGGGGCCGCCGGGACGAGCTGAACCGGAAGGCGTACCAGCACCGGGACCGCCTCACCGCATACGAGCGGCTGCGGATCGACGTGGCGTACCGGTTCGTGGAGACCCAGACCGACACCACACGGCCACCGGACGAGTGCGACCTGTACCGCCCGCTCGTCGACATGTACGAGGCGTATGCCCGGCAGCATCCCGACGACCCTCGGCCGCTCAACGCGTTCGGCTTCAACCTCGAACGGACGGGCCGGAGCGACGAGGCCATGGAGGTGTACGGCCGGGCCATCGAGCGGGGCCACGCAACGCCGGGCGTCCTGAACAACCAGGTCGTCAACCTCGCCATCCGGCGCCGGTTCCAGGAGGCCCGCGGGCTCCTCGAGCTGTGGCGGGAACGCTTCGGCGAGAGCTACCGGCTGCTCCTGGCAGAAATGGTCGTCGCCGGCCGGGGGAACGACTACCCGGCGCCCGACTCCCTCTACACGGCGTACCAGGAACGCTACGGCCCCGAGCCCGACATGTACGTCGCCCAGGGCCGGGTCGACGCGCTCCGGGGTCGGATGGCGGAGGCTTGGCTCCACTACGCGGCCGGCATCGACGAGCTCGAGCGCAGGGGTCATCCCATCGGCCTCGCCGGGCCGCTCGTGAGTCGCGGCATGATCCGGCTGGTCGCCCTCGGCGACACCGCCGGGGCCCTCGCACCGGTCACCGAATGGCTCGCGCGGCTCCCGTCCGACACCACCCTGGCCGGCGAGTGGGTCGACGTAGGGATCCTTCGGGCCATGGCCGGGGATGTGGACGGTGCCCGCGTCGCCCTCGACACGCTGGTCGCGAGCAATCGCGGCAACTGGTCGATCGTACGCGGGCCGCTGACCGCCGCCATCGCTCTGGCCGAGGGTCGCCCGGCCGCCGCCCTCGAGGCGCTGGAATCCTCCCGGATCCCGTGCTCCTTCATCTACGGCCAGTTCCGCACCGATCCCAGACTCCGACGCGTGCTGGCCGGCCGGGCCCACGAAGCCCTCGACCAACAAGCCGGCGCCATCGCCGAGTACGAAGCCTACCTCGGGGCGCTGCCATGGGCCTACCCCATCGGCCTCGACGCCATCTTCCTCTTCGACACCCTCGAACGCCTCGCCCGGCTCCATGATGATCTCGGCCACGACGACGAGGCCGCCGCATACTACGCCCGCGCCGCCGACCTCTGGGCCGATGCCGACCCCGAGCTCCAGCCCCGGGTCCGGACGCTCCGGGAGCGGGCTGCGGCGCTGGTGGGGGAGGGTCGGGCCTGACACCCCGGCGGACGTCGCACCAGTCTTGCGTTTCGGCTCATCCAGCCATGTCCGAGGGAGCCCGCCAACACCGGGCTCCCTCGGCGGCGTTCCTACCGGGCCATGGCGGAATCGGCCAAAACGGGCGACTGGTGCGACGTCCTGAACAGTTGCCGCGGCCACCCCGCTCACCAGCGGCCTCAATCGTGCACGATCCTAACAGGCTGTTCGTCGGCCGCCGGGCCGCAGCCGGACCACAGGCCTCGCAGAACGCCAGCGGCCTCGCATTACGCCAGGCACGGCCTCGCATAACGCCAGGCACGGCCGGGCGGATCGAGCCCTCGTAGACGCGACACGAGCATGATACGACGCCGCACTCCCACGTCCATCGCCATACCGTCCCGACCGACTGTGTCGCTCGGAACAGCGGCGCTCGAGGCCGCGCTCCGCACCGTCGCGCCGATTCGAGGGGCGACGCCGCGGCTGGCGCCCGCACTGCTCCTCGCCACCTCGCTTCTTCTGGCCCCGTCGGCTTCCGCCCAGGAGCTCCCGTTCGGCCCGAACGCGCTGGTCCTCGGCGCCTCCCGGGACGCGACGCTGTGCGGCATCGACCTGCTCGATCCGAACGCGGCCGGCCTGACCGGCGAGTGCGGTCGTCCGGTGGCGCGGTTCCGCATGGTTTTCCCGCCCACGGTGGCGGGCGGATGGTTCAGCAACGGCCCGGACGGCGTGATCGCTGACGAGATCGGGACGATCTTCGAGGGTGTGGACAACGAGCTGGATTTCGAGTTCACGGACTCGGACCGGCGCGCGATCATCGACGGGATCCCCGGTGACGGCTGGGAGCTGGACGGGACGTTCCGGTTCCCCCTCGTCGCCTTCGCGATCGGCCGGGTGGGGGTCGAGGTGAGCAGGACGCTCCAGCTCGAGGGCACGCTGCCGCGGGACCTGGTCGCGCTGATCCTCGAGGGCCGCGACCCCGACCGGGACGACTACCACATCGGGGCGTTCGGCCTCTCGGTCCTGGGCGTGAGCCGCTACTCCGTGGGGTATGCCCGGGCGCTGCGGCCGGGGTGGACCGTGGGCGGGTCGGCGTCGCTCCATACCGGCACGATCAACGGCTACTACGAGGCGGGCCCCGTGACGTACGATGACGCGACCGGCGAGGCGGTCTTCGATCTCACCGGGGGCTTCGCCGGCGGCGCCGCGCTCGAGGGCGAGCTCTTCGGGTTCCGGCTGCCGGATGGCGCCGGGCTGAGCCTCGATGTCGGGACGCGCTGGACCCGGTCCGGCGTCACCGTGGCGGTGGCCGCTGAGAACCTGCTGTCCGGGATGTGGTGGCCCGAGCGCACGCTGGTGACCCGGACCCGGGTCCGGGCCGCCCCCGACGGTGACCTGGCCGTCGAGGCCGACACCGACACACTCGCTTCGCCCACCGGGGCCGTCGCCACGATCCGCGACGGCATCGAGGCGTACCGGCCGGCGCTCCGGGTCCGGACGGCGGTGGCCTATCGGCTCGACGCCCTGACCATCGGCTTCGGCCACGTCCTCGAGCCGGGCGACGGGCTCCTCTACGCCACCGGCGACGGCTGGGACCTCGGCCTGGCGCTCCATCCCTGGGAGCCGCTGGCCGTCCAGGCCTCCGTCGGCCGCTGGCGCGACGAGGCCACCCTCGGCGCCGGGCTGTCCCTCACCCTGGGCAGCTTCCTCTTCCAGGGCGGTCTGAAACGCAGCGCTGCCGGGAGTCAGGCCGCCGTCTCGATCGGGCTCGTCCAGTAGGAGATCTGGGATCTGAGGTCGGGGATCTGGGTCCCCCCGCCGGCCGGCAGCGGCCCACTGCCAGCCCGGGTTCGACTACGACTACGACTACGACTCCGACTACGACTACGACTCCGACTCCGACTCCGAACCGACGACGCGCTCGAGGAACTCCGCGGCCGCCTCGTAGACCCGGACCCAGCTCTCCCAGCGCAGGAACCCGTGGACCTCGTCGGGCAGGACCAGCACCTCGTGGGGCACGTCCCGGCGCCGGAGCTCCTCCACCAGGTCGACGGACTCGGAGAAGGGGACGTTCCGGTCGTCGTCGCCGTGGATGACCAGGACGGGATCCTCCCACCGGCTCAGGTCCCACATGGGCGAAGATCGGAGCGCCGACGCCGCGGTCTCGGGCCGCTCCTCGGGCTCGTAGTCGGCGAAATTGGCGATGACCACGTTCCAGTCGTGGACGCCGTAGAGGTCGACGCCGGCGGCGAACAGCTCGGGCGCCCGGGCCAGGCCGAGGGCGGTGAGGTAGCCGCCGTAGGAGCCGCCCCAGAGGGCGACGCGGTCGGCGTCGACATCGTCGCGGGCGGCGAGCCAGCGGGCGGCGCCCATCACGTCGTTCAGCTCGCTGGCGCCGCCGGCGCCGTAGTTCTCGGCCTCCCGGAACTCGAGCCCGTAGCCGATCCCGCTCCGGTAGTTCACCGACAGCACCACCCAGCAGCGCGACGCCATGGCCTGGTTGAAGGCGTAGGCGTTGTGGTAGTAGCCCCGGTGGTGGAACCCCAGGAGCATCTGTCGCCGGGAGCCGCCGTGGAAGAAGAGGAGCCCGGGATGCGGCCCGTCGCCGCAGCGCTCCGCCGCCGGGAAGAGCTGGCCGTGGATCGCCAGCCCGTCATCGGCGGTGAACACCACCGGCTCCGGCTGGACGAGCTCGCCTGTGGGAAACGATGCCGGCGGGAAGCCGGGCACCAGGACTCGCCGGTCGCCATCGACCATCGCCTCGGCGTGGGCCGGCGTCGTCGCATCCGAGGCCAGGTAGACGACGACGCCCGGCCTCGGCTCCACCGGCGCCCACTCGATCCCGTCGCCGCGGGTCACCGGCTCGGGCGGGCCGCCGCCGGCGGGGACGCGCCAGATGTGGCGGCGATCGATGTCGCCGTGGTTCGAGGCGAACAGGACGGAGCGATTGTCCGCCGACCGGCCGACGAACTGGACCTCGGCCTCGCCGGGCGTGAGGAGCAGCGGCTCGGCGGACGTGGTGCCGGATCGTGAACCGGACTCGGTGGCGACGGCACCCGGACCGGCACCCGCGCCCGCTCCGGGGGCCGGCGCCGGGACCGACCACAGCTGCGCCCATCCGTTCTTCTCCCATGGGAAGACCAGCCGGTCATCGCCGGTCCAGATCAGGTTCGGGCCGTTCACGCCCTGGAACGCGCTGCCGGGCCCCTCATCGGCGCGGAAGGCGGTCGTGGCGCCACCCGTCTCCGGGTCCGCGACCATGATCGACCAGGGGTTGGCCGTCGGCCGGGCGAAGAAGGGGAGGGCGTCCCGGTCGTTCGGGATCCGGAGGAAGGCGAGGCGAGCGCCGTCGGGGCCCCAGACGGGGCTGCCATCCCGGTCGACGGAGGGGTCGAGCCAGGTGATGCGGCCGGCGGCGAGGTCGTAGACGCCGATGAAGGCGTGGTCGCCGCGGGCGCTGACGAAGGCCAGCCGTTCCCCGTCGGGC
This sequence comes from uncultured Gemmatimonadaceae bacterium, assembly GCA_964391035.1. GTDB lineage: Bacteria > Gemmatimonadota > Gemmatimonadetes > Longimicrobiales > RSA9 > JAWVYT01. Next base: position 5,105 of record CAYMLW010000099.1, read on the forward strand.
GCCCAGGCCAGCGAGCCGATCTCGCCCCGGGCCTGGAACAGCTCCTCCGTCTCTGCGTCCGCCGCCAGAGGCGCGACCAGGACGGTGCCGCTGCGGGCGATGGCGTAGCGATCGCCGTCCGGCGCGATGGCCCGGCCCGACCCGCCGGGCAGCTCGATCTCCTCGCCGGTCTGCAGGTCCACCAGGTACAGCGCCAACTCGGGCCCGTCGGGCAGGCTCGCCGGGTTCGGGTGCTCGCCCGCCCGGTTCGGCGCGCCGCCCACGCCGTAGAGGAGCCGGGTCCCGTCCGGCGTGAACTCGAGGTTGCCGGGCACCCGGCCGATGTCGGCGGCCTCGGGCTCCGTCATCTGCCGCGCCCGCCAGTCGGGCGCGTCGGCCACCCAGATCGAGCGCACGCCCCGGTCATTGCGCACCCACGCGACCCGGTCCCCCGACGGCGCGGCCACCAGCCCCGACGGGAACGGCGCGGAGAGCACGTCCTCGATGGCGAAGGGTGCGGCAAGGATGGTGACGGGCGCGCCAGGAGTCCCAGTCGTGGGGGCCTGGGCACGGGCGCCCGAGGGCAGGGCCAGCGCGATGGCGATGGCCATCGCCGGTACGCCCGCCGCGAGGAGTGTCGTCGGGTGTCGGGAGGTCGGGATCGCCGAGTATCGGCCGTGGCGTCGTCGCATGGAATTCGGATCCGTGGTTGGGGATCGTCGGCCCCTCGACCGCCGTGGGGCCCGTGTGTGCGGGCCGGGCAGGCGTCGGAGCGCGCGGCGAGTCACACCAAGGTGCCAGCCGGGGCGGGGGCGCGAAAGATCCCCCGTCTGCCGTCCTCGCCCGCCTGTCGCCGCGGGGCAGCGATCCAGGCGGCCACTCGACCTGCCCGCCGGCCGCCGGACCGTGGAGCACGACCCATCGGTACACACTCCACCCTCACTGCATGATCACCGGCTTCACACCCTCCACGCTCAGGAAGTGGCCCCGTGAGCCGGCGGAAGCACCGGACAGCGGCCCCGCCGCGGGTCCCGCCTAGGGAGAGGTCCGGCGAGCCGGCCGGAGCGCCGGGACGCCAGCCCCCGGCCCCGGAGCCCCTCCACCGCAGGCCGACAGCGACCGGCCTGCAGCAACCCCCGACTACGACCACGACTACGACCCCGGGGCATCCACGGCGCCCCCGACCCTCACTTCGGCGCCATCGTGTAGTTCTTGTGCACGATCTTCCACTCGCCGTCGAGCCGGAGCAGCGACATGTAGTCGGTGAAGCGACGGTCGGGATAGTCGAGGACGACCTTGGCCACGGCGGCGTCGCCGGTGATGTCCACGGACTCGATCCAGCGCTCTCGCCGGGCCTCGTTCTCGGCGGGCTCGCCACGGAACCACGTCAGGTACTCGCGGATCGGGAGGAGCAGCCCGGCTGCGGTCAGGATCCGGTTCATCGGTTTCTCGGGGTTCAGGTGGTTGTCCGGTGGGTTGGACGGCCGAAAGGGCCCGGGGGTTGTCGACCGTGCGCGGTTCGGGGTGGCGGCTCCGGGAAGGAGTGGAGGAGCGGGGTTCGTCGTGGGGCCGGGTTCCCGGCCCGGGGCGCGGCCGTCGCCGCTGCCGGAGCGTGGAGCGTGGAGGGCTTCGCGGCACGGCCTGCCCGGCGGCTCGAACGCCCTTCACGCTCAGGACAATGCTCGGTGAGCATCGGTGAGCCCGCGGCTTTGGCGGCCGGCCGGCCTCGCCGCGAGCTCCACTACGGAAGAGGTCCGGTGAGCCGGCCGCAGCACCGGACAGCCAACCCCCGTCGCGAAGCCCCCTCCACTGCAGGCCGACAGCTACCCGCCGGAAAGGCCGCGGGCCGGGAGCCGCCCGCCTGAAGAGGCCGCGCGCCGGCGGGCCTACGGGTGGAAGTTGAAGAAGGGCAGGATCGGCATCGACTCCTTGTTCCGGGCGATGTTGATGAGGCCGACCTGGAGACCGTGGAGCTCCTCGGCGATGTTGATGATGCCGATGGCCAGGCCGTTCTGGGCGCCCCGGATGTCGTTGTAGGCGCTGATGGAGACGCCGTTCAGCGCGCCCCATTCGGTGATCCGGAAGTAGGCGGGCGCGATCACGAGGCCGCGCACGTCCTGCCCGCCGACGGCGGGGGCCGCGACGAGGCCGGTGATCTCCGGGGCCCCGGCGCCCAGGCCCGTGATGGCGAGCCAGCGGAGGTGGCGCCCGGCACCGAGTCCGATGCCAGAGATGGCCACGCCCGTCAGGTCGCGGCCGACGCCGAGACCGACCCCGGCGATGGCGATTCCCGTCAGGTCGCGGCCGGCGCCGAGACCGACCCCGGCGATGCCGAGGCCTGTCATGTCGCGACCGGCGCCGAAGCCCAGACCGGCCAGGCCGATCCCCTCCATATTGCCGCCCACGCCCCCGCCGAGCCCGGAGACGGCGACGCCCCGCATGTGGTTGCCGACCCCTGCGCCGATGCCGCCCACCAGGAGTCCCGTGGCGTTGTTCCCGACGCCCACGCCAACCCCGCCGATGGCCACGCCCTCGAAGGTGTTGCCCACGCCGGCGCCGATCCCGCCCGCGAATATGCCCCGGGCGTCGTTGCCGGCACCCGCGCCGATCCCGCCGATGGCGATGCCCTCGATATTGCCGCCCGCCCCGACGCCGATCCCGCCGACCGCCACGCCCGTCACGCTGCGGCCGGCGCCGACACCGATCCCGCCCACGACGAGGCCGGTCATGTCGCCCCCGGCGCCGAACCCGATGCCCGCGCCACCGATGCCCTTGAAGTCCTCTCCGGTCCCCACACCGGCGCCGAGGGCCAGTCCGGTGATCGACCGGGCTCCGGTCAGGGGCAGGCCCAGGGCCAGGCCGTTCACATCGCCGGTCCACTCGTCTTCGTACGGCACCCAGATGGTGGCATTGATGCCGTGGACCGACTCGAAGCGGTAGTCGTCGCGGTAGTTTATGCGGAGGCCCACAATGCGAGGCACCGGGCCGATCCCGAGTCCCACATCCCCGGCCGCGATCCTGAGTCCCTGGGCCTGGAGTCCGGGGGCGAGAAGGGCGAGGAGCAGGGTGGCGGGGGCGGCCCGGTGCAGGGACGTCTGGAAGCGTGACATGGCAGCAGTGGCGTTGATGGTCTCGGGCTCGGGTCCGAACCCTCTACGTCCTGCCGCTGTCCGGGGTTTCAGTCCTGGGGCCGGTCGGGCCGGCCGGCCGGCGCGGGTGCGCGGTGGGCCCGGCGCACTCCCACGGGGGTAACGGGGCACCTGCCAGTCACCGGCTCACGAGGGCGTGGCCCGGAACGCCTGGCGCTGGTCGAGCGCGATGGGCTGGCGGCCGACGTAGCCGGCATCCAGCTGATGCCAGAAAGCGATCTCCGGCTCGTCGAGCTTCCAGCACAGGAAGACGGGCCGGCCGGCGTAGTAGCTGTACCAGTCGACGAGCCCGTCGAAGCCCTTGAACCGGCAGCCCAGCTCGTGGAGCTCCTCGACGAGGGCATCGATGGCCGCCGCGGCCTCCTCGATCTCCGCCCGGAGCCGCCGTCCGTCCTCCTGCTCCCGGTCCGCCGGTATCAGTCCCCGGTATCGGGCCACCGCCGGCGCCAGCTCCTGATGCCGATCCACGATGTCCCGGACGATGCGGCGGACCAGCGGCAGCGTCCGGTTCGCCTCCTCGAAGGAGAAAAAGCGACGCTCCATGCTTCCCTCCCGCTAGTCCGGATCGCTCGCCGTGACGCCCCGGTGCCGGGCGTCCCGGAGCGCGCTCCGTACGGTCCGCGGCGCCAGGTCCAGCGCGGCGCCCACCCGCTCCAGTAGCCGGCTCTCCTGCGGGTGGAGATCGCCGTCCGCGGTACAGACGAGGTAGGCCGCCTCGACGATCCGCGATCGACGGTCCTCGTCCACCAGGCCCCGGAGGCGTCTCAGCCGGTCGATGGGGTCGCCCCAACGGCGCCGGGCATCACGCAGGAGCTCGTTCACGTCGAACGCCTCCGAGTGGGGAATGAAAAGCCGGACGACCCGGGCGACCCCGCGCTTCTCCGCGCTCCGCACCGCGGAGTCGGAGAACACGACGGCGGCGAGCACGGCGAGGAGCGCGCGCTCGTCCTCGCTGAGGGTCGGGAAGCCGGTCCCGGGGGACGGTGCGGCCCCGTCGGGGAAGGCGTGCCTGCACGTCCGGCAGGTCCGGAACCCCTCGATGGGGCCCAGCCGGAACACCGGGCGGCCGGCCAGGACCAGCTGGCGCTCGAGCTCGGTACGCTGACAGTCGCGCTCCTGGTCGCAGCGAGGGCAGCGGAACCGGCCGGAGTCCAGCGGTCGATGCAGCCAGGTCGTGCCGAGCAGGTCTCCATGGGACATGCCTCCAGGATGCCACCAGAGGGCGGTTCAGGGCAAAGGGATCTTGCCGGAGCTTCCCCCATCCCGTGCCCGCAGCCCCCGATCCTCGACCGCGGTCGCCCCGGGCCGTACTATGTCGGGATGAGACACGAACACGCATCGCTGGACGAGTTGGCGCAGCGCGTGGCGGACTGGGCGCGCCGGGAGCCGGGGGTCGGGGTCGCCCTGCTGATCGGGTCGCGGGCGTCGCCCGAGGGGCCGCGCGACGGGTTCTCGGACCACGACGTGGTCCTGTTCCTGGAACCGGCGAGCCGACTGGCGCAGCGGGACGACTGGCTGGAGGCGTTCGGCCGTCCGCTGATCGTGCTGAAGGAGAGCTGGGAGCAGCGCGGCGAGGAGGTCCCGAGCCGGCTGGTCCAGTACCGGGGCGGCCACCGCATCGACTTCACCCTCTCCCGCATGGAGCTGCTGGAGCGGATCGTCGAGCAGGAGAGTCCGCCCGACTGGCTGGCCGCGGGCTACCTGGTGCTGGTCGACCGGCACGGCCTGGCCGAGCGGCTGCCCCCGCCCTCCGTCCTGGCCTACGTCCCCCGGCCGCCGGCCGAGCCCGAGTACCGCGCGGTGGTCGAGGAGTTCTGGTGGGAGACGCTCTATGTGGCCAAGCACGTGGGCCGCGGCGAGCTCATCCCGGCCCGCTACAGCCTCGAGGCCGTCCTCCGATACCGCTGCCTCGTGCCCATGCTCGAGTGGTACGTCCAGATCCCCCGTCAGTGGGAGCAGAACGTCGGGGTACGGGGGACGGGGCTCCGCTGGCTCCTGGAGCCCGACGAACGGGAGCTCCTCGACGCCACCTACGCCGGCGACAGGCTCGCCCACCATGACGCCGCTCTCGACGCCACCATCGAGCTCTTCACCTGCGCCGCCCGCGGCGTGGCCCGGGACCTGGGATTCCGGTATCCGGGTGTGCTGGACGCCGAGATGCGGAAGCTGCTGAAGTCGTAGTCGTAGTCGGAGTCGGGATCGGGGTTTCTCGAACCTGGAGGGTGCCGATGGGCAGTCAGGTGCCCGGTGACAGCCAGCGGGTCCCGGACGACCAGGTGCTGACCGGAGCCCTGGGGCCCCGGTTCGACGCCCACCAGTCGTTCATGGAGCGGGCCACCGGGCCGGAGCTCGGCCTCGTCCCGGAGTGGCGGTTCCACGCCACTCGTCGTGATGGTCCGGGACGGCAGCGAGCTGGACGACATTCTCGAACTGGCCCGATACCGGAAGACGCACTGAGGATCGGCCGCGTCGGCCCCAACGTTTCCGCGGCCCGGAGCGTCTTGTCTTTCGGTGAATGCCCCCGCCCGTGGTAGAGGTACGTCCATTCAACCACAGGGGCAATCACACCATGCGACTCCGAACCGCGATCCTCGCCGGGCTGACCCTCGGCCTCCTGACCGGGCCGGCCACAGCCCAGCAGTGGCTCCACGACGACGGCTCCGAGACCAACCGGTCCATGTTCCGGCCCCTCGCCGAGTGGCCGGATCCGAACGCATATCGGAACGCGGCGGGCGCGCCGGGCCACGGCTACTGGCAGCAGCAGGTCGACTACGTCATCGAGGCCCAGCTGGATGCGGCGAACCACACGGTCCGGGGCTCGGAGCGGATCACGTACCACAACAACTCGCCGGACGCGCTGCCGTTTCTGTGGGTCCAGCTCGACCAGAACGTCCGTTCCATCGAGCACAGCCGGAGCGCGAAGATCCAGGGCGCGCTGCCCCGGGAGGTGAGCGAGATGTTCCGCAGGTTCATCGGGCTGGAGCCGTTCGATGGCGGCCACGAGATCACCCGGGTCCAGCTCGTCCGGGACGGGCGGCCGGTCGACGCCGACTATCGGATCAACAACACCATCATGCGGGTGGATCTGCCGGAGCCGGTGGCGCCGGGCGGCGTGGTCGAGCTGGAGATCGACTGGTGGTTCCGGGTCCCCGATCGGGGCCGGGGGGCCAAGGAGCAGGTCGGCGACGGCTGGATCTACGAGATCGCCCAGTGGTTCCCCCGCATGTCCGTATACGACGACGTCAACGGCTGGCAGACGGAGCAGTTCTTCGGCCGCGGCGAGTTCTACCTCGACTTCGGCAGCTACGACGTCCGGATCACCGTCCCCTGGGACCACATGGTGGACGCCACGGGGGAGCTGCAGAATCCGGAGGAGGTGCTGACGGTGGAGCAGCGGCGTCGGCTGGCCCGGGCCTACACGTCCGAGGAGCCGGTCTTCATCCGGGAGGCCGATGAGGTCGAGGACCCGGCGAGCCGGCCCGCGCGGCGCGGCACCCTCACCTGGCATTTCAAGGCCGATGACGTGCGCGACTTCGCGTGGGTCAGCTCGAAGACCTTCGTCTGGGACGCCGCCGGCTTCCGCTACCCGGGCGACGACCGCGTGATCAAGGTGCACAGCCTCTATGCGCGGGAAGCGATGCCGCTCTGGGACAAGGTGTCCACACGGGCGACGCTGCAGACGCTCGAGACCTATGGCCGGATGGCGTTCCCGTATCCGTACCCGAAGGCGGTGAACGTGAACGGGCCGGCCGGCGGCATGGAGTACCCGATGGTGGCCTTCTGCGGGGCGAGGCCGCGGCCCGATGGGCAGTTCAGCGACCGGATCGAGCAGGGGCTCATCGCCGTCACCATTCACGAGGTCGGCCACAACTGGTTCCCCATGATCGTGGCCAGCGACGAGCGCAAGTGGACGTGGATGGATGAGGGGCTGAACACCTTCCTCCAGTACTACGGCGAGCAGGATTACGCGAAGACCTATTGCGGCACGTACTGGACCCAGAACGAGGAGTGCACGTTCCCGAGCCGACGGGGGCCGGCACCCGGCATCGTACTTTACATGCAGGACCCGGATCAGGCGCCGATCATGACCGAGTCCGACCTCATCCACAAGGACTTCGGCAACAACGGCTATGCCAAGCCCGCCACGGGCCTCCACATGCTCCGGGAGGACATCCTCGGCAACGAGGCCTTCGACGACGCGTTCCAGTACTACGCCCGGAGCTGGGCCTTCAAGCACCCCCAGCCCGCCGACTTCTTCCGTGCCATGGAGGAGGGCGCGGGCGAGAACATGAACTGGTTCTGGCGCGGCTGGTTCTACACCACCCACGCCAACG
>CAYMLW010000100.1:0-10526 GCA_964391035.1 uncultured Gemmatimonadaceae bacterium
TCCGGGGGCCTGGCGGCGTCGGGCTTCAGGCTCGCCCGATCCAGGCCCGCTTTGGCCAGGTGAGGCCGATGCCGATCCAGATGATGGCGATACCGAGGAGGCCGGACGGCACGTCGCCGTACAGGAAATACACGGCCTCGGCCAGGAGCGCCGGCGTCTCGATGATCGCCCAGACGATGATGAGGCTGGTCTGGAGCCGGGGGAAGCGCTCGGCCCAGTCGCGGGACGGCAGGGTCAGGGGCACGACACGGGCTCTCCAGAGGAGGATGGCGCCGGCCAGGGCGACGACGGCCATCACCAGGAGCCCGCCGAAGACCAGGCCCCGGCCCTCGGGCCGGGCGTCGCCCTCGAGGCCCGCGAACCAGGCGACGAAGGCGAAGAGCGTGACGCCCACGACCAGGCTCCCCGCGATGATGCGGAGGGTGAGGAGGGCCTGCTCGGGGCCGGGACCGCTGGGGGACGGTGTGTTCATGTCTAGTCGATGGTGAAGCCCACCTTCACGGTGACCTGGTAGTGGCCGACCTTGCCGTTCTCGATGTGGCCGCGGATCTCCTGGACCTCGAACCAGCGAAGGTTGTGGAGCGACTCGGCGGCCTTGTCGATGGCGGTGCCGATGGCGTCCTCGACGCTCTCGGTGGACGAACCGGTGAGCTCGACCTTCTTGTAGACGTGGTTGGACACGGAAGGGCTCCAGGTTGGATGGATGATTGGCGACAATGGTGCGGTCCGGGGCGTGAGGGCGTCAAGGACGGCGGGCTGGTGGGGGCGGTTCGAGGGGCGGACCCGGACGGCGGGGGGAGCGCGCCGGTGTGGGAGACATGGACGGCATGAGCGGTGTGGAAGGTGTGAAGCCGAGGGTGGTCCTGAGCCGGTGCCTGGAGCTGGAGGCGTGCCGGTACAACGGGCAGGGGGTGCGTTCGACGGTCGTGCGGCTGCTCGAGCCCCACGTGGAGTACGTGCCGGTGTGCCCGGAGGTGGAGATCGGGCTCGGCGTGCCCCGTGACCCGATCCGGATCGAGCGGGTGGCGAGTGGCGAGTCCGGGAGCGGCGCCGCGGCAGGGGGCGACCGGGCCGACGACGCCGACGGGCTGCGACTGGTGCAGCCGTCGACGGGCCGGGACCTGACGGAGCGGATGGCGGGCTTCGGCCACGCGTTTGCGGACGGGCTGGACGCGGTGGACGGCCTGCTGTTGAAGAACCGGTCGCCGTCGTGCGGGATCGGGGACGTGAAGATCTACGCGGGGGAGGCGCCGGTGACGGCAAGGGGCCGGGGCCTGTTCGCCCGGGTGATGGCCGAGCGCTTCCCGACCGCGCCCATGGAGGACGAGGGGCGCCTGATGAACGCGGAGCTCAGGCACCACTGGCTGACACGCGTGTACGCCGGCGCCCGGCTGCGGGCGGCGGCCCGGGCGGGGCCCGCCGGGCTGGTCGACCACCATACCCGGCACAAGCTGGTCCTGATGGCGCATTCACCGGGGGCGCAGCGGGAGCTGGGCCGGCTGGTGGCGGAGGCGGGTTCGGCGTCGGACTTCGAGGCGCTGCTGGCGCGCTACCGGACGGCGTTCGCGGAGGCCACGGCGGAGCCGGCCGGGCGGGGCGCGATGATCAATGCCGTCCAGCACGCCCAGGGCTACTTCAAGCGGGCGCTCGAGGGGGCCGAGAAGCGGCAGTTCATGACGCTGCAGGCCGACTACCGGGAGGGGCGGCTCCCCTTCCAGGCGCTGCTGGCGGTGCTCGGGAGCTGGGTGGAGCGGTTCGACGAGCCGTACCTGCGGGAGCAGTGGTTCTTCCGTCCCTACCCCGGCGAGCTGGTCGTGGCCCCGGACTCGGGTCGTGGGCGGCTGGCCTAGCGGACGAAGAGGACCCCGAGGATGAGGGCCGCGCCGAGGGCGAGGCGGGTCCAGCTGAATGCCCTGCCGTCCGGCTCGCCCCGCTTGGTCCAGACCAGGACGAGGCCGCAGCCGGACTGGTCGAAGTAGGCGCCGCCGGGCTGCTCGGCGCCCCGGTAGACCTCGATGCCCTCGATGTCGGAGAGGCTCACGTAGTTGTCGAGGGACTCGCCCCTGCGCATCCGGTTCAACTCCATGCCGTCCAGGTAGATCAACGGAATGCAGCCCCCGCGCATGACGATCCGCTGCCCCTCGCCCATTCGCCCCGGGACCACCCGGACGCCGGCGATCATGCGGACGGCGTCCGACGGGTACAGCGTGCTCCGCTCGAGGCTCTCGCCGTAGATGAAGTCGCCGAACCCCGTTCGCTCCCCGCGCCTGACCCGCTTCCAGAACGCGTCCAGCTCCGGGCTCAGGCTACGCGGGGCCACCACCACCACGGCGTCCTCGATCTCCACCGGCTCGATCGCCATCCGGATCTCGACCTGAACCGTGGCCTCATCGGCGAGGTCGAGTGGCTCGGATCGGACGGCGCCGTAGCCGATCAGCTCGGCGCCGACCCGCCACGAGCCGGCGGACGGGGCGGCGATGCGGAACAGGCCCGTCGAGTCGGTGAAGGCGAGGGCCACCTTGCGGTCCGGGTCCGCCAGGAGGTAGACATCGACATCCGCGAGGGGCTCGTCCGTGCCGTACTCGAGCACACGGCCCTCGATGGTCTGCGCCCCGCCGGCCACGGGCGTGACCAGCAGCAGCGCGAGCAGAAGGGGCGTTGCAGCTCTCATGGGCTTCTCCGGTCGGTCCAGTGATACAACGTGCGGGGACCGTGTGGAGTGACGGGCGGGACGTTCGTCAGGTGGCGAACCGGTCGCGGAGCCCGGCCGCGATCTCCGGGCCGACACCCGGGACATCCTCCAGTGGAAGTTCGTACCCATCCGCCAGGGCGTCCAGGATCGCGCTGGCCGTGGCGGGCCCGACGCCCGACACCGTGACCAGCTGGCCCGGGGTCGCGAGGGCGAGGGACGGCCGCCGGGGATCCGGCGGCGAGTCGGCCCGCTCGGCCGGTGGGACCGCCCCGGCCGCCTCCAGGTACGCCTTCCGGGAGGCCTTCGGGTCCACGACGGGGTCCCGGGGCGCGGGGCCGTGGGAGTCCGGCGCCCAGCGACGAAGCCAGCGGCCGTCGGGGTCGTGCGTCTCCGCCTGGGTCGCCGGATTCATGACGCGGAAGTAGGGGGCATTGTCGATGCCGAGGCCCGCCGCCCACTGCCAGTTGCCCACGTTGCTGGCGGTGTCGCCGTCCAGGAGCCAGTCCTTGAAGAGCGCCTCGCCCCGGCGCCAGTCCACCCGGAGGTTCTTGGCCAGGAACTGGGCGGCCACCATGCGGGCCCGGTTGCTGATCCACCCGGTCTCGCGGAGCTGGCGCATGGCCGCGTCCACGGCCGGCACGCCGGTCCCGCCGTCGCGCCAGGCCTGGAACCGGTCATCGCCGCCGGGCCAGCCCAGCCGGGCCCAGCGGGGCTGGAAGGGCGCCTCGCGGAGGTCCGGCCGGTGGTAGAGGAGGTCGGCCAGGAAGTCTCGCCAGGCGACCTCGCTCAGCCACTTGCCCGCGCCGGCTCCGCCCCCGGCCTCGGCCCGGGCCACGACCGTCCGGGCCGACAGGACGCCCAGGGTGATCCACACGGAGAGGCGGGACGTGCCGGCGCCGTCCAGCCGGTCGCGTCGCTCGGCGTAGTCCGGGAGCCCGTCCTCGATGAACCGCTCGAGGGCTTCCAGCGCCGCGTCCTCACCGGGCTCCGGGATCTCGATGTCGGTGGCGTAGTCGGCGATGTCGCCGGGGTCGAATCCGGCATCCAGGTCGGGCGAGTCGATGGCGGCCGGCGAGTCCGCCGGCTCCGGCGTGCCCAGCGCGCGCCAGCGACGGTGGAACGGGCTGAAGACGGAGTAGAAGGAGTCGTCGGCGGTGCGGACGGTCCCGGGGGAGTGGACGTAGGCGCCGTCGTACCAGCGGATGCCGATGCCCGCACCCCGGAGCGCCCGGACCGCCTCGCCGTCCCGGTGCACGCCGTACGGGGTGTAGCTGGCAATGGCGTGGACCCGCTCCACCGACTGGAGCGCGTCCGCCAGCGCGACGAGCTCCGCCGCCGGACTGCCGTGCCGCACCACCAGCACCCCGCCCCGGGCGTGGTACGCGGAGCGCAGTGCCCGGACGTTCCGGTGGAAGAGGGCGCGCCGGCGGTCGGACGTGGCCCCCAGGATCGTCGGGTCGAGGACGACCACGCCGAGGGTCGGCCCGGCCGCGACGGCGGCGGCCAGGGCCGGGTGGTCGTGGGTGCGGAGGTCGCCGCGGTGCCAGACGAGGTGCATGGTGCGTCAGCGGTTCGGGGCGGAGCCGCCGTGGCTCCGGTGGCGTCGAGCCCGAATCGTCGCGTCCATGGGCCGCGAGCGCCACCCCGGGGCGCCTGGCGGGAGGCCGTACGCCCGCCGACGCGGCAGCCGGCGGGCGGCTGGCGGCGGTTCGGGGGCGTAGCCGAGGGGTGTGGACGGGGGGTGGCCGGGTCTCTAGTTTCGCGGGCATGAGGCAGACGAAGGGGGCGGGCTGGGTCGAGGTCATCAGCGGTGTGATGTTCAGCGGCAAGTCCGAGGAGCTGATGCGGCGGGTGCGTCGAGCGACGCTGGCGAAGAAGAGGGTGCAGGTGTTCAAGTCGCAGCTCGATGACCGGTACGGGATCCGGGAGGTGGTGTCCCACGACGAGGGGCGTCTGCCGGCGGTGATGGTGTCGGCGTCGGCGGAGCTGATGGAGGAAGTGGAGGCGGACACGGAAGTGGTGGCGGTGGACGAGGTCCAGTTCATGGACGAGGGGGTGGTGGGGGTGGTGAACGCGCTGGCGGACCGTGGGGTGCGGGTGATCGTGGCGGGGACGGACATGGATTTCCGGGGGCAGCCGTTCGGGCCGATGGGTCCGCTGATGGCGATTGCGGAGAAGGCGGACAAGCTGACGGCGATCTGCGTGCGCTGCGGCGAGCTGGCGACGCGGAATCAGCGGTTGATCGACGGGAGGCCGGCGCCGGCGGAGGGGCCGACGATCCAGGTGGGGGGGCTGGAGTCGTACGAGGCGAGGTGTCGGGCGTGTCACGAGGTCCCGCCGGTGGGCGGCCAGACCTCCTGGCTCGACTAGCCTTCCTGTTCCTGGATGATGCTCCGGACCCGTTCCCGCAGGGACTCGGGGCAGACCGGCTGTCCGAGGGCGGCCCGGTGGAGGGCGTCGCGGAACTCGGTGGTGAACTTCACCTCCGGGTAGCAGCCCTCGCAGACTTCGACGTGTCGACGGATCTCGGCCGCGTTGCGGGCGGTGAGCTCGCCGTCGAGGTATTCGAAGAGCCGCTCGAGCGCTTCCTGGCAGTTGATCGGCTCGCTCATCCTCTCGCCTCCCCGATGATTCCGCTCTCGACCGCGTAGTCGTACAGGACCTTCTGCAGGAGCTTGCGACCCCGGAAGAGCCGGCTCTTCACCGTGCCCACGGGCACCGCGAGGACCGCTGCCACTTCCTGGTAGCTCAGCTGCTGGAGATCGCTCAGGACCACGGCGTCCCGGAACTCCTCCGGCAGCCCGTCGATGGCGCCCAGGATCCGGTCGTCCACGAGGGACCGGAAGAAGTCGCCCTCCGGGTCGTAGTCGGCACGGCCCGCGAAGAGCGGCATCTCTCGCTGGCCCCCGTCCGAATCCGACGACGACCGGGCCGCCTCCGACACCAGCTCGTCCCGGCGCACGTCCCGCTCCCGCCCTCGCAGAAACGCGTTCCGGCAGATGGTAAAGAGCCAGCTCTTGGCATTGGTTCCCAGCTCGAACTGGTCCCACGCCCGCCATGCCCGCAGATACGTCTCCTGGACCAGGTCCTCGGCCTCGCCCGGCCCGCCGGCCAGGCGCAGCGCGAACCGGTAGACCGCATCCAGGTGCGGCAGCGCTTCGCGCTCGAACGTATCCGACTTCGTGGGGGGCATGCGGGGAATAATGCGGGCGGCGGTCGCGCCGTCAACCGGTCCGTCGGAGCGGGCCTAGCCCTGGCTTAGCCCCAGTCGGCGAGGACTTCCTCGAACTCGGCGGCCATGGTGGGATGGTGGTGGCGGTTGGCCGCCTCCATGCCCTGCCGATAGGCGTCCCGGGCTTCGACGTCGCGCCCGAGTCGACGGAGCGCGGCGCCGAGGCGGCCCCAGGCGTTGCCCTCGTCTTCCGTCAGCTCGAGGTAGTGAATCAGCTGCTCCGCCACGTCCTCCCAGCGCTCCGCCTTCTCGTACTCGAGGGCGAGGCCGAAGCGGAGGCGGGCGTCGTCGGGGTGCTTCTCCAGCATGCGCCGGAGGTTCTCGATGCGTGGGCTGGCCATAGGCACGAGAAGCTGATCGGTCCCGGGGCCGGATGCAAGGGGGGGGCGGCGAGGATCGAGGATCGAGGATCGAGGATGCGCGCAGCACCGTGTCATCCGGGACCCGGCGGGCGCCTACTCGAAGATGTAGGCGATGACCTCCGCCGCCTGCTCCAGCGTCTCGACCGTCACCGCCGCGAAGGCGTCCAGGTCCTTCAGCGCGTGCAGGTGCTCCGGGTCGCGGACCAGGATCACCGGGATGTCCATGGCCGCCGCCGCGCCGGCGTCCGCCGCCGTGTTCCACTGTTTGTACTTCGGCCCGAAGTAGGCGACGCACAGGTCCGCCCGGTTCATCTGCACCCGACGCCGCAGGTTGTTCACCTGGCCGCCGAGGAGGTCCCTGTACCGCTGGTTGGGCTGCTCACCGAGGATGTCCTCGCCCACGTCATCCGAACGGTCGTGAACCTCCTGCGGCCCGACGTAGCTGATGTCGGCCGGTAGGTCCATCCCGTCCAGGATGTCTCGCAGCTCGTCGCGCCAGGGCGCGTGGATCTCGCCGGCAAGGTAGATCGTCAGGTCGTCCATGTGAGTCCTTTCAATTGGCTACCGGTGGTCGCGGTCCCGTCGCGAAGCCGGTCCGGCCGTCGCGCGGCCACGGTCTCGTCGTCGTGTGTCAAAGGTAGCCATGGACGCCGCGTGTGCCAGCCGGGGGCCGGGAGTACCGGTCTCGCGCTACGGTTCCGGCGGCGGGGGCAGCGGGTCCAGCGCCGCGACGCGGGCGTCGGCCTGCCTGCGGAGCCGGACCAGGTCCCGCTCGATTCGCTCGAGCCAGGCATCATGCACCTCCCGCATGCCGGCGAAGGCGGGGTCGCCGTACAGGTTGAAGAAAGCGAATCGGAACCCGAGATCGTAGGCGCGATCCAGCCAAGCGGCCGCCTCGGCCTCGTGGCCCAGCAGCGCCAGCGCCTGCGCGGCGTGGAGGGCCGGGTTGGGGCGCTCGTAGCCGCTCTCGATGAGCCCGGTGGTGATATCGAGACCCTGCTCGAGGAGGGGTCGGGCCTCCTCGGCCCGGCCGGCGTACGCGAGCGCGGTGCCAAGCACGTGGGGCGCGGGGCCCAGGAAACGCTCGTACCCGTGGGGGTGCGACTGGTGGTAGCGACGCGCGGCCTCGAGGAAAGCGAGTGTATCGCGCCGCAGGAGGGAGAGCATCGCCCGGGCGCCGAGAGCCATCCCCCCTCGCGGGTCTCCAGACTCCAGCAGCTCCACAGACGACTCGGCTTCCGGCGCCTCGGGGCCCACCAGCAGGGGCATCAAATAGCGCAGCCATTGCGTGGATCCAAACGCCTCGGCGCGGGCGGCATACTCCCGGGCCTCCTGCAGCCTGCCGAGCGCCGCATTGACCGTCGCGAGCCCCCACCACGGGATGGGAGAGAGGGGATTGGTCAATGCGGCCACGTGGGCCCAGTAGATGGCATCCGCCAGGCGACCCGAGTACACCTCCACCGTCAGGGCCAGGTTGTGGGCGGTGATCGGGTCCATCTCGATGGCCAGGGCTCGCTGGTAGGCCGTCCGTGCTTCCGATAGCCGCCCCTGCTCCGCCAGCGCCAGCCCGAGGGCGCTCAGAGCGCCGGTCGACCCGGGATCGAGGTCCAGCGCGTGGTCTGCGAGCACCAGCGCGGAGTCGGTCCACCGGCTACCGAGACCGTGGGCCCAGGCGCGCTGGAAGTACCGAACCGCGAGGCCGGAGAAGGCCGCAGCGTAGCCGGAGTCCAGTGCCACCGCCCGTTCGAAGAGCCGGATCGCCGCCTCGTTCTCCTCCTGCTTGAAGAAGTCCAACTCGGCAGCATCCCGCACCAGCTGCCACGCCGCCAGGTTGTCGGTGGGTGCCTCTCTCACCCGCGCCATCTCCTCCGGCAGCAGCCGGGCATGGAGCGCGTCGGCGATGGCGGTGGTCAGCTCCGCCTGCAGCTCGAACAGCCCGGCCGCGTTGAAGGGCCGGGAATACGTCTCCGCCCACATGTGGTGGTCCGTCGCGGCATCAATGAGCTGCACATTGAGGCGGACCCGGTCGGCGGCCCGCTGGATCTGGCCCTCGAGCACGATCTCCACCCCCAGCTCCCGGGCGATCTGCGGGATGGCCTTCGGGTTGCTCGCGTACTGCAGGACCGACGTCCGGGATGTCACCCGGAGGGCATTGATCTTCGCGAGGCGGCTCAGGAGATCGTCGTGGACGCCGGCGGCGAAGGCCTCGTCTTCGGGGGACTCGGATCCGACCAGCCCGAACGGCAGCACCGCGAGGGTGTGGTGGGGTACTGCACCCGGATCGTCGGGCGGGAGCACCGCGGATCCGTCGCGTTCACCCCAGATGACGACCATGGCCGCCCCTCCGACCAGCGCGACGACGATGGCAGCGCCTGCAAGCTTGCCGGCGCTCCAGAACCGCCGGCCACCGCTGCCTCCGGTCGAGCCGCTCGAGCCCACGCCGGCCGTCCGCGGCGGGTCCGCCTCCGGTCGTATGTCGAACGCCCATGAAAGCGCGATGGTCACCGGCAGGCCCAGAAGGGCGAGCACAACCACGAATGTCAGCGCCCAGGCCGGCAGATACAGCGCCGGGAAGGCGGCTTCGGCCACCCCCAGGACGCCGGCGGCCACGACGACGTACGCCGCCGTGGCCCGGAACACCCGGCGGCGCTTCAGCTCGTCGAACAGGGATCCGCTCATGGCGATCGTCCTTCAGCCCTTCGGACGGATGAGCTCTTCATAGCCCGGGTGGCCGCGCAGGGGCCGGAGGTCCGGGTCGACGCGCATCCAGTACCCGATCGGCTGCCCCTCGGCGTGGGCCTGCCGGAGCAGCTCGACCGTCGCCACCGGCTCCTCGCCGCCCACCGTGAGGCATCGCCA
Source organism: uncultured Gemmatimonadaceae bacterium (assembly GCA_964391035.1). Lineage (GTDB taxonomy): Bacteria > Gemmatimonadota > Gemmatimonadetes > Longimicrobiales > RSA9 > JAWVYT01. The sequence continues at coordinate 9,146 of CAYMLW010000100.1, forward strand.
GCCCGGCCAGGCTGACGGCAAAGGGGAAACCGAGGAGCACGAGAACCAGCACGAGGGTCGTGGTCCAGTCGGGAAGGTAGAGCGGCTCGGCTACCGTCTCGGCGACCTGGACCACCACCCAGCCCGCGACGGCGTACACCGCCACGACGCGAAACACTCGTCGTCGCTTCAGCTCCCGAAACAGGTGCTGGAGGCGGGATGCGGGCTGGGCCATGCCATCCTCCGGAAGGAAGCGAGGTCGGGGGGAAGGGGCTCCCCCGTACCAATATGGATGCAGAGCCGGATGATACAAGATCGCTGGCACGGACGACGAATCCGACGCCTCCCGCCGAAATCCACCGGGACCCACCCGGTTATTCGGCAGATCCGGACCCGCCCCATTTGGCGCCGGCGCCAGGCCAGCAGAGCCTCGGTGCCTCCGTCCCTCGGCGCCTCTGTGTGCGCCGTTCGGGGGGGGGAACGGGAGGGGTAGCACCGACCTCCGTGAAAACAAAAACCCCCGCCACCGGGCGAACCCGGGGCGGGGGCTTATGCACTGGCGAGATCCGATCCGTTCTGTTCGGTGGCTCACCCCTGCGGGCTCGCCTGAATCGACATCTCTCATCCGTCGTCACGCGACCGGCGACTCCGGGCGCCCCGGCCAGGGGCTTCGGCTGCGGCCAGTGACCTCACAGCCGGCTCACTCCGGTTCCGAACCTCCGGGCGAGCAGCCTCTCGAAGACCGTCGCCTCCGAGGGCGCCGTCTGCGGGTCGAGGGTCGCTGCCCGCCGACGACTACCCTGATGATACACCATGGCCGGGGTCCGGGTCAAGGGTTTTGGGAGTATCCATAACTCGTTGTCTTACAGCTACTTATAGAGATATCGGTGAAGTAGTGGAAAGCCCGGCCACGGGCCATCGCCGCATCTTCAGTCATCCGAGGCAGATGCGCCTTTGTAACAGTCTCAATTCACAATCGAACACCCGGTTCTCCACTACACGACGTGGGGTTGTCCACCATTTCTGTGGATAACTGGGGGCTCTCGGCAGTCCGGGTGGGGCGGCTTGAACTGCCCACACGGAGGCACGGCGGGACGGAGACACCGAGGGACGGGTGGGTCGGGGTGCCGGTGGGATCGGACCTCGCCGTGACCGCCGGTTCCCGGAGAGCTGATGGATCCGGTGGCTTCGGGTTCGCCCGGTGGGAGGAACCGCTTCTGGCGTTACCCCGGCGCCCGGCGCCATCCGAAGGGCGATGAACGATGAGAGGGAGCGCGAACGCGGGAACGAACCTCCGTGAAAGCAAGAACCCCCGCCACCGGGCGAACCCGGGGCGGGGGCCTTTGCCACTGGCGAGATCCGATCCGTTCTGTTCGGTGGCTCACCCCTGCGGGCTCGCCTG
>CAYMLW010000100.1:10626-12560 GCA_964391035.1 uncultured Gemmatimonadaceae bacterium
GCCTCCGAGGGCGCCGTCTGCGGGTCGAGGGTCGCTGCCCGCCGACGACTACCCTAATAATACACACTCACCGGGCCCCCAGTCAAGGGATTTGGCGGAACACCTAAGTTGTTGGTATACAGTGACTTAAATCACTCGCGGAAAGGTAGACCAATACTCTGAAAGGCCCACAAACGCCATCTTCTTCCGCGCGAGCAACATACAGGTTTGTAACAGATGGAATTCACATCGAACCTCCGGGTTTTCCTGCGGTTTTCCACCGGCTGAGCCGATTTCTCCACCTTCATGTGTGGAAAGGTCGAGGGGTGGAAACTCGCCCAGAAGGGGGGGGTGACGGTAACGTGTGCGAAGCGAGTCGGAGGCCAACGAGGAGGCAACGGATGACGAAAGTGCTGCAGGGCGGGGTTGCCGGGTTCGGCGCCGGAGGGATCTCGAGGACGATCGGAGCCGCGCTGCTCGTAGCCGCGCTGGCCGGTCCGGCGTGGGCCCAGGACCGGGAGTTCGGTACGGTGCGGGAGCAGGCCGCGGTGCAACAGGAGTGGCTGGAGCTGCGGCTGGAGCGGGTGCTGCCGGGGCTGATGCGGGAGCACGGGGTGGAGATGTGGATCGTGCCGATGCGGGAGTACAACGAGGACCCGGTGTTCCGGGCGCTGGTATCGCCTACGACGATGGCGGCCCGTCGTCGGACGATCTACGTGTTCCACGACCGTGGCCCGGGGGAGGGCGTGGAGCGGATCGCCATCGGGGGCACATCGCAGGGCGGGTTGTACGAAGTGGTCCGGGACCCGGAGGCTGCGGTGGGTGCGGCAGGGACGGAGGAGCGGCGGGCGGAGCCGTTCGGGCCGGAGCAGTGGAAGCTGCTGACGCCTCTCGTGGGGGAGCGGGATCCGGCGACGATCGCCGTGAACATCTCACACACCCACAGCTTCGCGGACGGGCTGTCGGCCGGGGAGTGGGAGCAGCTCCAGGGCGCGCTGGGTGCCGAGTACGTGTCCCGTGTGGTCCGGGCCGAGCTGCTCCCGGTCCAGTACCTGGAGGAGCGTCTTCCCGAGATGCTGCCGGTGTTCGAGCGGATGGTTCGCCGGGTTCACGGGCTGATCGCGACCGCTTTCTCGAATCAGGTGGTCGTGCCCGGACAGACCACGACGGAAGACGTGGTCTGGTGGCTTCGGCAGCGGATCCGGGACCTGGGGATGGGGACCTGGTTCCAGCCGAGCGTGAGCGTGCAGCGCCATGGGGTGGCGATGGGCGACTCCGCCAATCCCGTCATCCGTCGCGGCGACGTCCTGCACACCGACGTCGGCATCACCCTGTTCGGGCTCAACACCGATACGCAGCACATGGGCTACGTGCTCCACGACGGCGAGACCACGCCGCCGGAGGGGCTGGTGGCGGCGCTGCGGGTGGGCAACCGGCTCCAGGACATCGTCATGGAGGAGATGGTGCCGGGTCGGACAGGCAACGAAGTCCTGCGGTCCGCCCGCGCGCGCACGCGCGCGTACGATATCCACGGGACGGTCTACAGCCACCCCGTGGGTGACCATGGCCATGGCGCCGGGCCGCTGGTCGGGCTCTGGGACCGGCAGGAGGGCGTCCCCGGGCGGGGCGACATCCCCGTGCGGCCGAACAGCTGGTTCGCCATCGAGCTCCAGGCCACGAGCCCTGTCCCGGAGTGGGACGGCCAGCCGGTGAGGATGGGGCTCGAGGAGGACGCCGTGGTGCTCGGCGACGGCACGCGCCGCTGGGTCCTCGAGCGCCAGGAGGCGTTCCACCTGGTCCGGTAGGCCGGCGGCTGGCGGCCGGCGGCCGGCGGCTGGCGGCTGGCGGCTGGCGGCTGACGGCTGACGGCTGACGGCACACGGCACACGGCACACGGCACACGGCACACGGCACACGGCGCACGGCACACGGCACACGGCACACGGCACAAAGCA
>CAYMLW010000101.1:0-12497 GCA_964391035.1 uncultured Gemmatimonadaceae bacterium
GCACCGGGAAGGCGGCCGCCTTCTTCGGTTCCCAGTTGCCGATGTGCAGGCACCGGCCGCGACCCTCCACCGGCGTTCGTGCGATGGCGAGGCCGCTCAGGGCATCGCAGACAGCCTTCCTGAGCCGCCGCATGTCCAACTGGTAAAGGACGACGTCACCGGCGGTCAGCGGCAGGCGGCCCGCCCACTCCTCCCGGCCGACGGCGATGACGGCCAGCTCCTGGCCGTTCGCGATGAGGCGCACGATCCCGTTGCCCTCCCCGGGGTCGCCCTCGACCTGGACGTCCTCCCAGTCGGGGGCGTGGCCGACATACGTGATGCCGGCGTCGTACTGTCGCGTCCAGAAGAAGGGCGGCGCGGAGTAGGGCTCGTCGGCGCCGAGGATGCTCCTGGCCGCGGCCTGGCCCGTCCGCTGGGCGTGGACCCAGTGCTCGACTCGCACCCGGCGTCCGGTGCGGGCGTCGGGGTAGCGGGCGATGTCGCCGGCGGCGTAGACGTACGGCGCGCTGGTCTTGAGGTGCTCGTCGACGATGATCCCGTCGTCGACATCGAGGCCCGCCTCCTCGGCGAGGCCCGTCTCGGGGACGACGCCGATGCCGATCAGGACCAGGTCCGCCTCGATCTCGGTCCCGTCATCCAGCCGGACGGCGGTCTCGTCGATGCCCTGGATGGTGTGCTCCGGGTGGAAGACGACGCCGTGCTCCTCGTGCACGCGGCGCAGGTAGCGCCCGATCTCCAGGCCCAGCGTGCGCTCGAAGGGCACCGCCTCGAGAGCGACGACCTCGACGTGGATGTCGCGCTCCCGCAGTGAAGCGGCGGCTTCCATCCCGATGAAGCTGGAGCCGACGATGACGGCGCGGCCGGCGTCCTCGGCGTGGTCGATGATCCGGCGGCAGTCGTCGAGGGAGCGCAGCAGATGGACGTGGTCGAGGTCGGTGCCGGGCACGTCGAGCCGGCGCGGGCTCGCCCCGGTGGCGAGGAGGAGCGCGCCGTATTCGAGGGTGCGGCCATCGTCGAGCCCCAGCTCGTGCCCCCGGACGTCCAGTGACACGGCCCGGGCCGCGATCCGGTCGATGCCGTGCTCCTCGTAGAAGCCGTCCGGCCGGAGCGGGATCCACTCCTCGGGCGCGTTCCCGGCCAGGTAGTCCTTGGACAGGTTCGGGCGGTCGTAGGGCGCGGCGCTCTCCGGGTCGACCAGGGTGATGGGGCCCCGGTAGCCCTCCCGGCGGAGCATCTCGGCGGCGGCGCTCCCGGCGGCGCCGGCCCCCACGATCACGACGGAGTCCGGTCCGCTGGTCTCCCGGCCCCGGTCATCGAGGGGGGCGCGCTCCACCCGTTCCGTGACCCGGGCAGTGCCGTCCTCCACCACCACCACCCAGCGGGCGACGGGGTTCAGCGCCGGCGCCTCGACGGCCTCCCCGGTGCGGAGGGAGAAGCAGGCGTGATGCCAGGGGCAGTACACGCGGTCGCCGTCGATGCGGCCCTCGGCCAGTGGCCCGCCGTAGTGTGTGCACGCCGCGCCGATGGCGAGGATGTCGTCGCCCCGTCGGACCATCATCACCGGTTCCTCGCCGGCGTGGCCCAGCAGCACCTTGCCGTCGACGAGCTCGTCCAGCGATACGCCCTCTTCCAGGTCGGGTCCCGCCAGCTCCTGTGCTTCGGCCATGGTTCCAGCCTCTCGTTCTCGGTATCGGTTCGGTCGGAGTCGATTGCACTGCCATACACGATGGCTACCACGGGGCCGTGTGGCCATGGGGGGGCGCACCCTTCCCGTTCCTCCGGTGTAGAATGATCCTTGTCCGGGACCCGGCCGGGCCCCGACCATTCATGACTCGTGCCCCGTGAGCCTTGAAGGACCGGATCACCGTCCGCAACGCGCGACAGCACAATCTCAAGGGGATCGACCTCGAACTCCCCCACCGGCGGCTCATCGTGGTGACCGGGCCGAGCGGGTCCGGGAAGAGCTCGCTGGCCTTCGACACGATCTACGCCGAGGGCCAGCGTCGGTACGTGGAGAGCCTGTCCACGTACGCGAAGCAGTTCCTCGAGCGGATGGAGAAGCCCGAGGTCGACTACGTCGAGGGGATCGCGCCGGCGGTCGCCATCGAGCAGAAGAACCCCACCAAGACCAGCCGGTCCACGGTCGGCACGGCGACGGAGGTCCACGACTACCTGCGGCTCCTGTGGGCCCGCGCCGGCCGGACCTACTGCCCGGAATGCGGCACCGAGGTGCGGCCCGACACCGTCCAGAGCGCAACCGATGCGGTCCTCGATATCGAGCCCGGGACGCGCATCATCGTCGCGTTCCCGCTGCCGCTCTCGGCCCGGGCATCACACGCGCGCGTCGTCGAGAACCTCCGGGAGATGGGCTTCGTCCGGGTCATGGCAGGCGGCGACACCGTCATGCTCGATGCGCCCGATGCCACCGACCCGGCCGCCCTGGGCCACGACCTCTCGGAGGAGGCATCGATCCGGGTCGTCGTCGACCGGCTCGAGGTCGATCCCGACGCCCGCGAGCGCCTCGCCGACTCCATCGGGACGGCGTTCGCCGAGGGGGAAGGGGAGTGCGTGGTACTGGCGTACGGCGCACGGCTGCCGGCCGACGGTTCCCGGAGTGGGCAGGCGGCCGGGACATCCGAGACGGCGTCGGGTGAGCAGGATCCCGCTGGCGCCGGCTCTGAAGCGGGTGAGGCGGATTCGGACGCCAGGGAGTCTGCGGTGGATGCGTCGGACGGAGCCGCGGAGCAGGACATCGGTCCGGAGACCGGGGGCAGCGACGACCCGCCGTCAGCCGTCAGCCGTCAGCCGTCCGCCCTGAAGTTCAGCGAGCGGTTCCGGTGCGAGGCGCACCCCGACATCCACTTCCTCGAGCCGACGCCCCGCCTGTTCAGCTTCAACAACCCGTACGGCAGCTGCGAGAAGTGCACCGGGTTCGGCGCCGTGCTGGAGTACGACGAATCGCTGATCGTGCCGGTGCTGGAGCGGTCGCTCCGGGAGGGCGCCGTGGACCCGTGGGAGGTTAAGCGGTACCGGAAACGCTACCGGGCCAGGCTGTTCGAGTTCGCTGAAAAGCGAGGCGTGGACCTGGACACGCCCTGGGACGAGCTGCCCGAGCGATTCCGGCGCCACGTCATCCACGGCGTCAAGCGGAAGGGCAAGGGCCGCAGCTTCCAGGGCGTGATCCCGTTCCTCAGGACCCGGGAGAAGAAGCGCTACAAGGCCTACATCCGGGTCTTCCTGCGGAAGTACCAGCTCGCCCGCACCTGCCCGGCGTGCGGGGGCGCGCGACTCCGACCGGAGACCCTCTGCGTGAAGGTGGACGGACGGCACATCGGCGAGGTATCACAGCTCCGGATCTCGGAAGCGCGGAGCTGGTTCCGGGACCTCACCGCCGCCCCGCCTCCGGACACGGGGGCGCCGACCCCCGCGGCCCCGTCCGGCATGGGGGACGTAGGCGAGGCCCCCGCCGCCGCCCCCGATGTGGGGGACGGACTCCGGGAGGGTGAGCTCGAGCTGGCCCGGCAGATCCTGCGTGAGATCACGTCCCGGCTCGAGTTCCTGGACGATGTGGGGCTCGGGTACCTGACGCTGGACCGTCAGACCCGGACGCTGAGCGGCGGCGAGACTCAGCGGATCACGCTGGCCAACTCGCTGGGCGCGTCGCTGATGGACACCCTCTACGTCCTGGACGAGCCCACTATCGGGCTCCATGCCCGGGACAACGACCGCCTCATCAACCTCCTCGAGAAGCTGCGCGATGCCGGCAACTCGGTGCTCGTGGTGGAGCACGACCCGGCGGTCATACGGCGGGCCGACCACATCGTGGAGCTGGGACCGGGGAGCGGCGAGAAGGGTGGACGCGTGGTGTTCGAGGGCACCGTGGACGAGCTGGTCAATGGAACTGGGGGGCGGACGGTGACGGGCCGGTACCTGGCGGGCGAGCTGGATCCACCGAAGAGCCGGGGACGGGAAGTCGACGGCGCCCGCCTCCGGATCGAGGGCGCGCGGCTCCACAACCTGGACGGCGTGGACGTGGAGATCCCGCTGAACACCCTTACCGTCGTCACCGGCGTCAGCGGCTCCGGGAAGTCGACCCTCGTCCACGACGTGCTCTACCGGGCGCTGGAGCGGGAGCTGGAGGGCGAGCATTCGGCCAAGGAGCATCTCGGTGAGGCCGTCGGCTCGTACGACCGGATCGAGGGGGTCGGCTACATCGACGCCGTGGCGCTGGTGGACCAGTCGCCCATCGGGCGCACGCCCCGGTCGAACCCGGCGACGTACACCAAGGCCTTCGACGAGGTGCGGAAGATCTTCGCGAAGCAGCCCCTCTCGCGGGAGCGGGGCTACAAGCCGGGCCGCTTCTCCTTCAACACGAAGGGCGGGCGCTGCGAGGCGTGCAAGGGCGACGGCGTCGTGCAGGTCGAGATGGTCTTCATGGCCGATGTCTACGTCCCCTGCGACGCGTGCGGCGGCGCCCGCTACGCGCCCTCGACCCTGGAGGTGAGGGTCAAGGACAGGACCATCCGCGACGTCCTGGACATGACCGTGGACGAGGCGATCAAGTTCTTCATCCGGGAGGACCGGCTGGGGCGCATGCTCTGGCAGCTCCAGCAGGTGGGCCTCGGGTACCTGCGGCTCGGGCAGGCCGCGCCCACCCTCAGCGGCGGCGAGGCCCAGCGCATGAAGATCGCCCGGGAGCTGGCCCGGGCCGGCAAACGCAAGGGCCGGCGGCTGTACATCATGGACGAGCCGACCACGGGGCTGAGCGGGCCGGAGGTCCACAAGCTGGTCGGCGTGCTGCAGAAGCTGGTGGACGCGGGCCACACCGTGGTGGTGATCGAGCACAACCTCGACGTGGTCCGGGCCGCGGACTGGATCGTGGATCTCGGACCCGAAGCCGGTCCGGAGGGCGGCCGGATCGTGGCCACGGGACGACCGCGCGATGTGGCGTCGGTGGCGGCGTCGCACACCGGTCGGTACCTGAGCGAACTCGCGCCTTCAACGGCGTAGCGAGGCTCAATATCCTGCAGGTGGGGGCCGGTAGTTCGGGGTGCCGGGGACGCATGCCCCACCGCTTCGCGCCGACCGGGCGTCCGTGCCCGGACCTTGCACAGCCGACCGTAACCCGGCATTCTCGCATCTGGAACCGCCACGACTGGAAGGTGGCTCGCTGTGCCGCCCCTGGCTCTCGAGACGTTGATCGCGCCGGAGTACTTCGGGGACCCGACGGTCCTGGCGTACGTGTTCTCGGCGTTCCTGATCGCCGGGCTGGGTGCGGGTACGTACCTGTTCGAGCGCTTCACCGTCCCGAGCGGCCGGTTCTTCTTCCTGACCGTCGTGGTCGGACTCTGGATGGTGGCGCTGGGGATGGCCCGGGGCGCGGATGTGCCGGCGGCCGTCGCGTTCTGGGAGCGGGTGGCCTACCTCTTCCTTCCCCTCACGGTCCCGGCGCTCTACTGGATGGCGGACTCCCTGTCGGCGGAGGAGACGCCGCTGTTCCGGACCGTCTGGGCCGTGGGCCTGACGTTCGCGGCGGTGAACGCGGCGGGTCCCTGGCTGGTGGACGGGCTGCGGTCGATCTTCGAGGCCGGCGCTCCGCTGTCCCCGGTCGGCGGACTGGCGGCGGTGTACCTTGCGTTCGAGGTGGCAGGCATCGGCCTGACGACCCGGCTCCTGGCCGTTTCGCGTCGGGGGGCGCTGTCGGGGGCCGAGCGCAGCGAAGTCACGCTCATGCTGGCGGCGGCGCTGATCGCGGCGCTCACCATGCTCGACTACCCGCTCCCGACGGCCCATTTCCGTGCCGGGCTGCTGACGCCGGGGGCGTTGTTGATCGGCACGGCGCTGGTCACGTTTTCGGCGATCCGGTACCGGATGTTCGCGTCCGGCGAGTCGTTCGCGACGGACGAGGTGCTGCGGACGATGTCCGACGCGGTGCTGGTGTGCGACCGGTTGGGCCGGATCCGGGCCTCGAACAGGGCGGCGCAGCGGCTTCTGGAGCGGTCGGAGTCGCAGTTGATGGGGACGCCGATCGGGGAGGTCGTGGGCTGGGGCGGTGGCGAGGCGTGGTGGGAATGGGAGCCGACGGACGATCCCCAGACGGACGAGTTCGACCTGCGTACAACCGGCGGCGAGCGGGTCCGGGTGAGTGCATCGGTCGAGCCGATCCGGTTCGGTGGCCGGAAGGTTGGCACGGTCCTGGTGGCCCGTGATATCCGGGACTGGCTGGAAACGGAGCGGGCGCTGCGGGCGAGCGAGCGGCGCTACCGGTCGCTGTTCTGGCACAACCCCGCGGTCCTGTACGAGGTGGACGGGGAGGGGAAGATCGTCACCCTGAACCCGACCGCGGCGGATCTGTTCGGGCTCGGTGCCGACGAGGCCCGCGGCCGGGAGTTCGGGTTTCTCTTCGCCCCCGAGTCGATCGAGGAGGCGGCCGAGGTGTTCCGGGCGGCCATGGGCGGCTCGCCGCGGGAATACGAGCTGACGGTGCTCACCGAGGAGGACGAGCGTCTGCGTCTGCGGGGTGTGACGCTGCCGATCTTCGAGGAGGGCGAGGTCACCGGCGCGTTCGGCGTCGCACTGGACCTGACGGAGGCGACGCGGGCGAAGCAGGAGCTCGAGGTGCAGCGCCAGTACTTCGCCGACATCTTCGAAGGGTCGCCGGAGGGCCTGGTGCTGATCGACGCCCGCACCGACCGCGTCCGCCGGGTCAACAGGGAGTTCAGCCGGCTGTTCGGCTACACCCCCGAAGAGACGATGGGCGAATGCCTCAGCGACCTGATCGTCCCGGACTTCCTGGCGGAGGAGGGCGCGGAGCTGAACCGTTCGGCCCGGGACGGCAGGGTGGTCCGCACCGAGACCGTGCGGAGGCGGAAGGACGGGTCGCTGGTGGAGGTATCGGTGCTGGCCCGGGACCTCCGGATCCCCGGCGAACCGGATCAGCTGTACGGCGTCTACCGCGATATCTCCGAGCGCAAGAACACGGAGCGTGCGCTGCGGGATCGCGAGGAGGAGCTGCGCCACTCGCAGCGGCTCGAGGCGGTGGGCAAGCTCGCGGGCGGGGTCGCCCACGACTTCAACAACCTCCTCACGGTGATCAACGGACACGCCCGATTCGCCCTGGAGAAGCTCGAAGCCGGGGATCCGGTTCGCGACGACGTGGTCGAGATCGAACGGGCCGGCGGGCGCGCGGCCACGCTCATCCAGCAGCTCCTGGCCTACAGCCGCCGGCAGGTCCTGCATCCCCGGCTCCTGGACCCGAACGCGGTCGTGCGCGATCTCCAGGGCATGCTGCGCCGGGTGATCGGCGAGCACATCCGGGTCGAGACCCGCCTCGCCGAGGAGGAGCTCCGGGTCGAAGCCGACCGGGGCCAGCTCGAGCAGGTCATCACCAACCTGGTCGTGAATGCCCGGGACGCCATGGAGGACGGCGGCGTCCTCACCGTGGAGACCGCCGTGGTCGAGCTCGGGGAGGGGGATGCCCGGATCTCCCGATGGGATGTGGAGCCTGGCGAGTATGTCCTCCTGCGGGTGACGGACACCGGCCGGGGGATGAGCGAGGCGGTCCTGGAGCGTGCGTTCGAGCCGTTCTTCACGACCAAGGAACAGGGGAAGGGGACCGGTCTGGGTCTCGCGACGGTCTTCGGGATCGTCAAGCAGTCGGGCGGTCACGTGGTCATCGCGAGCGCCCCGGGCGTAGGGACCCGGGTGGACGTGATCCTGCCGCGGGCGGAGGGCGATGCACCGCAGGAGGACGCCGAGGAGCATCCCGCCGGCGAGACGGATGCGCCGGGATCGACGGTGCTGGTGGTCGAGGACGAGGCGGCCGTGCGGAAGCTGGCCGTCCGGATCCTGGTACGGGAGGGGTGCACGGTCCTCGCGGCTGGAAACGGGGAGGAGGCGCTGGAGGTCCTCGGGTCCCATGACGGCCCGGTGGACCTCGTCCTGACCGACCTCGTGATGCCCCTGATGGGGGGACGAGAGCTCGCCGATCGGCTCGGAGAGGTCCGTCCGGACGTGCCCATCCTCTTCATGTCCGGCTATGACGACGCGCAGGTCGCCGAAATCGGGCACGACCTCATCTCGAAGCCGTTCACTCCCGCATCGCTGGCGCGTCAGGTCGGCGATGCCCTCGCCCGGAGGGACAGGACCGAGGGAGTCGAGACCTCGCAGACGCCGTCGTCGGGATCGGGTTGAACGGACCCGGGGCTCGTCCTATCCTTCGGTGCCGGTCCGGGTCCCGGGCCGACGCCAGTCGTGCCGACTCCGCGGTACATCAAGAACCGGAGAAGACAGAGATGAGAGTACGCACAGGTGCCCTCGGCGCCCTGGGACTCGCCCTGGCCGTGGGGGCCGGCGCCCAGAGCGCGCCGCCGATCGAGTACGAGACGTTCATGCTCGACAACGGGCTCCAGTTCATCGTGCACGAGGACCACTCGGTTCCCGTGGTCCACGTCGAGGTATGGTACGACGTGGGCAGCGCCCACGAACCGGAAGGACGGAGCGGCTTCGCCCACCTCTTCGAGCACATGATGTTCCAGGAGACCACGAACCTGGAGGCCGGGGAGCTGACCGACCTGATCACCGCGGCCGGCGGCAACTGGAACGGGTCGACCAGCAAGGACCGGACGAACTACTTCGAGACGCTCCCATCGAACCGGCTGAATCTGGCGCTCTGGGCGGAGGCGGAGCGGATGCACAACCTGGTGGTCGACCAGGAGAACTTCGACCGTGAGCGGGAGGTGGTGAAGGAGGAGCGCCGGATGCGGGTGGACAACCAGCCGTACGGCGAGGCGCTCATGACGTTCGACACGATCAGCACCGACTGGGAGCCGTACCGGCACACGGTGATCGGGTCGATGGATGACCTGAACGCCGCCACTCCTGCCGATGTCCACGCCTTCTACCAGCGGTTCTACGTGCCGAACAACGCGGCCATCGCCGTGGCTGGCGACGTCACCGCCGATCAGGTCAGGGGGCTGGCGGAGCGCTATTTCTCCCATATCCCGCGGGGGCCCGAGAAGGTGGCGCTGCCCCCGATCCCGGCTCTGCCGCGGACGGACGGCGAGCGCCGGGTCGTCCTGGAGGACGAGAAGGCGACGCTCCCGCTGGTCTACACCGCGTACGCGATCCCGCCCCACGACCACCCGGACTCCCGGGCGCTCTCGCTCCTCGGCCGGATCCTGGGCGGTGGCGAGTCGAGTCGGCTGCACCAGCGCCTGGTCAAGGAAGAACGGGCCGCGCTCCAGGCCTTCGGTGGCGCGAGCGCCGGACTCGGACCCGGCTCGTTCACGGCGGCCGCGCTGGCGAACCAGGGCGTGGAGCCCGAGCGGCTCGAGGCGTTGATCTGGGAGGAGCTGGAGAGGCTGGTCGCGGAGGGCGTGAGCGGGCGGGAGCTCCAGAAGGCGAAGAATCAGACCCGGGCCAGCATGATCATGGGCCGGCAGCGCGTGGCCTCGAAGGCCGGCGAGCTGCACCACTACCGCTACGGCCATGGCGATATCGCGGAGATCAACCGTGACCTGGACCGGTTCATGGACGTGACCATCGAAGACATCATGCGCGTGGCACGGACGTACCTCGACCCGGCGAACCGGACGGTCGTGGTGGCCGTTCCCGCCGGACAGTAGACCCGCCGATCCGCGACCGAGGAGACACGATGATGGATACACGACACGTCGTCCCGGCCCTGCTCGCGCTGACGCTGGCCGCGTGCGGCGGAGCCGAGACCATGGAGCCGGCGGCGCCCGTCCCGGCCCCGATGCCCGAGCCCGAGACCACGTACCCGTCCGAGCCGCCGGCGCCGATGCCGGTGGAGGACGTGGAGTTCCCGGACTACGCCGAGCGCACGCTGTCGAACGGCGCCCGGCTCATCGTGGTCGAGAACCACGAGCAGCCCGTGGTCACGATCCAGCTGCTCCTGCCCGGCGGCTCCGCCGCGGACCCCGACGAGATGCCGGGGCTCGCGAGCGTCACGGCGGCGCAGATCGACAAGGGCACGAGCACCATGACCGCGCTGGAGATCGCCGAGGCGGTGGACTTCCTGGGCGCGAGCCTCGGCGCGGGCGCGTCGAGCGAGTGGACCCGCGTCTTCCTGACCACCATCACGGACTTCCTCGATGAGGGCCTCGACCTCATGCGCGACGTGGTCCTGGACCCCGTCTTCCCCGAGGATGAGCTGACCACGGAGAAGCAGCGGCGGCTCAGCCAGCTCCGGCTGCAGAGGTCCCAGCCGAGCGCGCTGGCCATGGAGACGTTCATGGAGGGCGTCTACGGTGACCATCCCTATGGCAGGCAGGAGAGCGTCGAGAGCATCGAGGCCATCGGCGCCGCAGCCCTCGAGGCGTTCCACGACGCCCACTACCGGCCGGAGGGGGCGCTCTTCGTCGTAGCCGGAGACGTGGACCCCGAGGCCATCGCCGGGCAGCTCGAGTCGGCCTTCGTCGGCTGGGAGGGCGTGGGTGCCGCGGAGACGGCCCGGGCGGAGCCGCCCACCCGGACGGACCGGGAGCTGGTCTTCGTCCACAAGCCGGGCTCGGTCCAGGCGGTGATCCGGCTCGGCCACCTGTTCCCCAGCGCCACCGAGGCGGACTGGCCGACACTGGACCTGGCCAACCAGATCCTGGGCTCGGGCTCGGCCGGGTTCGCCGCGTGGATGAACCAGATCCTGCGCGAGGACAGGGGCTACACCTACGGCGCCTACAGTAGCATGAGCGAGCGCCGGGGCCCCGGCTACTTCTCCATGAGCGGGGAGTTCCGCAACGAGGTGGCCGACAGCTCGCTCGTGATCATGCTCGACCTGGCGGGCCGGCTCCGGACCGGCGACATCGCGTCCGGGGACCTCGACGCCGCCAAGTCCTACCTCACCGGCTCGTTCCCCCTCGGCATCGAGACGCCGCAGCAGGTGGCGAGCCAGGTGGCGAGCAACCGCCTGCTGGGCCGGCCCGACAGCTACCTCGAGGAGTATCGGGGCCGGGTGGCGGCGGCGATGGTCGACGACGTCTCCCGCGTGATCAGCCGGTACGTCCGGCCGGACCGGATGCTGGTCGTGGTGGTGGGCGACGCCCTCGAGGTGCTGGACGAGGTCCGGCCCTTCGCCGACCGGGTGGCGGTCGTGGACATCGACGGCGAGCCCGTGGACGTGGCCGATCTGGTGGCCCGGGCCGAGGCCGCCGCGAGCCGGACTTTCGATGTGTCGGATCTCCGGCCCCGGCGGATGGAGTACGGCATCGTGTTCCAGGGCAACGAGGTCGGCACCATCGTGACCCGTTGGACCCGGGACGGCGACGCGTTCGCCGTGGTCTCCGAACAGCAGATGCCCGGAATGGCCGTCACACAGGCCACCGAGTTCCACGCCATGACGTTCGCGCCGATCCGGACCACCGTCGAGGCCGGGGCCATGGGCGAGTTCGGGCTCGAGGTCGCGGAGGGTCGGGCCACCGGCACCGGGTTCGATCCGCAGCAGGGCCCACAGGAGGTCGATGTCGAGGTGCCGCCGGGCACCGCCTTCGAGGGCCAGTTCGCCCTCGCCATGGCGGTCACCGACTTCGAGGACGCCGGCGAGCTGACCCTGAACGTGCTGACCGGGGCGGGCAGCATCCAGCAGATGACGGCCACGGTCGAGGGCGAGGAGACCGTGGACGTGCCCGCCGGGACCTTCGACACCTACCGGCTCGAGCAGGGCGGACCGACGCCCATGACCGTGTGGATCACGAAGTCGGCTCCGCACATCGTCGTGAGGCGGGAGGTGGCCGGGCAGCCGGTGTCCATCGTGCTGAAGTCCATGTGATCGGGATCCGAGCCGAGAGGTGGGGGCGGAGAAGTTGAACCGAAGCAGCACGGGGGATGGCCGCCGCGGATGAGCACCCCCCGAGTGAGCATCCTGATGCCATGCCGCGATGCGGGGCCCTACCTCGACGCGGCCGTCGGCTCGATCCGTGACCAGACCTTCACGGACTACGAGCTGGTGGCCGTGGACGACGGGTCGAGCGATGGGACCCTCGGTCTCCTCGAGCGATGGGGCTGGCGCGATGAGCGGGTCCGCGTCTACCCCACGCCCCGGCGCGGACTCGTCCCCGCGCTGGCCACGGCCCTCGATGCGGCCCGGGGCGACCTCGTCGCCCGCATGGACGCCGACGACATCGCCCATCCCGATCGGCTCCAGCGCCAGATCGACCTCCTCGATGGGCCGGATGATGTGGTCGCGTGTGGGACCGGAGTCGAGTACTTCCCGGCCGAGGAGGTCCGGGAGGGCGCCCGCCGCTACGAGGCGTGGATCAACGGCCTCGTGACCCACGACGATATCGCCCGCGACATCTTCGTCGAGTGTCCCGTCCCGCACCCGACCCTCATGATCCGCCGCGACGTGCTCCTGGACATCGGCGGCTACCGGGACCTGGGCTGGCCGGAGGACTACGACCTGGTCTTTCGCCTCTGGGCCGCCGGCCACCGTATGGCCAAGGTCCCCGAGGTACTGTTGCGTTGGCGCGAGAGCCCCGACC
>CAYMLW010000102.1:0-12480 GCA_964391035.1 uncultured Gemmatimonadaceae bacterium
CCTGCACCGGGCGCGCACCAGCTTCGCCGAGATGATCGAGCCGCTGCTGAACTAGGCTGGCGGCCAGGTGCCGATATAGAGGCCCGTCCGCGGCAATGTCGCGGGCGGGCCTGTCGTATGCCAGAGAGATCGCCACCGGCCGGAGTGGAGTGGGGCTGCGAGGGTATCGCATGACGCCGGAGTTCCCTGCCGCCCTCGCCATTCCTTCCAGCGGACCACCGGCCCGCCCAACTCTCCGGCTTCTGGTCCACGTCCCCGGCTCGGCCCGAGAGTGGACCGTCGGGTTGGACCCGGGCCGACGCGCCCGGTAGGCCGCCCCTGCCCAACCCCCTACATTGCACATCCCAACCATTCACCGCCGTACGCTATCTCATCGTACGGAATGAAGACGCTGCCCGAGATGCAGACGAGAGAACCGGCTCCTCCGACATCGGACACGGAAGAAGTGGCGCTGGCGGTAGCCGGTGACACGGCGGCGTTCGAGCGGCTGTACCGGAGGCACGAGGCACGCGTTCACACGTTGTGCCGTCGTATGGTCGGCCCGGAGCTCTGTGAGGACGTGATGCAGGACGTCTTCATCCGGGCGTGGCGGAAGCTGGAGCTGTTCAAGGGCAAGTCGTCGTTCGGGACGTGGCTCTACCGACTGGCGATCAATGTCTGTCTGGCCCGTCGGGAAAAGGCGGGGAAGCGGCGGGAGCGGTTCCGGCACGACGAGGCGGCGATGGAGCGGGCGCGGGGCCGTCGGTGGCACGGCGATGAGCGGATGGACCTGGACCGGGCCATCGATGGGCTCCCGCCCAGAGCTCGGCAGGTGTTCGTGCTCCACGACGTGGAGGGCTACAAGCACCGGGAGATCGGGGAGATGCTGGGGATCGCGTCGGGCACATCGAAATCGCAGTTGCACGAGGCGCGCATGGCGCTTCGCGAGCAGTTGAGGGCGTAGAATCATGATCGAGCACTGGACAGACCGGCTATCGGACTATCTGGACGGGGACCTCGACGCGCCGGACCGGGACGCGTGCGAGGCTCATCTCGAGCGCTGCCCGTCGTGCGCGGCGACGCTGGAGGAGCTGCGAGCCGTGGTGGCCGAGGCCGCGCTGCTCCCTGACCTGCCGCCGGAGCGAGACCTCTGGCCCGCCATCGAAGGCCAGCTCGAGCCGAGGAAATCCACCCGCTCCACGCGCGTGTTCACCTTCCCGTCGCTCCCGACGCGCCGCGTGAGCTTCTCCATCCCGCAGCTCGCGGCCGCCGCCATCGCCCTCATCATGATCTCGGCCGGCAGTGTCTGGCTTCTGGTGCCGGCGGAGACCGGCCCTGCGGTCGTGGCCCGGGCACCGGCTCAGGGCGCCGCCATTCCGGTCGTCATGACCGACGCCTACGAGGAGACGGTACGAGAGCTCGAGGCCGAGTTCGGTCGGCGTCGCCCGGATCTGGATCCGGAGACGATCCGGGTGGTCGAGGCGAACCTGGCGATTATCGACGCAGCCATTGCGGAGGCCCGGGCGGCGCTGGCGGAGGACCCATCGAGCGCCTTCCTGAACACGCACCTGGCGAGTGCCATGCGTCAGAAGGTCCAGCTGCTGAGGCAGGCAGCGACGATCGAAACAACGGAGATCTGAGGCAGATAGCCATGTTGAATACACTGCTCGTGCTCGCGACGCTCCTCGGTTCGCCCACCGAGCGGGCGGATACGGTGATCGCCGTGGAGGCCGGGACCCGATTGGACGTGAACAGTCAACGGGGCGAGGTGGTGATCCGGTCCTGGGATCGGGATGCCGTCCGTATGCGTGCCGACCTGTCGAGTCGTCAGCGGCTCGATGTGGTCCGTTCCGGCGGCGTGCTCCGGATCCGGCCCCAGCGGAACAGCGGCGGCCCGGCCGAAGCGGACCTGCGGATCGACGTCCCGCGCTGGATGGACCTGGCCGTCGAGGGCACGCAGGTGGACGTGTCCATTGCGGGGGCGGGCGGCGAGGTCACGGTCGTGACGGTGGGCGGCGATGTCGACGTGGAGGGCGGCGTCGGGCTCGTGACGCTCCGGTCGGTCCAGGGCGAGATCACGCTCCGGAACGCGCGCGGGCGGATCGAGGCGATCGGCGTGAACGAGGACATCGAGCTGTCCGGCATCGACGGGGAGATCCGGACGGAAACGATCAATGGCAGCCTGGAGATCCTGGATGCGCGGTCGGGGTCGGTGCGAGCGCTGTCCATGAACGGCGACATCGACTACGACGGCACCATCGAGGACGGAGGCCGGTATGTCTTCACCACGCACAACGGCGATGTCCGGGTCACCGTGCCCGCCAGTGCCAACGCCACGGTCACGGTGGCGACCCACCAGGGGGAGTTCGAGTCCGAGTTCCCGGTCCGGATGACGGGCACGAGACAGGACCGGCGGTTCACCTTCACGCTCGGCGCGGGCACGGCTCGAATCGAGCTCGAGTCCTTCAATGGCGAGATCCACCTTGTCCGGCCGTAGACCGGCCACGACCAACGGGAGACCGAACACGATGATCAGACGGACACTTTTCGCGGCCGGGATCCTGGCCGCTGCAGCCGGCACCGTCACCGCCCAGGACTTCGACTGGCGGGGCACGCTGGACCGCGGTCAGACCCTCGAGATCCGGGGCGTCAATGGGGACATCGACGTCATGCCCGGCTCGGATGACGGAATCCGGGTTCTGGCGGACCGACACGGTCGGCGGAGCGATCCGGAGAGCGTGCGCTTCGAGGGGTACACGGTGAACGGCGAAGTGGATGTCGACGGGGCCGAAGCCGACGTTCGGGTCGAGACGGTGAACGGCGATGTCGAGGTCCGGACGACCGGCTTCGCCGAGGCCAGCACGGTCAACGGCGATATCACCTGTTTCCTGGGCACCAGCTCCCTGCCCGCCGATGTCGAATTCGAGACCGTGAATGGGAGCATCCGGGTCGAGATGCCCGAGGGATTGAATGCCGACCTCCACGCGAGCACCGTGAACGGCAGCATCGAGAGCGACTTCCCGATCCTCGTGACGGGACGGGTCACCCGGCGTACGCTGCGGGGCGAGATCGGTGCTGGAGGCCCCGAGCTCCGGGTGTCCACCGTGAACGGGAGCATCCAGCTGCGCAGGAGGTAGCACCGGCCGCCCGCCGAATAGCGTACGGCCCGCCCCGGCGGACTCCGGGGCGGGCCGGAGCGTCTAGCCGGCCAGGACCTTGCCGGCGTAGCCGTTGTCCGGGTTGCCGCCACGCCTGAGGATCCGGTCCACGGTCCCCGGACCCCGGTTGTAGGCCGTCAGCGCCTTCTCGACATCACCGTCGTACTTGTCGATCAGCTGGCGCAGGTACCGGAACCCGAGTTCGAGGTTCACGTCCGGGTCGTAGAGGTCACGGACGCTGATGTTCGGGTCGAGCCACTTCGCCGTACCGGGCATCAGCTGCGTCAATCCCCGGGCACCCGCATGGCTCACCGCCCGCTCCCGGAACGTGCTCTCCGTGAACACCAGCCCGTACGCCATGTCTGGCTCGATGCCGTGCCCGGTGGCGAAGTCGTAGATCTTCTCCGCGAGCTCCTCGTCGATGTCGTAGCGGGTGACGGCGCCCCGGATCGTGTGACCCCGCACGATCGCTTCCTCGGCATCTGCCCAGTAGTCGCCGACCTCTTCCTCGAGGTCCCGGTCGACCGCGGCCTCCGTCCGCTCATCCCTGGCCACGGCCGCCTTCTTCGCCTCGGGCTTCATCGTCGCGTTCACGAGCGGAACCGCCAGGCCGGCCAGCGTGAGGCCGATCACCGGCTCCCGTAGCTGCTGGGCCAGGCTCCGGAGGCCGCGCTCCCGTTCCGAGGCCTCCCAGGGGTGCTCCTCGTACTCGCGCTTCGGGAACGGCCCTCCGGCGCGCGGCTCCGGTCCGTCGTCGTGCCTGTCATTCTGGCGGTTGTCCACGGGGGTCGCTCCTTGTGATAACGGCCTGACCCTTGGGCGTTCAACCGATCATGGTGCAATGACCGTTCCGGACTCAGCCGTCCACGTCCGAGGGGGGCCGGGAGGGGTCGCACGTCATGAGGGTGAGGGAGGCGGGCCGCCCGCGATACGCTTCGCCGGTTAGGACCAGGCGTCCCTCATCGAGTACGTCGACGCCCTCCCCCTGGAGCTGGGTGGGCGAGACGATGTCCGCGTCGCGGAGGCGGACGAGGGTGTCGGCGTCGATCTCGTAGAACCGCAGGGACGTGTAGCTCCGAACGACGACCCGGTCGCCGGCCCCCGTGCCCGCGGCGGTCACCTGCGTCGAGACGCTGGTGGGCGGGTGGGCGAGTCGCTGGAGCCGCCGGAGGGTCCGGGTGGAGCCGGGTTCGTAGGGGGGGTCGAGGCGAAAGAGCTCGATGGCGTGGCTCCGCCCCTTGTTGACGATATGGACGCCGGCATCCGTGACGAAGAGCGCTTCGGCGTCGCGGGGTCCATCGGGATACGAGAAGCGGAGGATGTCGACCACCGCAACGGAATCGTCCGGGGACGGTTCCGGCATGCGGTAGACGGCCACGTGGGGGTGCCGCTCGCCATTGTCGCCGATCTCCGCGACCCAGAGACAGTCCTCCCCTCCGGGCTCGCACGGTCCGACGGCGATGTCCTCCCAGTCCCGGTTGGCCGCGCCCTCCAACCGCACCCGACCGAGCACCGTGCCGGTGGAGTCGATGGCGAACACGACCGCGTCGCCGCCCGAGTCGTTGTGGGTCCAGTAGACCCCTGGGCGGGCATGGCTCGCGGCCACGCCGCTGGTCTCGCTCAACGACGCGGGCAGGGCCGCCTGGTGTGACGGCGGGTCGCACACGTCCCCGCCTGGCGTCGAGACCTCCGCGACCTCGCAGCCCGGCGCTGCGGCCAGGAGGATCACCAGTGCCATCCGGGTCTGCATCACGGCTCCCTCGGTTCGGTCCCGGGACCGCCAGCCCACGGCGGCGGTGGGATCTGCTGCACCTGGCTCCGGGGGTAGGCCGGGAACACGTGGCCGGCCTCCGCCGCCTCCGCCATGGCATCATCGACCGCGAGCTGGAGGCGGGTCGCCCACTTCCGCATTTCCCGGACCGGCACGAGGTACCGTACCGTCAGGTCGGTCCAGGCGTCGCGGGCGTTGACGTACACTTCGGGCCGCACGGCCACGTCCCACGCCAGCCGTGCACGGATGAGCAGAGCCGCATACGACTCGGCGGCCTCTTCCATGCGCGCGCCCACGACGTCGTAAGCCACTGTTTCGATCATCTCCACGGCCCGGGCCAGATCGCTCTCGTTGGCCACGGCCACCGTGAGCTCGTCCCAGACGTACGGGAAGTCGCGCGTGTAGTTGACCACGTTCGAGCGCAGGATCTCGGAGTTCGGGAAGGTGACCAGCGCTCCCGTCGCCTGGGCCGCCCGGACCCGCTTGTCCGGGCCGCCGGCCTCGAACACCGTCGTGGTGAGGAAGTCGATGCGCGCGACATCGCCGAAGACCTCGCCCACCGCGATGCGATCACCCACCCGGTAGTAGCCGCGGAACGAGTTCAGCAGC
The DNA here is from genome assembly GCA_964391035.1 of uncultured Gemmatimonadaceae bacterium. Lineage (GTDB taxonomy): Bacteria > Gemmatimonadota > Gemmatimonadetes > Longimicrobiales > RSA9 > JAWVYT01. The sequence continues at coordinate 5,518 of CAYMLW010000102.1, forward strand.
CACCCGGTGAAGCTCTCGATCGGGGTCTGGAGCGCCCAGGACAGGGCCAGCCCGAAGAGGCCGATCGAGCCGACGAGGGCCCGGGCATCCCCCGCAACCACGCTCAGGGCGGCGCCCAGTGCGAGGAGCCAGATCAGGACCGCGGCCAGCGCCGCGAAGGCCTCCGCTCGCTCCCAGCTCGACAGCGCCCGCCTCAGGCCCAGCCGCACCAGCCGGCCCAGCAGCCCGGCCAGCAGCAGAATGGCCACGGCGATGCCCAGCGCCGGTAGAGCATTGTAGAGCGTGACCGCGAGATCCCGCAGCGTGCCCGTAGCTTCCCGGGCACCCCGGGCAGGCGTTTCCGGGACCGTGTCCAGCGCCCCCTCGGCCGCGCCGGCCTCCGACGTGTCCACGCCGGGAGCGTCGGGCCCGGCAACGTCGGTGCCGGGGACATCGGCCTCCTGGGGCATCGCGTGCCCCGGCTGCCCGACCGCCGTCGCTTCCCTGGCCATCGGGGCCGCCGCTGTCCCGGGTGGCGGTGTCCCCGCCCCGTCCGCCGCCGGAGCGTCGCCGGCGAAGAGGAGGAGCAGGAGGCCGGTGGCGCCCACAGCGACCATCGAGGCCTGACGGAATCGCTCCAGCTGTCGACGCGCCCGGGTCTGGAGGGGCTGACGCCGACGGCGGGGCGGCTCCCCGGGCCGCCGGGAAGACGGGCCGGGCGACCCGTCGCGGCGAGTCGAGTCCGCCGCGCCGGACGCAGGTCGGCCGGAGCGTCGTCGAGGGGAAGGTCGGGGAGGCTCCATGCGGGAAGATAACATTCCGGGCCGGGCGCGCGACGGCACGGGGCTTGAACGCAGACTCGTGGACGCTCACGTTCTCTGTCGATCCCGGTGACCCGGGCAACAGCGAAGCCTTCCCCATCCCACCCATACAGCCGTGACCGATACCATCTCCGTACTCTTCGTCTGCCTCGGCAACATCTGTCGATCGCCCCTCGCCGAAGCCGTTTTCCGGGACGTGGTCACGGAGGCCGGCCTGGACGACCGGTTCCGGATCGACTCCGCGGGCACATCCGGATACCACGACGGTGAGGCCCCGGACCGCCGGACCGCGGAAGTGGCGGCCCGACGCGGCGTCACCGTCTCCGGGTCCAGCCGGCGAGTGACCCGGGATGACGCGACCACGTTCGACTATCTGGTGGCCATGGACGCCGACAACCGCCGGGAAGTCGAGCGCCTCGTCGAGGCCGCCACCCCGGCCGAGGCCCCGGCCGTTCACCTGCTCCGCGAGTTCGACCCAGAGGCCGATCCCGACGACGATTTCGCAGTTCCCGATCCGTACTTCGGCGGCCCCCACGGCTTCGAGAACGTCCACGACCTCGTCGAGCGGTCCGCCCGTGGGTTCCTGGAGTACCTGAAGGAGCGTCACGACCTGTGATCCTCCCCACGGATCTCCGCAGGGCCGTGGAGGAGGCCCTCTCCGACGCCGGTCCCGTCACGGTCACCGGCGCCCGCAGTGTCGGTGGCGGCTGCATCAGCCCGACGGCCCGGATCGAGACCGACGCCACCGGGCCGCTCTTCCTGAAATGGAGCGACACGGGCCTGCCGGCGGGGCTCCTCGAGGCGGAGGCCCGGGGGCTGAGGACGCTGCGAGCCGCGGACGCCGTGCGCGTGCCGGCTGTGCTCGCGCGGTCGCAGGGCGAATCGCCGGAGTGGCTGCTCATGGAGTGGCTCGAATCCGGCCGCCCCAGCCGGCCGTCCTGGGAGCGCCTGGGCCGGGAGCTGGCGGGCCTCCACCGCTCCAGGGGCGAGCGCTATGGCGCCGACGCCCCCAACTTCATCGGATCACTGTCCCAGGAAAACCACCCGGCCGACGACTGGGCGGAATTCTGGCGGGACCGGCGACTCGAGCCCCAGTTGCGGCAGGCCGAGGCGAGCGGCCATGCCACCCCGGACGACCGTCGCCGCTTCGAGCTCCTCTACGAGCGCCTGCCTGAGCTGCTGGCCCCCGCAGCCGACGACGGACCCTCCCTCCTCCATGGCGACCTGTGGAATGGCAATGTCCACATGATGCACGACGGCACGCCGGCCCTCATCGACCCCTCCGTCTACCATGGTCATCGGGAGGTGGACCTGGCCATGGCCGAGCTCTTCGGCGGGTTCGGGGCCGGGTTCCGACGCGCCTACGAGGAGAGCTGGCCCGTGGCCCCGGGCTGGGACCGGCGACGGGCGGTCTACCAGCTCTACTACCTCCTCGTCCACGTCAACCTGTTCGGCGCGTCCTACCTTTCCGGAACGCGGAGCGCCCTCGCTACCGCCGGGGTCTGACCACCGACATCGCCACGCCATCCCGGACCGGGAGGATCGTGGACACCAGCCGCTCGTCCGTGGCGATCCGCCGGTTGTACGCCAGGACACCCCGGACCCCCTCGTCCGGGTCGTCGTCCAGGACCCGGCCGGACCGGAACGCGTTGTCCGCCAGGATGAGCCCACCCGGGCGGACCAGCTCGAGGGAGCGGTCCAGGTACTCCCCGTAGCTCTCCTTGTCGGCATCGATGAACACCGCGTCGAACGACTCCCCGACGGCGACCAGCTCCCGCATCGCGGTCCGGGCGTCCCCCACCCGCACCTCGATGATCGACTCCAGGCCGGCCCGGGCGACGAAGTCGCGGGCGAACACCGCCCGGCCCTCGTCCAGCTCCAGCGTGAGCAGCCGGCCGTCCGGGGGCAGGGCCCGGGCCATCCAGATCGCGCTGTACCCGCCCAGCGTGCCGATCTCGAGGACGCGGCGCGCGCCCACGGAGTGGAGCAGCACCTGGAGCAGCCGGCCCACTTCGGCCGAAATGAGGATCTCCGGCAGTCCCTGCCGCGGGATCTCGCTCCGCAGCTCCGCCAGGACCGCGTCCTCCTCCGCAAAGAGCTCCTCGACGTACCCCGTCAGCCTGTCCGCCAGATCCGCTTCCACCATTTCGCCCACAGCCCCGTTCGTGGTTGTAGCGTGCAGTTGTACATGGGCAGTTATCAGCTGCCGTCTCCGTAGACCACCCGCCCGCCGGTGATCGTGTACAGCACCTCGACATCCTTCAGCTCCGATGGCGGGACCGCGAACGGGTCCCGGTCCAGGACGACGAGGTCGGCCAGCAGCCCCGGCGCCAGCCGGCCCTTGCGATCCTCCTCGCCCGCCGCCCAGGCGTTGTTCACCGTGTACGCCCGCAGCGCCGTCTCCACATCGATCCGCTCCTCCGGGTACCACCCGCCGGCCGGCTCGCCCTCCAGCGTCTGCCGCGTCACCGCCGCGTACATCCCGTGGAGAGGGTTCGCCGTGTACCATGACGCGTTCGTCCCCGGCCAGTCGCTCCCGAACGAGAGCAGGACACCAGCATCGTGCAGGGTGCGGAACGCGTAGGCCCAGCGGGCACGGTCGCCGATCCGCTCCGCCATCCACCGCATGTCGTCGATCGTGTGGTACGGCTGGACCTCCGCGATGACGCCCATCCTGGCCATCCGATCGGCCACCTCGGGGCCCCTGAGAACCTGCGTGTGGATAATGCGCAAACGGCGGTCCCGCATACCATTACGTTGTTCCACCTGCGCGAAGAGGTCGAGGAGGGTGTCGATGGCCTCGTCGCCGATCGCGTGGACATGCGGCCAGTGGCCGGCCGAGTCGGCGCCCAGAAGGTTGCGGAGCATGTTGCCGGGGGGCTCCATCCCGGAGCCGGGTCCCGACTGGGCACCCGTGTTCGTCGAGTCGCGCCAGGAGCCCCGCTCTCCGGACGTCAGGTACGGCTCGTAGAACCGGGCGCTCGAGTTGCCCATGATGCCGTCGACGAAGCCCTTCAGCCCCCCGACCTTGAGCCATTCGTCGCCGAAGCCGTGGCGGAGTCCGGCGGCGGCCAGGTCGTCCCACTTGTCCAGCGTGGGCCGGGCGTACACCCGGGTGGTCAGCGAGCCCTCCTCCCGGAGCCGCTCGAATACCTCGAACTGGTCTGGCGGGGTGATATCGTGGATCGTGGTCACCCCCAGGGACCGGAGCCGGGCCATGGCCGCCCGGCCCTCGGCCAGCTTCTGGGCCATGGACTTCGGCGGGATCGCGCTCCGGATCCGACGTACCGCCGGTCCGGAGACCCGCCCCGTCATGCGGCCATCGTCGCACTCGACCCCTTCCCATTCGCAGGTCGCGCCCACCCGCTCGAGGGCGACGCCGTTGGCCAGGTAGGCGGAGCGGTCCCACTTCCAGAGGAGCGCCGGGGTGCCCGGGCTCACGGGGTCTATGATCGATCGATCCGGGTCGAACGGAGCCGCCCGTCCTTCCCCGCTCGGCACCTCGCCGGTCGACCCCTGGGCCCAGGCCTCGTACGCGCCCCAGTCGCCGCCGAGGATCCAGGCGCCCGCGGGCATCCGATCCCGGGCCTCCGCGATCCGGGCCCGGAGCCCCGGGGCATCCGACACGTCCAGCAGGTTCACGCCCAGCAGGAGCGCCCCGGCGCTGTTGAAGTGTGTGTGGTTGTCGATGAACCCGGGGACGATGAAGCCGCCAGTCGCCTGGATGACCCGGGTACCGGCGCCCCGGTATTCCAGCACGGCAGCCGGATCGCCAACGGCCAGGATGCGGGCACCGCGAACCGCCACGGCCCGCGCCGACACGCCATTCCCTGTCCAACCGCCCGCCGCCACGACGATCAGGTCGGCGTCCTGCCCGGCCAGACCGACATGCAGAGTGGCCAGAAGGACGAGGGCGCCGATGCCACTCAGGATCTTTCCCATATGTCTACCCCAGTGCGCTGCCCAGTCGCCGGAAGGCTTCTTCCAGATCGTCACGGGAGGCCGCGAAGGACAGGCGGGCGTAGCGGTCGCCGCCGAATGCGGAGCCGGGCACCAGCGCCACCTCGGCCTCCTCGATCAGCCATGTGCAGAGCGCCATGGCGTCCGGCCGGTCGTCGTCGAACCACCGCGCCACACGGAAGAACAGGTAGAACGCCCCGTCCGGCGAAACGTAGGGCGTGCCCGGCAACGTCTCTTCCAGCAACCTGACGACCAGGTCCCGGCGCTCCCGAAACTTCGTCACCATCCCCGCCAGCTCCCGCTCCTGGCTCTCGGTGGCGCTGAATGCGGCGAGGGCCGCGTGCTGCGACGGCGTCGACGCGTTCGACGTCACGTGGCTCTGAAGCGCCGCCAACGTCGTCGCCAGCGACGGGTCGGTGTACGAATGCCCGATCCGCCAGCCCGTCATGGCGAACGCCTTCGACGCGCCGTTGATGACCACGGCCCGCTGCCGCAGCTCGGCCGGCAGGTCCAGGAGCCCGGGTGCCCGCTCCCCCACGTAGCAGAGCCGCGAGTAGATCTCGTCGCTGACCACCCACACGCCCCGGTCCCGGGCCCATTCCGCGATCGCCTCCAGCTCCTCGATGCGATACACCGATCCCGTGGGGTTCGATGGCGTGTTCATCAACAGCGCCCGCGTCCCCTCCTGCCAGGCCGCATCCAGCTCGTCCGGCCCTACCCGGTAGCCCCGCTCCTCGACGCCGGGCACCGGCACCATGGTCGCGCGGGCCAGCTTGATGATCTCCGGATAACTGGTCCAGTACGGCGTGGGGACCAGCACCCGGTCGCCGGGCCCGGTCAGGGCGAAGAGGGCATTGAAGAGCGCCTGCTTCGCGCCGGTGGAGACCACGACGCCGTCGGCATTGGCCTCGATCTCGTGGGTGCGGGCGATGGTGTCGGCGATGGCCTGTCGCAGAACGGGCATCCCCGGAGTGGGCGTGTAGCGGGTGTGCCCGTCCTGGATGGCCCGGATCCCGGCCGCCGCGATGAAGTCGGGGGTCGGAAAATCAGGCTCGCCAGCGCTCAGGTTCAGGATGTCCCGCCCCTCGCTGCGAAGCGACTTGGCGAGAGCCGACACGGCGAGAGTGGCCGAAGGGGCCAGCCCCCGAACGTTGTCGCTCAGATCGGGGCTGGTGGTATTCGGATTCATGGAGATCGTCCTGGCATCAGGATCTGGTCCGGCAAGATGACGGTCCCGGCCGTCTGCGGGCAAGCGACGGCTCCGCCGTTCGGCTACATTTCCGCCATGAGCAGACTGCTCCTGTACCATGACTTCACGAGCCCCTTCTGCCGGCTGGCGGCCAGCATCGTATCGGAGGCCGCGAGTCGGACGGGTCTGGAGCTGCGGCCCGTGCCCTTCGAGCTCCACCCGGCGCCGGTCCCGCTCCCGGGGCCGGACGAGCTGCCGGACGACGAGATGGCGACTGCCCGGCAGGCCGCAGAGGACTGGGGTCTGGAGCTGGGGCGGCTGGCGCGCGTGCCACGGACACGCAAGGCCCACGAGGCTCTCGCCCATGCACGTGAGAACGGCGAGGGCGAAGCCGTGCTCCTCCGGCTCTACGACGCCCTGTGGACCCGGGACCTGGACATCGCTCGCCTGGATGTCCTCGCGGACGAGGTCGAGGCCGCCGGCCTCGACCGGGAGGAGATGCACCTCGCCCTCGGTCTCGACCACTTCGAGGACGAGGTGGTCAGAGAGCAGGAAGCGGCCGAGGCCGCCGGGATCACGGGGGTCCCGACCGTCCAGGTGGGAGAGGTCGTCGCGGTGGGGCTGCTGCCGGTCGACGAGCTCATCGAGTGGCTCGAGGCCAACCGTTGACCACGCCGGTGCCCCTTGCCGCGACGCCCGTTGTGCGTTTTCCTACAGTCTGTCCCGTAATCCGGGGGTGGGGGCCCCTGGAATAGCGTTTAGATAGAGGCACGGAAATGGCTTCATACCAGAGACTTACGGCAATGGCCGGCGCAGAAGCCGTGCGCCTGGCCGCGGAGTATCTCCAGGGGCGGATCCCCCTCGAGGTGACGGCGCAGGACACCCATTCGGTTACGCTGGAGGGGGGCGACGGCACGGTGACGGTGAGCGCCCACGCCCACGGGATGGAGACCGAGGTAACGGTGACGACGGATCAGCTGCGGACCTCCCGGATCGACCTCGAGGCGCAGCACT
>CAYMLW010000103.1:0-3079 GCA_964391035.1 uncultured Gemmatimonadaceae bacterium
GGGACCTGACCGACAACCTGGACAACTATCTCGACCGGGGCTACGAGACCGGCCAGGTCCTCATGGGCTACCTCTACCAGATGCCCCTCTTCACCTCCTGGGGACTGCCCGTGGCCGCCCTCATCGCCACCATCTTCACCGTCAACAACATGACGCGGCACTCCGAGGTGGCGGCAGCGAAGGCCGGCGGGATCAGCTTCTACCGACTCTACGCCGTGCTCCCGGTCCTCGGGATCGTCCTGACCGCACTCGGGCTCCTCCTCACCGAGCTGATCCCCGTCGGCAACCGGCTGCGCGCCGAGGCATTCGCCCGCGCCGAGGGCCGGCCCGCCTCCGTGCACCTGGCCCGCACCGACTTCGTCTACCGCGACCTCGACGGCCGCATCTTCGGCGTACGACGCCTGGACGTCGGCGCCGGCGAGATGACCGGCGTGACCATGGAGCGGGAGGGCGACGAGCCCGAGGTCCCGAGCGTCCATATCTTCGCCGCGACCGCCGACTATGACTCCATCGCCGGGTGGACCATGCAGGACGGCTACCTGCGACTCATGGCCGGCGCCGATGTCGAGCGGGCCTACCAGTTCGGACGCCTCCAGACCCGCGGCTTCGACGAGGAGCCAGAGAAGCTCGTGGACACCCAGAAGGACCCGGACATGATGGGCTACTCCGAGCTCGGCCAGCTCATCCAGATACTGCAGCGCTCCGGCGGGGACCCCCTCGAGCTCCGGGTCAAGCGGTCCCAGAAGCTCGCCATCCCCGTCGCCGCCCTCGTCATCATCCTCTTCGCCGCACCCCTCGCCAACTCCGCGCCCCGGAGCGGCGCCGCCTACGGCGTGGGCGTCTCCCTCGGCATCACCATCGTCTACCTCATGCTCTTCAAGGTGGCCGGCGCGGCCGGCGCCAGCGGCGCACTCCACCCGGACCTGGCGGCCTGGCTGCCGAACATGGTGTTCACCCTGGCCGGTCTGTACCTGGTCCGGCAGGTGAGGACGTAGGGGCGAGGATCGAGACCGAGATCGATCCTCGATCCACCCGTCACCCCCCGAACCGCCCCTCGAACACGATCCTCGCCGGCCCCCTCAACCGTACCGTCCAGTCCGGCCGCACCTCGATGTCCACGGACCCGCCGGGCATCCGCACCTCGACCTTGGATCGGGTCAGCTCTTCCCGATGGGTCACGCAGGCCACGGCACAGGCGCTCGACCCACTGGCCAGGGTTTCCCCGGCGCCCCGCTCCCAGATCCGGGCCTCGATCAGGTCGGGCGACAGCGGCCGGGCGAACTGCATGTTGACGCTGCGGGGGAACGCGGGGTGGGCCTGGATCCGCGGGGCCAGCCGGCGGAACTCGTCATCATCGAGCGGGTCGACGAGGACCACGCAGTGGGGGTTGCCCAGGCTGACCGGGTTCACCTCGACCGTCCGGCCGTCGATGTCCAGCGGGTAGTTGGCCACCGGGGCATCCGGGTCGAGGCCGGGCCCGGTGTCGTCGGCGGGGCCGGGCCCGGGATCGGCGCCCCTGAACGGGACGTCGCCGGCCCGGAACGAGGCCCGGCCCATCTCGACCACGAGCATCAGGCCATCGTCCGCCGGGCCCTCGACGCGCAGCTCGACGGTCTCGCCGGGCAGCGCAACCTGGAACGCGTCGCCGACGTGCCCCTGGCCGTGGAGCCACGTCCCGAAGATCCGCAGCCCGTTGCCGCTCTTCTCGGCTTCGGTGCCATCGGGATTGAAGATCCGGAGCCCGACCGGCGCCGCGGACAGGTCGGCCACGAGCACGCCGTCGCTGCCCACGCCCCGGCGACGGTCGCAGAGGGCCCGGATCCCATCGGTCGAGGGCGGGCCGTTCGTCCCGTCGACCACGATGTAGTCGTTGCCCAGCGCTTCACCCTTCCAGAATTGCATGATTCGACCTCCCGGACCGGCGTTCCCGCTCCCCCGAGCCAGGTGGGGTGGACCGGACCTGAAACAATCCGGGGCCCGGGTGCGTATAGAACTATGAGTCGGATGGGATGCAACGGTTTCGGTCCTGCCAGCGTCTAATCAGTTGAATGTGGCAATTGACCGGACAACATCGGGCTTCAGACGCGAGCCGGCAACGCGGCACCGCAGTAGAGGAAACGCCGCGAGGCCCTCGCTCGAGATAGATTCGGCGGTCGGGAGGGGAGCACCTCACACAAATCCTCCTTGGCAGGGTGGACTCGGGACCCGCTCCACCTCCCGTCGCCAATCCTTCGCCCCACGGAAGGGGTGAGACCCCGTCGCGTGACACTCAGGTCTCCGCACGTGACGGGGCCTTTTTTTGTTCGGTGGTCGGGCCCGCCGGCCGACGCCGTTGCGGGGATCGACGTTCGATCGGTTCGGTCGCTCCGCTCCCTCCCGAGTCCGCGGGCGGGCATTCGAAGCCGCCGATCGCTTCGCTCCTGCGGCCCCGCCTCGCGGGATTCGATCGCCTCCCGTGCTGACGCACGCTCGGCGACGGCGCGGGAGCGCCGATTCGAGGCTGCGGGCGGGGCTGCGGTCGCGGGCGAAGCCGGAACCGCGGGGACTCAGCCCTCGAATCGGCGCTTCGCGCCGCGCGGCCTCATGGCCGCGATCGAACTCCGGTGCTCAGCCCGCCTCCGCCGCCGCCTTCCGCCCGGCGAACGGCGGCGGGAAGACCACGTGGACCTCCTCGTCGTCGTCCGGCTGTCCGTCGCTGGTCACGCCCTCGACATCGGCGAAGACCTGGAGGGCGAAGTCCACGCGGCCGAACGGCGCGCTGACCTGGAGGCCCTGGACCTCGTCGCGGACCGCCTCGAACATCTCCCGCGCGATCGCGATCCCCTCGGCCAGGGCGTGCTCCTTGCCCTTCTCCTGGGCGGCGCGCATCCGATCGATGATCCGGTCGGGCACCGTGATCCCCGGGACCTCGTTCGCCAGGAACTCCGCGTTCCGCACGCTGACCAGCGGCCAGATCCCCGCCACGATCGGGATCCGGATGTCCCGCTCCTCGAGTTCCCGGATACAGCCGACGAGCTGGTCGGCGTCGAACACCGGCTGCGTGATGGCGTACTCCGAGCCGGCTTCGACCTTCCAGTAG
>CAYMLW010000103.1:3089-12475 GCA_964391035.1 uncultured Gemmatimonadaceae bacterium
GCGACCCCGGGTTGAGCCCCACGCCCATGGTGAACGCGGTGGGCTCGCCGATCGGATTGCCGCCCGGGTCCAGCCCGTGGTTCAGCCGGTTCACGAGGTTGACCAGCCCGATGGCGTCGATGTCGAAGACGGCCGTCGCGTCCGGATAGGGGCCCATCTTCGGGGGGTCGCCCGTGATCAGGAGCATGTTCCGGAGCCCGAGGGCGTGGGCGCCCAGCAGGTCGGAGAGCATGCCGAGCAGGTTCCGGTCCCGGCAGGTGTAGTGGACCACCGCCTCGATCCCGAGCGCCTGCTCGATGAGCGCGCTCGTCGCCACCACGCCCATCCGCATCTGGGCCCGGGGGCCGTCGGGCACGTTGACGGCGTCCACACCCGCCCGGGCCAGCCGGCGCACCGAGTCCAGCATCTTTGCCGGGTCCACCCCCTTCGGCGGCAGGATCTCGACGCTCGTGACCAGCCCGCCCGACGCCAGTTTCTGCCCCAGCCGCGACCGCTCGGCCAGCGGGACCGGGGCCACCCCGCCCTCCTGGCGGTCGACCTGCGCCACCCGAAGCCGGGTCCGGGTCCGGCCCGGCGACAAGGCGTGGACCGCGTCGCCGATCCGCCGGATGTGCTCGGGCGTGGTGCCGCAGCAGCCGCCCACGAGCTTGGCCCCCGCCTGGATCAGCCGCTTCGCGTACTTCGCCATGTACTCGGGCGAGGCCATATAGATCTTGCGGCCGTCGACCTCACGGGGCTGGCCGGCATTCGGCTGGGCCGAGATCGGACGCGAGGTCGTGCCCGTCAGCCGCTCGACACCGCTCAGGATCCCGTGCGGTCCAACCGAGCAGTTCAGCCCCACCACGTCCGCGCCCCACTCCTCCAGCCGCTGCCCGATCAGCTCCACCGCCGTGCCGTAGAGGGTCGTCCCATCGTCCCGTACGGTCATCTGGGCGACGACCGGCAGGTCGCAGGCGTCCCGGACTGCGCCGATGGCCTGCCGGACCTCCGCCAGGTCCGCGAACGTCTCGAGGATGAAAAAGTGGACGCCGCCCTCGAGCAGCCCGTCCACCTGCTCCCGATAGAACGCCCGCGCCTCGTCCAGCGATGTCGGCCCGTACGGCTCGATCCGGATGCCCAGCGGCCCGATCGAGCCGCCCACCAACGCACGGTCCCCCGCCGCCTCCCGCGCCAGCTTCGCCGCCCGGGCATTCAGCTCCCCGACCCGCTTTTCCAGCCCGTGCCGCTCCAGCTTCACCGGGTTCGCGCCGAAGGTGTTGGTCTCCAGCAGCTCCGCCCCCGCCGACACGTACTCCTCGTGCACCCCACGGACCAACGACGGGTCGGTGGCATTCAGCTCGTCGTAGCACCGGTTGATGAAGACGCCCTTCGAGTAGAGCATGGTGCCCATGCCGCCGTCGAAGAGGTGCGGGCGGTCGTCGGTCAACAGGTCGTGGAACCGGTCAGTGCTCACGATGGTCCGGGGTTCGGGATTCGATCGCCTTCGGTCGCTTCGCTCCCTCGGCGACCCGCGAGGCGGGATTCGATGCCGGTCGGTCGCTGCGCTCCCTCCGGCACCCCGCGAGGCGGGGATTCGGAGCGGCCTCCGGCCGCCCCGCTGGCGCGGGATTCGAACCGGCCGTCGCTTCGCTCGGCCGGCCTCGCTGCGCGAGGATTCGAGGGCGGGCGGGCGGCACCACCTCTCCGGGCTGAGCTACCTTCCCCGGCTGAGCTACCTTCCCCGGCTGTGCCACCTTCCCCGGCTGTGCCACCTTTCCTGGCTGTGCCACCTTCCCCGGCAGCGCCACCTCTCCGGGCTGAGACACGTTCCGGGGCAGCGACGACGTTTCCGCCGTCGGCCGACTGCTCTTTCAGGCCCTCCCGGCGCTGCCGGCGGCGATCCCGGGCTCGCTTCCGCTGCTTCTGCATCAGTCGCGTCAGCATCATTGCGACCCGGGCCAGCCGCTCCTCTGCGGCATTGTACTCCTCGTCATCGATGACCCCGAGGGCGGCAAAGGCGTCCAGGTGCGTGGCGGACTCGAAGGTCGACCCCTGGGCGTACCGGTAGTGCTGTTCCATCTCGCCATACTTCGATTCCCGCCCGTACGCCTCACCGATGTTGCCCACCACCGACAACGATGACCCGACCGCCTGGTTCACCACCTTGAACGGGCCCTTCGGCATCCGCTGAACCACGCGGCACGTCCATTCGAAATGCTCCACCGCCACCTGGTACACATCCAACCGCTTGAACGCGAACCGATACCGCTTCCCCATCCTCGCCTCCGCGTGAAGTGAGCCTCCGCCGCGAAGGAAGCCGCACCCACGGGGCATGGGAATGGCCCGTTGGGTCGAATCAGGCCCGGCAGGGCCACCGAGCGGAGCGAAGGCCCGACTCGAATCCTGCGAAGCAGGGCGGCCGAAGGCCGCTTCGAATCCCGCGAAGCGGGGCGGCCGAAGGCCGCTTCGAATCCCGCGAAGCGGGGCGGCCGAAAGGCCGCTTCGAATCCCGCGAAGCGGGTCGACGAGGCCGCGCCAGCGGCCGAGGCGATCGAACTACGCCGCACTGAAGTACTTCGCGTCCGGGTGGTGAAACACGATGGCCGCCGTCGACAGCTCCGGCACCAGCGCGCCCGCCTCCGTGAGATCCATCCGCAGCCGCTCCCGGGCGGGGAGCAGGCGGAAGACAATCTCGTGCTGCGTGTGGTCGGGACATGCGGGGTATCCCCAGGCGTAGCGCAGCCCGCGCCCCTTCTCGATTCCCCACTCCTCCCGCATCCGCCGGTGCACGTACTCCGCGGCCGCCTCCGCCAGCCGCACGCCGAAGCCGTGGAGGTAGTAGCCCTCCGTGTACTCGCCCCCCTTCATCATCGACTCCGACTCCTCCAGCAGTGTGTCGGAGACACTGACGATCAGGAAGCCGACGTAGTCCGGAGCCGCCGCGAGGGTCGCCGTGGAGCCCCGAGAGCCCGCTTCGCCCGGCGAGCCTGTCGCCCCCACGGAGCCGGAAGACCCGGTGGTGGGGGGCGCGGGGGTGGCCGAATCCCCGCGAAGCGGGGCCGCGACGTCCGCGCCAGCGGACGAGCGGTTCGAATCCCCGCGAAGCGGGGCCTCGGAGGGAGCGGAGCGACCGACCGAGGTCGAATCCGCGCCAGCGGCCCCGGGGCCGGCGCCAGCCGCCCCGGGGACCGAACCTCGCAGGTAGTCCGCCAGACACAGCCGCTGCCGGTCCGGCTGCCTCGGGAACGCGAACCGCTCGATCTCCCGGTCCGGGGCATCCGGGTCATGGACGACGACATCGTCGCCCTCCGCCGCCGCCGGGAAGAACCCGTACGCCGCCCGCACCCGAACCTGGCCGCCGGCCAGCGCCTCCCGCTTGTAGCGCTCGAGCCGCGGCTCGAATTCCTCCCGCTTCAGCCGCTCGTACTCCTCGCCCTTCGCGTTCTTCGCGCCCCAGTGGAGCCGGTACAGGGTGTTCAGGTCGATGAGGGGGTAGAGCTCGGCGAGGGGGATCCGGTCGAGGACCTTCACGCCGGTGAACGACGGCTCCGGCACCTCGTCCAGCCGGGCGGGGCCGGGCTGCTCCGCCGGCCGGCTCGCCCGCGCCTTCTCCTCCAGTGCGGCCCGCCGGGCCACCTGCTCGTCGATCTCCTCGAGCCGATGCGCCGTGAACCCCGCCGCGTCGTCGCCGGTCAGGGCGTCCACCACGGCCAGTCCCTCGAACGCATCCTTGCAGTACCAGACGCCCGGGGCGTAGAGCTGCGACTGCTCCTCGTCGACGTACGCGGCGCTCCGGACGAAGGACGGGTTGATCGCCGCGCCGCCGCACATGACCGGGAAGTCGAGACCCCGCCGGTGCAGCTCATGCACCGCCGCCGGCATCTGCTTCGACGTGGATACCAGCAGCGCGCTCAGCCCGATGACGTCGGTGTCCACCTCCTCCGCCTTCGCCAGGATGTCGTTGACCGGCACCTGCTTGCCCAGGTCGTGGACCGTGTAGCCGTTGTTCTCGAGAATCGTGTGGACCAGGTTCTTGCCGATGTCGTGCACGTCCCCGAACACCGTCGCCAGCACGACCGTCCCCTTCGACTCCCCCTCCACCTTCTCCAGGTACGTCTCCATCCGGGCGACGGCCTTCTTCATCACTTCCGCCGACTGGAGCACGAACGGCAGGATCAGCTCGCCCGCGCCGAACTTGTCGCCCACTTCCTTCATGGCCGGCAGCAGCACGTTGTTCAGCACGTCGACCCCGGCCGCGTGAGACTCGGGATCGGGAACGCCCCCGGGGGCGGGCCGGGCCGAATCCGCGCCCCGCCCGGCTCCGGCGGAGCCGGAGTTCGAATCCTCGCGCAGCGAGGCCGCGAGCTCCGCGTCAGCGGACGAGCGGTTCGAATCCCCGCGCAGCGGGGCCGCCGGGGGAGCGGAGCGACCATCGGCGGTCGAATCCCCGGGCAGCGGGGTCGAGGCGGCGGCGTCAGCCGCCGACGAGATCGACCCTCGAATCCGCCGCCCGATCGCCCGATCCACGAGTTCCTCGACCCCCTCCTTCTTCCGGTGCAGGATCGACCAGTGTATCGCCTCGTCGACCTCCATCTCCTCCCGGGGGTCGGTATCCGTCTCTTCCTCGATTTCCCGCCCCTCGAAGTACTCGATGAACCGCTGGAGCGCGTCCTCGCTGCGGTCGAAGATGAGGTCATCGGCCAGCTTCCGGCGCTCTTCGTCGACCTCGGCGTAGGGGGTGATGTGGGCCGGGTTCACGATGGCCATGTCCAGCCCGGCCTCGACGCAGTGGTGGAGGAAGACGGAGTTCAGCACGGCCCGGGCGGGCTTCTGGAGCCCGAAGCTGACGTTGCTGACGCCGAGGGAGGTGAGCACGCCGGGCAGCTCGTCCCTGATGCGTCGGATGCCCTCGATGGTCTCCAGCGCGCTCCGGCGAAACTCCGCCTCGCCGGTGGCCAGCGTGAACGTCAGGTCGTCGAAGATGAGGTCGGCGGGATCGAGGCCGTAGTCGCCGGTCACGATGTCGTGGATCCGACGGGCGATCTCGAGCTTCCGGTCCGCCGTCTTCGCCATCCCGTCCTCGTCGATGGTCAGGGCGATCAGTGCGGCGCCATGCTCGACGGCCAGCGGGACCACCTCGTCGATCCGCTCGCGGCCGTTCTCGAGGTTGATCGAGTTGATGGTGGCCCGGCCGGGGTACTGCTCGAGGGCGGCCCGGACCACGTCGGCCTCGGTGGTGTCGATGACCAGCGGTGTCTCCACGGACTGGGCGAGCAGCTTGACCAGTGCCCGCATCTGGTCGGCCTCGTCCTGCCGCTCGGTCAACGCCACGCACACGTCCAGGAGGTGGGCACCGCCCTCGACCTGGCCCCGGGCGATGTCGCGTACGCTCTCGTAGTCGTCGGCCAGGAGCAGCCGCTTCACGGCGCGGGAACCCTGCGTGTTGACCCGCTCGCCGATGAGCGTGGGGGCCGGGATCTGCTTCATGTCGTACGCGGTCATCGCGCTGGCGACCCGGGGCACCCGGGCCACATCGCGCTGCTTCGGCGCCGGGCCCGAGACGCGCTCCACGACCTGGCGCAGGTGTTCGGGGGTCGTGCCGCAGCAGCCGCCCACGACGCTCACGCCGTACTCGGTGACGAAGGCCTCGTGGGCCTCCGCCAGCGCCTCGGGCGTGAGCGGGTAGACCGCCCGGCCGCCCTCGTTGTGGGGGATCCCGGCGTTCGGGATCACGCTGATGGGCAGCGGCGAGTTCTCGACCAGCCAGCGCACGGGCTCCCGCATGTGGTCGGGGCCGGTCGAGCAGTTCAGGCCGATGACGTCGACGCGGAGCGCGTGCAGGACGGTGGCGGCGGCGGCGATGTCGGTCCCGAGGAGCATCCGCCCGGAGGTGTCGAGGGTGACCTGGACCTGGAGCGGGATGTCGTCCCGGTCCAGCCCGGCCAGCGCGCGCCGGATCCCGGTGACCTGGGCCTTCACCTCGAGCATGTCCTGGCTGGTCTCGACCAGCAGCACGTCCACCCCGCCCTCGACCAGCCCCCTGGCCTGCTCCGCGAACACGTCCTCCAGCTCCGCGTACGTCATCTTCCCGAGGGACGGGTCGCTCGTACTCGGCAGGAACCCGCTCGGGCCGATGCTCCCCGCCACGAAGCGGGGCCGATCGGCTGTGGCGTGCCGGTCGGCCGCCCGGCGAGCGATGGCGGCCGCGGCCCGGTTCAGCTCGAGGACGGCGTCGCCGATGCCGTACTCCCCCAGCGTCAGCCGGTTGCCCCGGAACGTGTCCGTCTCGACCACGTCACAGCCGACCTCCAGGAAGGAATCGTGGATCGACTCGATCACGTCCGGCCGACTCAGCACCAGGTGGTCGTTGCATCCTTCCAGATCGGGACCCCCGAAGTCCCCGGCGATCAGGTCCCTGGCCTGGATGCTCGTTCCCATGGCGCCGTCGTAGACCAGCACCCGTTCCCGCAGCGCTCCCAGATATGCCGACTGACCCACTGTGCCTCCCACGCCCGCGTGATCGACGGGCAACAAAAAGCGCCCCGCCGTAAGTGACGGGACGTCGATAGACCGAACGTATGGATTTCCCGGCACTTAGACCTTTGTTTCGGCGGCGTCCATTGCCGCCCCGCGGTGCCAAGCGACCTGAAATGCGTCCGCGGTAGCCTTCTCCTGTGTCGTGACGGTAGCGCCGCGCGGCACGGCCGTCAATACCGACGCGACTCAGTCGTCGCCGGGCCACCACCGCCCGGCCGCCTCCACCGCGGCCGCGATCTCTTCCGCGCCCGTATCCGCGGTCAGCACCACCATGCACCCGTGGCAGGGGTGCGGCGTGGCCTCGCGACCCGGCAGCGCCCCGGGCACGGCCATCCCGTCCCCGGTACCCTGGCCGCTGTCCCCGTGCTCGGCCGTGTCCGGGTCCGCCACGGAGCCGGGGTCGCCGCCCTCGTCCTCGTCGTCGGGTTCCGGCGCCAGAACGCCCACCATGGCCGGCATCGGGCGGACCTCGTGGCGTACGTACGAGTAGAGCGTGCCGTTGCAGTCGGGCTCCAGGGCGTCGATCAGGAGCACGCCGCACCGGTCCCGGACCAGCGCGGCGGCCTCGTCCGTGGACCCCACCACCGTCACCGGATGGCCGCGCTCGGACAGGATCGCCGCCACGGCCGCCATGCGGTCGCCTTCACGCTGCAGGATCACGACACGTCGACTCATCCCAGGGTGTCCGGGTGTGGCTCGAGCGGGCTGAAGGGATACACGATGACGGTAGCCGCAACCATCGAGCCCGACAACCGGCGTCGTCCGGGTACCGCCCGTCCGGGTACCGCCCGTCCGGGTGCCGCCCGCCCGGGTGCCGCCCACCCGGGTGCCGCCCCGCCGGTGTCCCTATCCTTCCGCGGGCCGCAGCTCCTCCCGGGCCACCACGGGCTCCCGCTCCGGGACCCGCCGTTCCGGCTCGTAGGGCCCGGCATACGGGATCTCCTCCGGCTCATCGACGTGCATGAAGTGCCGGCGGAAGAGGTCCGTGGCATCGTCGATCAGCGAGTACATGACCGGGACCAGGATCAGCGTGAGCACCGTCGCGAACGACAGCCCCACGATCACCGCGATCGCCATCGGCCCCCACCATGCCGCCTGCTCGCCGCCCCAGTACAGGTTCGGGTCCAGCCGGGCGAAGAACCCGAAGAAGTCGAAGTTCAGCCCGATGGCCAGCGGGATCAGCCCGAGGACCGTCGTGATGGCCGTGAGCACGACCGGCCGGAACCGGGTCTTGCCGCCCTCGACCAGCGCCTCGCGTCGGTCCATGCCGTCCCGCTCCCGCAGGATGTCGATGTAGTCGATCAGCACGATGGCGTTGTTCACCACCACGCCGGCCAGGCTGATGATCCCGACGCCCGTCATGATGATCCCGAACGGCATCTGGAAGACGATGAGCCCGATCAGCACACCCACCGTCGACATGACCACCGAGGTCAGGATGATGAACGGCTTGACCAGCGAGTTGAACTGGCTGATCAGGATGAACCCCATGAGGAGGAGCGCGATCAGGAACGCATTCGACAGGAACTCCATGGTCTCGATCTGCTCTTCCTGCTCGCCGGTGTAACGCAGCGTGTAGCCGGGAGGCAGGCTCTCGTCGAAGCCGGCCTCTGCCAGCGTCCGCTGGACCTGGCCCAGGACGGCGTTGCTGTTGGCGCCCGCCACCACGTCGCTCGTGATCGTGACCACCCGGTCCAGGTCCTTCCTGTTCACGCTGCCGGCGCCCTCGGCGACGTACCAGTCCGCCACTGACGGCAGCGGCACCTGGATCCCGCCGTCCGCCATGACGGTAAGGTCCTCCAGCGCGTCCAGATCCCCGCGGTACGCGTCGGCGAGCCGGACCACGATGTCGAACTCCTCGTCGCCCTGCCGGAACTTCGCCGCCTCCGTCCCCTGGATCGCGCTCCGGATCGTGCTGCCGACCTGGGCCGTGGACAGGCCGTACAGCGCGGCCTTCTCCCGGTCCACGTCGATGATCAGCTCCTGGCGTGCGTCGTCCATGTCGCTCTCGAGACCCTCGAGCTGGCGGCCGATCGGCGCGTTGCGGAGGATGTTCAGTGCGCGGTTCGACAGCTCCCTCAGCGCGTCCGGGTCCTCACCGACGATCTCGATGCTGATGGGCTCCCCGGTGGGCGGCCCCATCTCCATCTGCGCCATCACGACCTCCGCGCCGGCGATGCCCTCGCCGACCCGCTCCTGCATGTTCGCCAGCGTCTGGAAGACGTCGTTCCGCCGGTCCTCGAAGTCGACGAACTGGACGGTGACGCTGGCGTCGCCGCCGCCGAACAGCATGGCCGCGCCGCCGCCGCTCGAGCCCACCGTGGCCACCACCGACTCGACGTCCTCGAAGCCCTCGATCTCCTTCAGCTGGGCCTCCACCTTCTCGGCGACCTGGTTCAGGAACTCGGGCCGCGTCCCGCTGGGCACGTCGATCCGGGCCGCCACCTGGGCCGGCGGGATCGACTCGGGGAAGTACTCGACCCCGCTGTTGAACACGCCGAAGAGCATCACGCTTCCGACCAACGCCGCAATGGCCATCCCGACCACCGCGAGACGGTGACCCAGGGCCCAACGGATCTGGCCCTCGTACCAGTTCACCATGCCCGGGACGCCCTCTTCCTGGAACCAGCGGGCCACTTTCGTCATCGCCCGCGTGTGGAGCACCCAGATCGTGACGGCCAGGACCACGAGCAGCAGCGCGGTGAGCCAGTTGGTGGCGGCCAACCAGAGCAGGACCAGGCCTCCGATCCCCAGCAGCGTGTACCGCGCCGCCGGCCGGAGCGGCCGTCCCGGCTCGCTGTCCAGCCGCATGAAGAGGGCGCACAGCACCGGCACGATGACCAGCGCCACGAAGAGGGAGCTGGACAGCG
>CAYMLW010000104.1:0-12376 GCA_964391035.1 uncultured Gemmatimonadaceae bacterium
TAGAGCAGCCGGGTCGTCGCGAAGTCCGGGTGCGGCTCGACGTCCAGCAGCCCGCCCTGCCCCCGGTCGAAGACCTCGGGTACGCCGGGCACCAGGTCCGGAAGCAGCCGCCCGTCCCGGATGATCCGGAGGCGGCCGGGCTTCTCGGTGACCAGCAGGTCGCCGTTCGGGAGGAACGCCATACCCCAGGGGCGGACCAGGCCGTCGGCCACGGTCACGACCCGGAAGTCGTGGTGGGCCGACTGGTGGACGCCCTCCTGGGCGGCGGTGGGGACGGCGCACATTGCGACGAGGGCGATGGCCGCGACGGCCATGAACTGCGGAGCGGCGGGGACACGGTACATACGGGGCCTCCTGGATGCTTGATCGGGTACCTGTACAACGTCCGAGATCGGCGTGGGTGGCACAAGCGCACCCCGGCTGCCCGAGATCTCGCCGTTCCGACCCCGAGGTCCCGGGCGTCCGCACCCCGCGTTCCCCGGGCTGGATCCTTGATTCCCGGTACGCGCGGCCGCACTTTGGCTTGCGATAGCCCCTGTCCCCCGCGTCACCCCCCGGCGCCCGGATGGCTTCACTGCGACAGCTCATCCACGAGATCCACCGCCGCTCCCTGTGGCAGGTCCTCGGCATCTACGCCGTGGCCTCCTGGATCATCTACCAGGTCGTGCTCGCCCTTTTCGAAGGGCTCGGCCTCCCCGACTGGGTCCCCGGCACGGCGCTGGTCCTCCTCCTCATCGGCCTCCCCATCGTGCTGGGCACCGCGTTCGTCCAGGAGGGCGGCCCCGGCGGTGAGCCAATGCGCGGCGAGCTCGCCGCGCGGGGTGCCGACCGCGGGGAACTCGAGAGCGCCGGCGAGTCCGAGGCCGCCCCGGTCGCGACTACGAGTACGACCAAGAAGCCCGCCCCGGGCATCCTGTTCACGTGGCCCCGGGTCATTACCGGCGGCGTCCTCGCCTTCGCCGGTCTGGGCTTCGCCGCGGCCGGGTTCATGGGCATGCGGGCCCTGGGCGTCGGGCCGGCCGCCACCCTCATCTCCAGCGGCGAGCTGTCGGAGCGCGACGTTCTCGTCCTGGCCGAGTTCGAGAACGAGACGGAGGACGAGTCGCTGGCCCGGGTGGTGACCGAGGGACTGTGGATCCAGCTCTCCCAGTCGCCGGTGCTGCGACTGGCCGACGAGGCCGATATCGAGCGGGTACTCGAGCGTATGCGGCGGGGGTCGGAGGACGGAGTCGGCGCCGACCTCGCCCGGGAGATCGCCGCCCGGGAGGGCTACAAGGCGGTCATCGTCGGGACCGTGACGTCGGCGGGCGGGCAGTACCTCTTCTCCGCCCGCCTCGTGAACGCCG
The DNA here is from genome assembly GCA_964391035.1 of uncultured Gemmatimonadaceae bacterium. Classification (GTDB taxonomy): domain Bacteria; phylum Gemmatimonadota; class Gemmatimonadetes; order Longimicrobiales; family RSA9; genus JAWVYT01. Next base: position 1,347 of record CAYMLW010000104.1, read on the forward strand.
CCGACGGGCACGCTCTCGCCACGTTCGGCTCCACGGCGCGGGACGCCTTCGGGATCATCGATGCGGTGGACGCGCTCGGCCGGGAGATCCGGGAAGAGGTGGGCGAGTCGCTACGTACGATCCGGTCGAACGAGCCGCTGGCCCGGGTCTCCACCGGGTCGCTGGAAGCGCTCCGCCGCTACACCGACGCGCAGCGTCTGGCGCACCGTGGAGATGTGCGGGCGGCGCTGTCGCTCTGGGAAGAAGCGACCGCCATCGACTCGACCTTCGCCATGGCGTACAGGAAGGTCGGGATCACCGCCGTGAACATGGGGCTGCCCCGGGAGCGCTGGGAGCCCGCCTTCACCCGGGCGCACGAGCTCCGTGACCGGTTCTCGGAAGTCGAGCGCCAGCTGGCCATCGGCACCTACTACGTCTACGTCGAGCAGGACCGCGACCGGTCCATCCAGGCCTACCGCCGCATCCTGGAGATCGATCCGGACCACATCATCGCACTGAACAACCTGGCTCTCATCCTCGCCGGGCAGGCCCGTAACGAGGAGGCGGTCACGCTGCTGCAGCGGGTCATCGAGATCCGGCCCATCCCGGTCTCGTGGACCAACCTGGCCGCCCGCCTCGCCGACATGGGGCGCATCGACTCCGCCCGGACCGTGCTGGACAACGCGGCCCGCGCGCTGCCGGACGTCGCCAACATCGGCCACTCCCGCCTCTCCCTGGAAGCCACCTACGGCGACCCGGACGCCGCCCGCGCCATGGCCGACTCCCTCGCCGCGGCCCACCCGGACGACGCGCTGATCGTCCGGACCGCGGAGATCCGGCACTTCCACCTCGACGCCAGCCACGGCCGGCTCCGCGAGGCCATCGAGCACTCGCGACGGCGACGGCAGATCCTCGACGAGCAGGACCGCCCGGACATGGCCGCCCTCGAGGCGGTGCGTCCGGCGTTCCTTCTCGCGCTGCACGAGCTGCCCGACCGGGCGCGGGCGGAGGCGGACCGCGTGGCGGAGATGGCGGACAGCCTCGCGACCCTGAACTCGTTCGTCCACGTCTGGCTCGCCGTGGTCTACACCATCGCGGGCGATGCCGACGCCGCCCGTGCACATCTCGCCGCGCGCGCGGAGATCGTGGAGGACCCGGGGGAGGAGGGGCCCTGGCGCGACCGCGCCCTGATCGCTCGCGCGGAGGGTCGCCACCGGGATGCCCTGGATGCCCGGGTCCGGGCCGACCGCATCGCCGCGTGCCTGGACGAGTGCGACTTCCGGTTCCACGGCGAGCTGTACGAGCGCCTCGCCATGCCCGACTCCGCCATCGCCGCCTACGAGAAGTTCACGGACGACGACGACCTCGCCCGCATCGGGACCTGGGCCTACGACCTCCCCGCCGTCCTCCTCCACCTCGCCGCGCTTCACGACGACCACGGCGACCCCGAGCGCGCCGCCGTCCTCTACAACCGGTACGTCGAACGGATGGCCGACGCCGACCCGGAATTCCAGTCCAGGGTGGATGCGGCCCGGCGGGCGCTGCAGCGGCTGGTCGGCGAGGGCGGCCCATGACGCTGGCGCAGTTCCGCTCCATTCGATTCCTTCTCTCCATCCCACCAAGCGCCGGATTGACTTTGGAATCGAATTTGTCGACTTTGGCCACATGGCTGATCGAGTCCGTGAGCCCATCCAGACGTACCTGACGGCCGCCGAGCGGGCCGAGCTGGATCGGGTGGCGAAGGAGCTGGGCGTGTCCCGGTCCGAGGCCCTCAGGCGGGGGATCCGCGCCCTGGCCGGGAACGCGGCCCTCGGGATCTCGCTCAGAGAGCTGACCGGCGCGGGCCTGGTGACCCCACCCAGGGCCGGCCCCGGCCACCCGCCGCCCTCGGATCCTGTGGCGCGGCTGGAGGATCTGCTGGCCGATCTGGCGGACGATCGTGGCGAGCGCTGAGCCCCCCGCGGGCGGGGCGAGCGAGTCTGACGAGCCCGACCTACCGGGCGCCGCGTTGGTCTATCTGGACACCTCTGTGGCGCTGGCCCACCTGCTGGCGGAGGACCGTCGCCCGCCGCCCGGACTCTGGTCGCAGGAGCTGGTCAGCAGCCGGCTGCTCGAGTACGAGCTCTGGACCCGGCTGAACGCCCACACGCTGGCGCGTTCCCACGGGGACGCGGCGCGCATGCTCCTGGCGCGCGTGGCCTTCATAGAGCTGCGGCGAGACGTGCTGGAGCGGGCGCTGGACCCGTTCCCGGCGCCGGTCCGGACGCCGGACGCGCTGCACCTGGCGTCGATCAGCCTACTCCGGGAGCACGACAAGCAGGTGTTGCTCGCGACCTATGACGCGCGGATGGACGAGGCCGCCGCAGCCATGGGGATCCGCCGCTTCGACCTGTAGGACGCAGGGCTTCTGCGCCGGGAGATCCACCGCACCACGCGCCGCAGCCGATCGGCCGGCCGCGCGTTCGACCCCGACCATCTCCCCTCGGCTCCTTCGATCCGTCTCGCCTCCCGCCTCGACTCCATCGCCTCGGCTCCATGACGAGCCCTCGACCAGGAACCGGAAGACGCTCCCTCGGCCCGACGACGCCCGGCTCACGACTCCTCCTCCGGCCCGCCCTCCGCCTGCACCGTCCGTCCCAGCACGACGGTGATGTTGTCGGTCCCGCCATCGTCCAGCGCGTCCTGGAGGAGCTGCTCCGCCACCTGCTTCGCGCTCGTCATGTTGGCCAGCCGCTCGGCGATCTGTTTGTCGGACACGTGCTTGGTCAGGCCATCACTGCACAGCAGGACGACGGCGCCCCAATCCCGCACCACTCGCGTGACCACCGGCGCGGCCTCCTGCCCGCCGATGGCGCTGGAGAGGACGTTGGTCCACCGGGTCCTGGCGGCCTCGGACCGGCTCAGGGTGCCGTTGGCCACCAGCTCCTCGGCGAGCGTCTGGTCGCGGCTGATCTGGGTCAGGCGCCCGTCCTGGTAGATGTAGCCGCGGGAGTCGCCCACCTGGAGGAGGTAGGCGTGGGGCCAGAGTCCGAGGAACAGGGTGAGGGTGGTGGCGAAGCGTCGCCCGCCGCCCTCCTGCTGGGCCCGCTCGAGGAGCGTCTCGTGGCAGGCATGGGCGGCGTCGTGGAGGAGGAGGGAGAAGACCTCGGGGTCGTCCTCGCCGGCGTCGGCGTCGTGGAAGAAGTGGGAGACGGAGGCGATGAGGTCCCGGACGGCGACCCGGGCGGCCTCGCCGCCGCCCGCCGTGCTGCCGACCCCGTCGGCCACGATGCCCAGCGACGCCAGCCGCTCCGGCAGCAGCACCTCCCGGTCGGCCTCCGTCACGCTGGTGGCGTTGACGGTCACGCCACGGGCCAGGGCGCCCACGAAGAAGTGGTCCTGGTTCTCCGTGCGGACCTTCCCGGTGTGGGTCAGGCCCCAGGCGTCGATCTCGTCGAACTGCGGTCGCTCGAAGCGGTTCATCGGTTGCCTCCATCATGCAGGGCCCGGAGCCGGTCGGACAGGTTGGCGGCGACGATCACCCGGCGGGTTGCCCGCTCCGGAAGGCGCTCGGCGCTGTGTCGATCGATCATCGGACTCCTCCGCCCCGGCGGCGGACGTATTCGGGCAGGTTCTGGATCACCATGATCCGGGACGAGGGGTTGAAGCGGACCATGACGAAGGTCTGGCCGTCGGGCGCGATGTCGTAGTTGGGGTGGGGTACCCCGGTCGCGATCCCGGCGACGGAGAACAGGACCGCCCGGCCCGCGACCGTCAGTTCAGGTTCGGTCCGGATCGCGGCGGCCACGAGCTCGGAGCCCGGTCCGGCGCCGGTCCGGTAGAAGAGCTCCCGGCCATCGGGGCCCCAGACGGGCTCCCGACCGCCGTTTCTCGATACCTGGATCTGGTTCCCGCCGCCCATCAACGGCCGCACGTACACCTCGTACTCGCCGGACTGGTTGGACGTGAAGGCGAGCCAGCGGTCGTCGGGCGAGACGGCGGGCCAACCCTCGTCGAACCGGGTGACCACGAGCGGTTCCACGGCGCCGGCCCCTCCGTCACGCACCAGCACGATGTCGCCCTGGGCGTCCGAGTCGGCCCCCGAGGCCGTGGTGACGATGGCGCTGCCGTCGCTGAGCCAGTCGCCGGTCCAGTTCACCGCCGGCGAAGCCAACACGGTGTCGGACGAGAAGCGACCGGGCCGGGTGCTGAGCACGGCCAGGCCATCGCCGCCAGCGGCATCCGCGACGAACGCGACGGACTCGCCGTCGGGCAGCCAGCGGGGGTCGTGGCCGTTCGGGTCGAAGCTCGCCCGCGTCGGCACGCCGTCCTCGACATCCAGGACCCAGACGTTGCGCCCGTCCTCCGTGCTGAAGTCGACCGCGATCCGCTCGCCGTCGGGCGAGAAGGCGGGCGCGTGGAAGTTGCGGTTCTCCGTCGTCGCGGGTCGGCTCCGGCCGTCCCGATCCACGAGCACGAGCGACCGGGGCTCCTCCGGCATGTAGGCAACCGTGCCGGTGGCGGACACCGAGAACTGGGCCACGCCCTGATCCACGGCCACGGCCCTGGCGATCTCGACGGCGTCGCCCATGATTGCGCCCTTGGCAGGGTCGAACGCCACCGCCTCGAGGCGGCCGTCCGGGAGGGCGTAGACCAGGAACCCTGCCGTGAACCGCACCTCGGCGACGCCCGTCGCCATGAGGTCCTCACCGGTTCCGTCCTCCAGGTCGATGAGGACCACCGGTCCCGACGACACGCCGCGGACCGCCCGCACCGCCAGCGCCGTCGCTCCGTCGGGGAGCACCTGTTGGATGACCAGGTCGCTGAACCGGTCGCCGAACGGCATGCTCGTTTCACCCGACGCGTCCACCCGGACCATGCCCTGGTTCCCGATCCCCGTCGAGGCCCAGACCTCGCCGTCCTCGCCCCAGGTGAACCACGGGCCGTCCACCGTGGTCACCGGCAGCGGCTGCTCCCCGCCCCCCTCGATCGCGTACCGGTACAGGGACCCTCGGGGCGGGAGCCGGCCGACGAACGCGCTCCCGTCCGGCGAGACCCGGTAGTCCGAGACGAAGGGCCGGACCCCGGGGACCACCGAGGAGGTCGTCTCGTCGAGTCGACGGCGCATGGTCCGGTTCTGGCCGTCCGGGGCGATGGCCGTGTACAGGAGCGTGGAGCCGTCCGGGGTGAGGGCGAGCTGGTGGAAGCTCGCTGTCGCGGCGCCGCCCAGATTGGGCAGCGGGACCGCCAGATGGCTCGGCGGGACCAAGGGGGGCTCCGGCGCCCGAGCGAGCCAGCCCCAGACAGCGGCCAGCGCCGCCACGGCCGCGATCGCCGGCCAGACCCAGCGAGTGGCGCCTGCACCGACGCCTGGCGCGGCCCGCCTGGCCCGCCCGGCTCCCCCGACCCGCGACACGTTCGACACCTCGATCCGGCCCTCGAGCGCCGCGGCGAAGTCCGCCGCCCGGCTGAACCGGTCCGCCGGCAGCCGCTGGAGCGCCCGGCCGATGGCCGCGTCCACGTGGCCCGGCACCGACCGGCGGCTCTCCCGGACCGGCCGGGCGTCCCGGCTCAGGATCTTCGCGATGACCGCCTGGGCCGTGGACGCCGAGTGCGGCGGGTCGCCCACCAGCATCTCGTAGAGTACGCACGCCAGGCTGTAGATGTCCGACCGCGGGTCCGGGTCCCGGTCCGCCGTGGCCTGCTCCGGGCTCATGTAGTACGGCGTGCCCAGACTCAGCCCCGTCTCCGTCAGCCGGCCGCCCCCCGCCTCCTGGAGGGCGAGGGCGATCCCGAAGTCGGCCACCCGCGGCTCGCCCCGCTCGCCCAGCAGGATGTTCGCCGGCTTCACATCCCGATGGACCACCCCCCGGTCGTGCGCCGCCTGGAGCGCCCCGGCCACCTTCACGGTGATGCCCACGGCTTCCTCGACGGGAAGCTGTTTCTCCCGATCGAGCTTGTCCCGGAGCGATTCGCCCTCCACGTACGGCATCACGTAGTACAGGAACGAGTCGGCCTCGCCGGAATCGTGGAGCGGCAGGATGTGGGGGTGCTGGAGCTGCGCCGTCGTCTTGATCTCGGCCAGGAACCGATCTGCCCCGACCACGGCGGCGAGCTCGGGCTTCAGCACCTTCAGGGCCACCTTCCGGTCGTGGCGGAGGTCGTCCGCCAGGTAGACCGTGGCCATGCCGCCCTGGCCGAGCTGGCGCTCGATCCGGTAGCGGCCCTCGAGGGCAGCGTTCAGGCGGTCGATCACGAGGTCCTCCAGGCGTCGAGGCGGGCCACGATCCGGTCGCGGACACCGGTATCGATGTCGGGGACCCCCTCGAGACGCTCCTCCAGCTCGTCCCGCCCCACCATGCCCCGAACCAGCAGCGCCCGTCCGAACTCCAGGTCCTTCGGCCGCCCCGCGATCATCTTCGAGATCCAGAGGTCATGGGGCTCCAGGCACCAGGCGACGACCCCGTTCGTCCCCGCCGTCTCGAACCGGACCAGCCGGTCCCGCCAGCCTTCCGGGAGCACGGCCGTGGTCGCTTCCACGCCCTGGGCGTAGTAGCCGAACGTGGCGTGGAACATCGAGGCCTCCCCGATGGACCCGTCGATGAGGTCCGCCTTCCGGCCTCCGGGGTCCTCTACCGCCGCCACGTCCACCTCCACCGAACGAAGCGCCTCCTCGGGGAGATCTCCCTCCACGGACCCATGCAGCGCCTGGCTGCCGATGACCAACAGCTCCCCCACGCCCAGAACCGCAGCCGCCGATCGCACCGCGTGCTCGAACTCGTCCCGCTTCACCGTGACTCCTCCTCCCGAAACGAGCGGTACACCGCCGCCCGCTCCCCGGCCGACAGCACACCCGCGAAGGGCGTTACCTGGCGCAGCTCCCGGGCCCGGGGGCTCGGATCGATCAGCACGGAGACCAGATCGGACACCGGACGGTCGAGCAGGACCTCCCACTCCCGGAACAGTCGCTCCGCTTCCCGGTGGCCCCTGCGCATGAGCGCCAACGTCTCGCGCGCTCGGGCCAGGACCGCCTTCGGCTCCCGCTCCAAACGCCGCGCGATGGCACGGTGAAGATGAAGGCTCCGGCGATCCTCCCGCGTCATGGGAGGGTGGAACGTCACCGTCGCCTCCAGCCCCGCCGCCTCCGCCAGCCGCTCCACCGTGCGCAGCGTCGGGCTCTTCCGACCCGTCTCGTACGCCGCGATCGTCGGCTGCGACGTGCCCGCAGCTTCCGCCAACTCGGCCTGGGTCAGGCCGCGTAGTCCCCGGAGAATGCGAATGGAGTTCATGAATTATGATATCCGATCGGATATATAGAGGCAAGCCCGTGGGCTCTCCGCATACGGTCACCGATCCCTCCATCAACGGCTGTCCCGCGCGCGCAGGGCCTCGTGAATGTTCTCGATCACGACCGGCTGAAGAGGTCCCGGCTCTCGGATTGTGCGGACCATGATGAACCGCCGGCCGTCCGGGGCCGGGCTGTACATGGGGTTGTAGACGAAGCTGCGGTACTCGCCGGCGGGGAACAGGGTCCGGGGTCGGGAATGGACGAACGTGGGGCCGTCCACCACTTCGACGCTTACCATGTCGCCGTTGCCGCTCCGAAAGAACAGCTCTCCGCCCCCGGGTGCCCAGCGGGGCTCGGTGCCCCCGGCCACCGAGACGCGCCAGCTCCCGGCCTCCGCGTTCGGGAACGGACGGATCCAGACCTCGGGGCGACCGCTCTCCAGGGACGTGTACGCCAGCCAGCGGCCGTCCGGCGAAACGGATGCGTGGTTCTCCTGGTACACGGTCTCCACCAGGGGAATCGAGTCTCCCTCTTCCCGGCGCCGGGCGTACAGGTCCCCCACGCCTCCGCCTCCCACCCGGTACACCAGCCAAAGGCCGTCGGGTGAGTACGTGACCTCGTGAACCTGCCGGGCGTCCTCGGTGAGCAGCCGGGCCCCGCCCGTACCGTCCGCGTTCCTCACGTACGCCTGCCGCAGAGCGGTCCGATCGGAGACGAACGCGATTTCGGCGCCGTTGGCGGACCAGTGGGGGCGGAGGCCGCCCTCGAAGGTGAGCTTGGTCATGGCACCGCTCTCCAGGTCCCGGACCCAGATCTCACCTCCCGGGTCCAGGGCCAGCCGGGTACCGTCCGGGGATAGGGCCACCCCCTGGGCCGGCTCGTCGGTCCAGGCGGGGTCCACCGGCCGGGAGGTCCCGTCCCGCTCGACCCAGACCACCTGTGAGGAGGCCGTGCCGCCGGACCCGGCGAGGTACATCAGCGTGCCGTCCTCCGCGGTGGCCAGGTCCTGGATGAAGCCGGGGGCGCCCACCGCTCCGGCGGCGGCGTTCTCCGCCAACGAGATCGCCCGTCCCCGGAGCGTCCCGGTGCGCGGGTCGAAGGGTTGGGCCACCAGGTTCTCGACGTTCGGGAACGTGTTCAGCCCGTAGACGAGGTACCCGGACGGTGCGTACCGGGCGTGCAGGCCCTCGACCAGGACGCGGTGGCTCCCGGTGGCCGGGTCGGCCAGGGCGATGTTGGAGCGGCCGGGGTCGTCGTACTTGATCACGAAAAGGACGTCCTGGTCGCCGGGCAGCATCGCCGGGAGAACGTGGTCGATCTCGCCGTCGGCCGTGTCCAGCGCCGTGAAGTACTCGGGAGCGCCGCCGCCCGCCGGCACGCGCACGAGGCCCGTGCCCCCCCGCCCGTCTGCGTAGAGGGTCCCGTCTTCCGCCCAGGCAGCTCCGGCCGACCCCACCAGCGTCGTGGCCACCCGGACGGACGACCCGCCGTCCAGTGCCACGGTCCGAAGCGTGCCCCGGGGGCTGAAGAACCCGACGCGCTCCCCGTCCGGCGAGAAGAACGGTGCTTCGGCGCCCGACGTCCCCGGGATGGGTGCCGCGTGAAGCTGATCCCGGTGCCGCAGCCACAGCTCCCGTTCCCCCTGCTCGTTCTCGTGGATGTACACCAGCCGGGACCCGTCCGGGGACAGGGCGATGCGCAGGGTCCACCCCCCGATCTCCTCGCCTTCCGGGAGCACCATCTGGTACCGCCGGACGGGCATCGAGTCGCCGGGCCGCAGCCAGCCCCACAGCGCCGCACCCGCAGCGAGCACGCCCATCGCCGCGAGCGCCACGGCGATCCGCTTCCACCGTCGCTCGTTTCGGGGCGAGCCCGTCGGCCTGCGGAAGGACGGATCGTGAAGCGCGTTGGCAAACGCCTGGGCCCCGGCGAACCGATCCGCCGGGAGCTTCTCGAGGGCCTGGAGGCAGGCGGCCTCCACGTTCGGGGGGATCGCCCGCCTGTGCCGTGTGAGCGGCTCGGGAACGCTGGTGAGGATGCGGCCCAATACCGCCTGGGCCGTGCTCGCCTGGAAGGGCGGTTGACCCGCGACCATCTCGTAGAGCACGCTGCCCAGGGCGTACACGTCGGCCCGGGCGTCCACGTCCCGATCCCCGGTGGCCTGCTCCGGGCTCATGTAGTGGGGAGTGCCCAGGCTGAGACCCGTCTCGGTCAGTCTTCCGCCCCCCGCCTCTTGCAGCGCCAGGGCGATGCCGAAGTCCGCCACCAGCGGCTCTCCCCGGCTCATGAGGATGTTGGCGGGTTTGATGTCCCGGTGGATCACGCCCTGGTCGTGGGCGGCCTGCAGCGCCGCAGCGACCTTGCCGGTCACCTCGACCGCCTCCTCCACGGGGAGCTGCTTCTCCCGGTCCAGCTTCTGCCGCAGGCTCTCGCCCTCGATGAACGGCATGACGTAGAAGAGGAAGCCGTCGGCCTCGCCGGAATCGAACAGGGGCAGGATGTGGGGGTGCTGGAGGTTGGCGGTGGTCTCGATCTCGGCCAGGAACCGCTCGCCCCCCACCATGGCGGCCAGCTCCGGCTTCAGAACCTTCAGCGCCACCTTCCGCCTGTGCTTCAGGTCCTCCGCCAGGTAGACGGTGGCCATGCCGCCCTCGCCGAGCTTCCGCACGATCCGGTAGCGGCCCTCGAGGGCGGTATTCAGGCGCTCGACCATCCCGGTCATTCCCGGTCCTCCCGGATCCGGGACAGCTCGCACGTCCAGTTGTCGATCATCAGCCAGTAGACCTCCTCGCCGCTCTCCGCGCGCTGGGATACGGTGAACAGGAACCGCTGATCGTCTCCGGCCACGTCGTACGAGGCGTGGTCGGTGGCATTCGGCAGGGTCGACTCGGCTACGGAGAAGAGCTCGGTCCGGGTGTCCACGCGGAACGGCGGGCCCGGATCCACGGCCGCGGCCATGAGCATGTCGTCCCCGCGCAGGTAGAAGACCTCGAGTCCGCTGTGGGCCCAGACCGGCTCTCGTCCACCCCCCACGGACACCTGCCATTTCCCTGCTTCCACGCCCGGGAACGGCCGGACGTACACCTCTTCCTGACCGGTCTCATCCGACTCGTAGGCCAGCCAGCGACCATCGGGAGACAGCGTGGGCGCCTTCTCGTCGAACCCGGCGGTGGCGAGCAGCGGGAACGGCTCGGCATCCTGCGACGGCCGGTGGGCCCAGATGTCGCGCCCCTCTCCCGTGCCTTCCCGGTAGATCAGCCACTCGCCGTCCGTGGACCAGATGCCCTGGGAGATGTCGGCGGCCCGGTCCAGCACCAGCTCCACGGGGCCCGTGGCATTGGCGCTGCGCCTGTACAGGTCCCGGTTCTCGCCTCGCGCGGACACGAACATCAGCGTCTCGCCGTCGGACGACCATTCGGGCCGGAAGTCGTCGGTGTCGTCGAACGTGAGGCGGTACACCGGACCCGCGTCCAGCTCCTTGACCCAGATGTCGCTGCCGGCGTCCGTCGCACGGGCGAACGCGACGAACCGTCCGTCCGGGGAGATCCGGACGCCGGGGAACGTCGCGAGCTGGTACGTGAAGCTGGGGTCCACCGGCGACGCGCGACCGTCGCGACCCAGCCACATCAGCTGCTGGTTGGTGCCACCGGCCCCGCCCATGCGGATGACCGCCTGGCCGGACAGCCCCACCTCCATGTCGGGGACGAGGCGGTTGTCGATCTCGACTCCCTCGAACAGCGGGACCGGCTCCCCGCTCAGCTCCATCACTCGTGCGTCGAACTCG
>CAYMLW010000105.1:0-12220 GCA_964391035.1 uncultured Gemmatimonadaceae bacterium
CGGATGCTCCGGAGCGAGTACGACATCCCGGTGGGCTCCGAGGTCTCGGTCGTGCTGACGAACGAGGAGGCCGCGCTGCGCGATGTCGTGGCCCGGGAGGAAGCGCTGATCCGGCGGCTGGCCCGCGCACGGGTCGCCGATGGGGATGAGGGCACGGCCCTCTCCGGGGCTGGGGCCAATGCCGTGCTGCGGAGCGGTGCGGAGCTGGTGATCCCGCTGGAAGGGCTGATCGACGTGAACCGGGAGGTGGGCCGGCTCCGGGACGAGCTGGAGCGGGTGGAGCGGCTCATGGCCAGCACCGAAGCCCGGCTCGAGAACGAGCAGTTCGTGACCAGGGCACCGGCCGACGTGGTGGAACGGGAGCGGGAGAAGGCGGAGAGCTTCCGCGACCAGCGGACCCGTCTGTCGCGAAAGATCGCGGCCCTGACATGAGGATCCGGGTCGCCGGGCCGCTGCTGGCCGCGGCGGCTCTCGGGTGCGCCCAGGTGGGCACGCCGCCCGGCGGCGAGCCGGACCGGGCGCCGCCGCGGGTGCGGGAAGTCGAGCCCGCCGCCTTCGACACGGTCACGGAGTTGGACGCCCCGGTCGAGATCCACTTCGACGAGCGGATCAGCGAGCGGCTGGAGGGCGCCTCCGAGTGGAGGGACGTGGTGGTCGTGTCGCCCACCACGAGCGAGGTCCGGGTAGAGCGTCGGCGTCGGAGCATCGAGGTGTCTCTGGCCGACGGCTGGGAGCCCGACCGGGTGTACCGGGTCATGCTGCTCCCGGTCTAGCGCGACCTGTTCAACAACGGCCGGGAGAGCCCGGTCGAGCTGGTCTTCAGCACGGGCGCGGCGTTCGACTCGGCGGCCATCGCCGGGTTCGTCACCGACCGTCTGACCGGTCGCCCCGTTGCCGGGGCCCGGGTCCGGGCGACGCGGCGGATCGACCGGGTCGCCTATCGGGCCCTCACCGACACCGCCGGCTTCTTCGCGATGCAGTACATGCCCGCCGGGAGCTACGACCTCGTGGCCTGGAGCGATGACGACCGGGACCGGGAGGTCGACTTCTTCGAGCTCCAGGACAGCACCGACATCGCCGTTGGGAGCGCCGACACCGCGGTCGCCACCGTCGCGCTGCTCCCCCAGGACACTACGCCGGCGCAGCTCGCCCGGGCGGAGCCCCTCGACTCCCTGACCATCCGGCTCCTCTTCGACGACTACTTCGCCGCGGGACCGGTCACGGGAACCGCCCGGGTCTACCTCCTGCCCGACAGCGTGCCAGGGCCCAACGGCGACCTCGTGCACTCCACCATTCTGGACTCCATCCGCTCCGGCCGCGCCGACTCCGCCGGGGCCGTGACCGCCGACACCGTCGCGGGGGCGCCCGCGGACACCGTCGCTCCGGACGAGCCCGAGGAGCGGGCCCAGCCCGGGGAACGCGCCGCGCGGGGCCGGGAGCCGGGTCCGCGTACAGGCCCGGGTCGGAACGAGCCGGAAGAGCCGGCGCTGCCGTCCCGGGAGCTGATCTTCCTGCCCCACGCGCCGCTGCTCCCGGACACCGCGTACGTCATCCGCGTCCGCGGCGTGACGAACATCCGGGGCGTGGCAGGGGGAGGCGGGACCGCGGCGTTCGTCACGCCGGCGCCCCCGCCTCCCGACACCGCCGCCGGGGACACCGTGGATGGGGAGTCGACACCCGGCGACACGACCCCGGGCGATATCCCCCCGGCGGACACCGTCCCTGCCCTTGCTCCCGACTCGGTTGCGGCCCCGGCCGATACGATCCCGGCGGGTCCGGAACCGGCCACCACGTCAGCCGCCTCGTGGAGGCGGGAGGGCAGGGGGACCAGGGGATCGTGACGGACCCCCGGCGTCGGATCCCGGCGGTGGACACGCTCCTGGAGTCGGAGGCGTTCCGTGCCCTGATGGCGGAGGCCGGAAGGGCGCCGGTGCTGGCCGCGGTCCGGGCGATCCAGGACGGGCTGCGGGGCGACCTCGAGTCGGCCAGAGCGGCCGGCGAGCGACTCGATGAGCCTCGCTGGTACGCCGACCGGGTCCGGGAGCGACTGGCCCGGGGGGCCCGGCCGTCGCTGGCCCCGGTGATCAACGCGACGGGCGTGGTCCTCCACACCAACCTGGGCCGGGCACCGCTGGCGCGTGCCGCGCGGGAGGCGGTCCAGGCGGCGGCGAGCTACGCGACGCTGGAATACGACCCCGACTCGGGCACGCGCGGCTCGCGTTACGACCACTGCATTCCCCTCCTCCGGGAGCTGACGGGTGCCGAAGACGCGCTGGTGGTGAACAACAACGCGGGCGCGGTCGTGTTGGCGCTGAACACGCTGGCCGAGGGCCGGGTGGCGTTGATCAGCCGGGGCGAGCTGGTGGAGATCGGCGGGTCGTTCCGGATCCCGGAGATCATGGCCCGGAGTGGGGCGCGGATGGGGGAGGTTGGGGCCACGAACCGGACCCATGCCGCGGACTACCGGGACGCCCTTGACGACCAGACCGGCCTCGTCCTCAAGGTGCACCGCTCGAACTTCCGGGTGGAGGGCTTCACGGCGGAGGTCGACGAGTGGGAGTTGGCCGCCATCGCCCGCGAGGCCGGCGTGCCGTTCGTCCACGACCTCGGCTCCGGCGCGATCCTGGATCTCACGCGGTTCGGGCTACCCCCCGAGCCCACGGCGGGCATGGCCCTCGAGCACGGAGCCGATCTGGTCACCATGAGTGGGGACAAGCTCCTCGGCGGGCCCCAGGCCGGGATCGTGCTGGGGCGGGCGGCGCTGGTCGAGCGCCTGCGTCGCAATCCTCTGTGCCGGGCCATGCGACCCGACAAGCTCACCCTCGCCGCCCTCGAGGCCACCCTCGCCCTCTATCGCGATCCGGACCGCGCGGTCGCCGAGGTCCCGGTGCTCCGCATGGTCGCCGCGGACCGGGAGGGGCTCCGGGAGCGGGCGGCCCGGCTTGCGTCGGTTCTCGAGGATCGCGACGTCGACGGGGAGCCGGTCGACGTGGCGGACGCCGTGGGCGGAGGGGCGTATCCGGGCGTGGAGCTGCCGGGCGCGGCGGTGGCCGTGCACGGCCCGGCCGAGGCGCTGGCCCGGGCTCTCCGACTGGGCGAGCCGCGCGTGGTGGCCCGGGTCCGTGACGGACGCGTTCTGCTTCATGTCCGTACCGTGGAGTCGGCCGAGGAGCCGCCCCTGGCGGCCGCGGTGCAGGCTGCGCTCGAGGGGATCGGGCCGGAGGCCGGAGGGCCGGCGGCGATGCCAGCGGAAGCGGAGGGCGGGGGCGAGCGGTGACGGACAACCTCAGACCGGCGGTGTTCGTGGATCGGGATGGCACGGTGATCCGGGAACGGGAATACCTCTCCGACCCGGACGGTGTCGACCTGGTGCCGGGGGCCGTGGAGGGCCTGCGGATGCTCCAGGAGGCGGGCTACGCCGTGGTCATCGTGACCAATCAGTCGGGCATCGCCCGGGGCCTGTACGGGGAGGCGGAGTACCGGGCGGTCGCGCGGGAGGTGGCTCGCCGCCTCGCGGGGGCCGGCGTGCGCGTGGTCGGCAGCTACTATTGCCCCCACCACCCCGAGTTCACCGGGCCGTGCGAGTGCCGAAAGCCGGCGACCGGGCTGTTCAGGGCGGCGGCCGCGGAGCATGGGCTGGACCTGGCCCGGTCGGTGTATGTGGGAGACCGGATCCGGGATGTCGTCCCGGCCCTGGAGCTGGGTGGGCGAGCGGTGCTGGTGCGGACGGGATACGGCGCCGGGGAGGCCGCGGAGGCCCCGGCGAGCGTGGCGGTGGTGGAAGATCTGACCGGGGCCGCGGCCCTCGTCGTGCCTCCCGAGCGGCCGGGCTGACGGTGCGCGGAGGGAGCGTTGACACGACCGGGGACCGCTCCTACCATAGGCGCGAAACCTGTACGTCCCACAGGGGTACAGCAGGTCGAACGCAGGCGAAACGGTATCGGCAGGAGGAGCCATGACCATCAGGGTCACGTCCAACGCGGTGGCTGAGGTGCAGAAGTTCATGAGCGAGCAAGGGGCTGCGGACACGGCCGGTCTCCGGGTAGCAGTACTGCCGGGCGGCTGCTCCGGATTCCAGTACGGTCTCAATATCGAGGACGAACCGCAGGACGACGACGAGATCCTGGACGCCGAGGGCGTGCGGCTCTTCGTCGACCCATTCAGCGGCCAGTATCTGGACGGTGTGGAGATCGACTACGTCACGACCATGATGGGGTCCGGGTTCACGTTCAAGAACCCGAACGCGACCGGCGGCTGCGGGTGCGGGAGCTCCTTCAACGCCTGAGTCCACGCAGGACGTACATACCGAGGCCCGGTCGGAGGGATTCGGCCGGGCTTTCGTGTGTCCCACCGGGACGATTGACCGGTGGTCCGGCCCGCGGCATATTCTGGATACCCCCTTCCCAGAGCGACGGCCGGACGCACGGTCGCCGAAGCACCGTCCGATCCGAAGGACGCCGCCATAAGACCCAGGGAATCGCAGCGACTGGACCCGCCTTCCGACCTGAACGCCCTCGTGGACCGAATCCAGCGGGCACGGGGCGTGGATCAGGTGTTTCGGGACTCCGTGGACGGCATGCGCGCCGTCCTCGCCGCCGACTACTGCGCTCTACGTACGCAGGACGAATCCGGGAAGACCCGGGTACGGGCGTGGGCCGGAGAGCCCGCGGTACTGCGCGGCATCGTCGACGGACTGCCCCCATGGCCACAGGACGAGGGCGATGCGCGTCCGGTCGTGGTGTCGTTGCATGAGGTGGGTCCGGCGTCGACGCTCGTGCGCGTTCCGCTGCTGTACCGGCGACGGGTGGTCGGCGAGCTCGTGCTTGGACGCACGGACGGCGCCCTGTCGGAGAACGAGATCCGGCTCGCGGAGGTGATCGCCGGGCATGTGGCGTTCTCGATCTGGCGAATCCGCTCCGACACGGATCGGGCGGAGCTGCTGCGTCGCTTCGAAGCCGAGCGATCGGTCCTGGAGTCGGTGGTGAACCAGATGCCGGAGGGGGTGCTCCTTGCGGACGTGCCGTCGGGCCGGATCATCACGAGCAACCCTCAGATCGCGGCGATCTGGGGCCGCACGCTGCGGCATACGGCCCGGATCTCCGATTATGCGATGTGGGGTGGGGTCGACGACCATGGCCAGCCGCTGGACCCGACGGCGTGGCCGCTTGCCCGCTCGGTGCGCGACGGGTCGACGATCCGCGACGAGGAGATCACGATCGAGCGGTCGGACGGGAGTCGTCGCATCGTCCGGATGAGCTCGGCGGCGGTGAAGGACAGCGAGGGGCGTCAGCTCGGTGCGGTGGCGACGGTGGTGGATGTGACGGGGGAGCGGGAACGGGAGCGGCGCGAGGAGGACCTGGGGCGGGCGGCCCGGCGAATGAGCGCGTCGCTCGACCTGGACATCACGCTGGACGCGGTGGTGAAGGCGGTGGTGGGGCCCTTCGCGGACTGGGCGGTCCTGTACCGGGCGGACGCCGGAGACGTCCACGCGGTGGCGGCCACGCATCGGGACGCGACCCGGGCCGAGGCGCTGCGCGCCGCCCTCGTCGATGCGGGCGACCCGGGCGAGGCCCATCCCGTCCGGCGCGTGCTCCAGGACCGGGCCCCGATGCTGCTCCAGGATCCGGCGAAGCCCCCGGCCACAGGGGCGGGCGACGGGGACCCGGGACTCGGGCCCGTGGCGGACCGGATCGGCTGCGAGGCCGTGCTGATCCTCCCGCTCGACTGCCGCGACCGGGACATCGGGGTCCTGGTGCTGGCGCGCCACCGGGGCCGGTACGCGGCGTCTGACGTGCAGCCGCTGATCGAGCTCGCGCAGCGGGCGGCGCTGGCGATCGACAATGCCGCCCTCTACCAGCGGGCCCGGGCGGCCGATCGGGCGAAGGCCAACTTCCTGGCGGTGATGTCCCACGAGTTCCGCACGCCACTGAGCGCGATCCTCGGGTACGCGGACATCCTGATGGCCCGGGTGCACGGCGAGCTCAACGTCAAACAGCGGGCGCATGTGAACCGGGTGAAGGCGAGCGTCCGGCACCTGACGTTCCTCGTGGACGAGATCCTGTCCTTCGCCAGCATGGAAGCGGGTCGCGAGCGGGTGATCCTGCGGCGGACGGGGCTGGCCGAGCTGGTGGCTGACAGCGCGTCGCTGATGGAGCCGATGGCGGAGGCCGCCGGCCTGACGCTCACGGTCACGGTCCCGGAGGAGCCGATCATGATCGCGACCGACGCGGCCAAGGTCCGGCAGATCATGATCAATCTGCTGTCGAACGCCCTCAAGTTCACGGAGCAGGGCGAGGTGCAGGTGACGGTGGACGTGGCGGACGAGGTCGTCCACTGCCAGGTCGCCGATACGGGTCCGGGGATCGCGCCGGAGCACGCGGAGCACGTGTTCGAGCCGTTCTGGCAGGTGGAGCGGTCGGGGCCCGGCGGAACGGGGACCGGGTTGGGACTGGCCGTCGCCCGTCGTCTGGCCCGGCTCATGGGCGGCGATGTCACGCTGTCGAGCAGCGTGGGGGAGGGGAGCCGCTTCACGCTGACGCTGCCCCGCACTCATCCCGACCCGGAGCCGGGAAGGGAGTAGCCGGCGTTCCGGCGCCGTGATAGGTTGGCCTCGGGGCGCATTCAACCGTCGGGGCCGATGACCGCTTCACCGTTCACCATCCGCACCTTCACGTCCGACGTCTTCGGACAGAACGCCTACCTGCTTCGCTGCAGCGCCACCGGCGAGTGGCTCGCCATCGATCCGGGGGGCGAGGCCGAGGCGATGGCCGACGGGATCGAGGCCGGGGAAGGCGGGCTGCGGTCGATCGTGCTGACCCACGCCCACCTGGACCACATCGAGGGTGTGGCCGACCTGCTCGACCGGGTCGACGCCCCGGTCTACCTGCATCCCGCCGACCGACCGCTCTACCAGGGGGTCATGGAGCAGGCGCGCATGTTCGGCTTCGAGGTCCGGCCGCCGCCTCCGACCACCGAAACCCTAGAGCACGGGGACACCGTGGAGTTCGGCGAGTGCGTTCTGGAGGTCCGGCACGCGCCGGGCCACTCGCCGGGCCACGTGATCCTGTATGCGCCCTCGGGGCCGTGCTTCGTAGGCGACGTTGTCTTTGCCGGCTCCATCGGCCGGAGCGACCTGCCCGGCGGGAACTACCAGGAGCTGATGCGGTCCATCCGGGAGCAGGTGCTCACGCTCCCCGACGACACGGAGCTCTACACCGGTCACGGCCCCGTGACCACGGTAGGTCGGGAACGCGTGGGCAACCCGTTTCTTGCACCCGACCATCCGGGGAGGTGGGCATGATTCAGCGGATCGCGGTCTTCGCATCGGGCGGGGGAACGAACCTCCAGGCTCTGATCGACCACTTCGAGCCGAAGCGGAACGTGGCGGAGATCGCCCTGGTCATCAGCGATCGGTCCGATGCCGGCGCGCTGGAGCGGGCCGAGGCGGCCGGCATCCCGTCCCACCATATCCCGGTCGCCACCCGGCCCATCGCGGCGGTCACGGCGGACCTGCTGGACGCCCTCGGATCGGCCGACGCGGACATCATGGCGTTGGCCGGCTACACCCGCCTCGTGCCGGCCGATGTCGTGCGCCGGTTCGCCTACCGGATCCTCAACATCCACCCGGCCCTGCTCCCGGCATTCGGCGGGAAGGGAATGTACGGACGGCACGTGCACCGGGCGGTGCTGGACGCCGGCTGCCGCATCACGGGGCCCACCGTGCACTTCGTGAACGAGCGCTACGACGAAGGCCGGATCCTGGCCCAGTGGCCGGTGCCGGTTCTCGATGCCGACACGGTCGAGACGCTGGCCGACCGGGTGCTCCGGGTCGAGCATGCGCTGTACCCGGCCGCGGTGGAGTGGCTGGTCCGGGTGCTGGTAGCCGCGGAGGGCGGCGACGCATCGGCGGCGGTCCAGGACGCGATTCCGCCGGTCAGCGAGACGGCATGCTTCGCGCTCAAGGAGGGCGGGGAGCCGGACGGGGCCGGGATCCGACGGCTGTTCGGACTCGACTGAACGGCGGGGAACCGCGCGTCGCGAGTCACGAGAAACGAGCAACGACAAGGACGAGGGATGCCGAGAGCGATCCTCAGCGTATCGGACAAGACGGGGCTGCCGGAACTGGCCCGGGGACTGGCGGATCTCGGCTGGGAGCTGGTGTCGACCGGCGGCACCGCCCGGGTCATCCGCGAGGCCGGCATCGACGTGGTGGACGTCGAGGCTGTGACGGGCCACCCGGAGATGATGGACGGCCGGGTCAAGACGCTCCATCCCGCGGTGCACGCGGGGATCCTGGCGCGTCCGGGCCGCGATGCTGACCGGGCGGCACTGGACGAGCACGGCTACCAGCCGGTCGACCTGGTGGTGGTGAATCTGTACCCGTTCCGGGAGACCGTGGCGGACGGGGCCGGGATCGACGAGGCCATGGAACAGGTCGACATCGGCGGGCCGTCCATGCTGCGGTCGGCGGCCAAGAACCATACCCGTGTGCTGGCGGTGGTGGCCCCCGCCGATTACGACCGGGTCCTCGACGCGCTCCGCCGCGACGCCGTAGACCACACGCTGCGGCGGGAGCTGGCGGCCCGGGTCTTCGCCCACACCGCGGCCTACGACGCCGCCATCGCCGAGTACCTCTCCGACGCCGCCGCTGCCGGATCGGTGGCCGGAGCCGGGGACGGATTCCCCGCCGAGCTCACGCTTCGCCTCTCGTTGGTCCAGGAGCTCCGGTACGGCGAGAACCCGGACCAGCCGGCCGCGTTCTACCGGGAGGAGGGGGCCGGGGCCGGGACGCTGCCCGGGATGAGGCAACTCCACGGCAAAGCGCTGTCGTTCAACAATCTGATCGACATCGAGGGCGCGGTGATGGGCGCGTCGGCCTGGTCCGTGGACGAGGGAACGGCGTGCTGCATCATCAAGCACACGACGCCGTGCGGACTGGCCCTGGGCGAGGACGACGAGGATGCCTATCGCCGGGCCCTGGCCTGCGACCCGATGTCCGCGTTCGGCGGGATCGTGGCGCTGAACGTCCCGGTGACCGGCGCGGCGGCGGAGGCGATGTCGAGCCATTTCCTCGAAGTGATCGTGGCCCCCTCGTTCGAGGCGGAAGCCCTCGAGGTGCTCCAGCAGAAGAAGAACCTGCGACTGATCGAGCTCCCCATCGAAGCCGCGCCCGACGCCGAGCTGGACTTCAAGCGGGTCCGGGGCGGGCTCCTGGCCCAGCACCGGATGCCCATGCGATTCCCGGAGGACGCCTGGAAGGTGGTTACCGAAAGGCAGCCGGACGAGCGGGAGTGGCGGGACTTGCGGTTCGGGTGGCGCGCGGCGGCGGTGGTCAAGTCGAACGCCATCGTCCTGACCAGGGACCGGACGACGGTCGGGATCGGGGCGGGGCAGATGAGCCGCGTGGACGCGTCACGGATTGCAGTCATGAAGGCCCACGACCAGGACGCGGACCTGGAGGGCGCGGTGGTCGCCTCGGACGCCTTCTTCCCCTTCCGCGATGGCGTGGACGCCGCCGCGGAGGCCGGTGCGTCGGCCATCATCCAGCCGGGAGGCTCGGTCCGGGACGAGGAGGTCATCGCCGCGGCCGACGAGCACGGCCTGGCCATGGTCTTCACCGGACGACGCGTCTTCCGGCACTGAGGCCGGGGCCCACGACGCCGGGAACGCCCGGGGCCGTGAGCGGGAGGAACAATCCGCTCGGGGCCTCTGTACGTCTCCGTAGGGCCGGGGCGATCCTCTGCCGCACCCGGCGACCCGGAGGGGAGGCGTATCATGGCTCGAACGAACGGGATCGAATCCGGTGCACGGTTCCTGCCCCTGCTGCTGGTGGTGGGTCTGGCGGCCTGCGACGATCCCGTCGAGGTCGTCCACTACTACGACCCGTCGACCACGCTGATCCATCTCGAGGAGATCCTCGAGCCCATCGAATCCTCCACCGATCTCCTCCTCGGCCTGGACCTGGCCGTGGCGACGCTCGACTACTACGGCAGCCCATCGCTGGCCGGCGCGGTCTCGCTACGGGCCGATCGGCAGCGAAGCATCCTCGAGGCCGGTCGCCGGGGGCGCGCTCTACGGTCTCGCGGGGACAGCGGCGGGCCGGCCGGTGCCACGGCATTGGCGGAACCCCGGGGGCTGGCTCCCTTCACGCTGCCGCCCGGCATGGTGGGCGAGACGCTGGTATGGGACCACCGGGACGGCTACGTGATCAGCGGCTGGGGCGGCGCCCCCCTGGCCGGCGTACGCTTCATCCTCTACCGGATGGACCCCGAGACGGGCTACCCCGCGCGGCCGCTTAGGGAGGTCGGGTACCTGGACATCACCGATGAGGACGACAGTCTGACCGAAGGCACCCGTGTCCGGGCCGTCCGGGAGACGGGTACGGCTCGGGTGGTGGCGGACTACGTGGTCTGGCTCGACGGCTCGGGGTCCTACGAGGAAGGGGACATGGAGCTGGGCGTCGAGGGCAGCCTGGGCGACGGGGGCGTGGTGGAGCTGGCCATGATCCAGCAGCTCAGCTGGAGCCGGAGTCGGGACCGGGACGAGCTCTACATGGCCTACGACTTCTGGCGGGACGGCCGGTCGCTCGAGCTGGAAGGCTGGGCGTCGAGCCGGTACGAAGCGCTGGAGTGGGCCGAGTTCGACTTCCAGGTCGGGTTCTACGGCGGCATCGACCAGGTCGATATCGAGGCCGCCATCCAGTCGAATGGTCGACTGGATGGCGTGATCCGGCACGACGGGTACAGCGTGGTCAGGATCTACGGCACGGAAAGCAACCCTCGCTTCGAGGCGGCCGATGGCGGCCCCCTCGACTGGCGCGACGAGGACACACTGCTGGACGTATGGACGGGGATCGCCGACCTGATCTGGTACGCAGACTGGCTCCTCGTGCCCGGGGACCTGCTGATCGCCGCCGGGTGACGCCGCGCCGTCTCCGGGGCATGATCCCCGGGTGCGGCACCGACCTCGGTTCAGCTCTCGGCGTTGGCCATCTGCGTGCCGCTGGCCATCTCCGTGCCGCGGCCCATCCGCTGGGCGCGATCGCCCCGGTCGGGCACGAGACGGACCCCGGAGCGCGGCCGGGGGCCTCGCCACCAGAAGTAGATCCGCTCGCCCCGGTCGAGGCTGAACGACCGGGAGCCACCGGTCACGCCCAGGACCACGTCTCGGCCGTCCGGGCGTCGGATCCCGGCCGGTCCCTGTCCTTGCTCCACGTGAAGCCGGTACCGGCCCGGTTCCAGGTGTCTGTACGTTCCGCTCATGCTTCACCTCCACGCGGAAGGTACTTCAACGAAAAAACCCGCCGGGGGGACTCCCGCCGGCAGGTTGATTCAAAGATGCTTCCGCCTCGAATGCGGCGCAAGGATTTCCGCGGTTCTCCCCACAGCGAATGAGGGATTTCCCGATACCGGGCCGGCGGCGGCGGCGGCATCTTGATACCGACTCCCTCCGGCAACGCCCAGCGCAGGAGCTCGCCATGAACGCTGAACGCAGGCGCATGTGGATCGACGGTCTGGTCGCGGGGTTGATCGGGTACGTTGTCGTTGCGGCGTTCTTCGCCCTGTGGAACGCCATTCAGGGCGGGTCTCCGTTCTACACGGCGGCGCTGCTCGGGGAGGCGCTGTTCGCGGGGCTCCGGGACCCATCCGTCGTCACGGTGGATCCGGGGCTGGTGATCGCCTTCAACGGCATCCATCTCGTGGCCTTCCTCGGCTTCGGCTTCTTCGCCGCGTGGCTCGTCCACGAGACGGAGCTGCACCCGGAGTTCTGGTACCTGGCCTTCTTCCTGTTCCTGGCCGCCACGGTCCTGAGCTACGCTGCGGTGCTGGCCCTGACGGTGCTCGTGGGCAACCTGCTGTCGCCGTGGCTGGTGGTGGTCTCGAGCCTGATCGCGGCGCTGGCCATCGCGGCGTACTTGGTCGGGGCCCATCGCGGACTCCTGGGCAGGATCCGGGACCTGGACGACCCGAGAGTGGAAGGGGTGGGCGGGGATCGTCGGGGGTGATGCCGGCCGGGATGCAGCGGTGCCGCGTCGTCCCGGACCCACCGGCCCCGGACCGGGGTACACGGTTGCGATGCACCGCCCACGTCTGAGTCCTGCCGATTACCTGACCGTGCTCCGGCTGCTCCTGCTGCCGGCGCTGTGGGTCCTGGCGCTCATGGACGAGTCGCGGATGCTGGGGATCGGGCTGGCGGTGGCCGGGGTCACGGACGTACTGGA
>CAYMLW010000106.1:0-12175 GCA_964391035.1 uncultured Gemmatimonadaceae bacterium
CCTGCAGCCCGGTGCCCGACCGCTCACCGACCGATCGCGGTCCGGCGGCGGCCGCCGCCCCGGCCGCGGACACCCGTACGGGGACGCTCGACGGGCCGAAGACCGCCCGCGAGATGGTCGCGGAAGCCGACGCCGTGGTCACCGCCGTGCCGGCCGCCGAGGCCATCGCGTGGCACGGCGACGACGACGTGGTGTTCGTCGACCTGCGCGAGCCCGACGAGATCGCCCGGCTGGGCTGGATCCCGGGCGCCGCGCACGTGCCGCGGGGTGTGCTCGAGTTCCACATCGACTCGGATCGGCCCGAGCGACGGGCGGTATTCCACTCGGGCCGGCGCGTGATCTTCTACTGCGCGGCCGGCGGCCGGTCAGCGCTGGCGGCCAGGACGGCCATGGTCATGGGCCTCGGCGATGTGGCCCATGTGGCCGGCGGGTTCCGTGCATGGGTCGAAGCCGGGGGCCCGGTGGCCCGACCGGCTCCGGAAGGACGGTGAGGGCGTAGTCGCATGAAGTGGCTGGCTCTTCTCGGCTTTCTGGCCGCGTGCTTCGCGGTGGCCGGCATCGGTGGCTGGTGGACATCGCTGGGGCAGCCGGAGTGGTACGGCTCGCTGGTCAAGCCGTCGTGGAACCCGCCCTCGTGGGTGTTCGGGCCGGTGTGGACGGTGCTCTACGCGGCCATGGCCGTGGCGGCCTGGCTGGTCTGGAAGCAGGCGGGATTCGACGGCGCCAACGCGGCCCTGACCCTCTTCTTCGTCCAGCTCGCTCTCAACCTGGCCTGGTCCGGGATCTTCTTCGCGCTCCGCAGTCCGGGCTGGGCCCTGGTCGAAGTGGGCGTCCTCTGGCTGGCCATCCTGGCGACGACGGTGCTCTTCTTCCGCCACTCGACCTGGGCCGGGGTCCTGATGGTTCCCTACCTCCTCTGGGTCGGCTTCGCGAGCGCGCTCAACACGGCCATCGTGCGGCTCAACTGATCGGGAGACAGGTATGGGAATCCGCCGCTTGCTGCTCGCTCTGCTCGCTACCCTCCTGGCCACCGGCTGCGGTGGCGAGTCCGGGCTGCTCGTGTACACCATCGACTCGCCCGCCGGCTCGGGCAGTGCGGAGCCCAACCTGACGGTCGGCCCCGACGGCTTCTACCTGAGCTGGCTCGAGCCGACGGAGCCGGGTCGCCACGCACTCCGCTTCGCCCGCTGGGACGGCGGAGCGTGGTCGGAGCCGGGCACGGTGATGGACCGGGACAGCCTCTTCGTGAACTGGGCCGACTTCCCGTCGCTGCTCGTGCTGGACGACGGAACCCTGGCGGCCCACTGGCTCGAGAAGAGCGGTCCGGACACGTACGCCTACGACGTACGCCTCGCGCTGTCGCGGGATGGCGGCGCCAGCTGGAGCGAGGACATCGTGCCCCACCGCGACTCGGTCCAGGCCGAGCACGGCTTCGTCGCCCTGTTCCCGACGGACGGAGAGATCGGGGCGGTGTGGCTGGACGGCCGGGAAACCGTGGACGGCAACCCGATGACGCTCCGATCCACGGTCGTGACCCGGTCCGGCGAGCTCGGACCGGAAGCGCTCCTGGACCCCGCTACCTGCGACTGCTGCCAGACCGATGTGGCCGTGGCCGACGGCGTGCCGGTGGCCGTCTACCGGGGCCGCACCCCGGACGAGGTCCGGGACATCCGGGTCGTCCGCCGCGTGGCCGGCGAATGGACGGCGCCGACACCGGTGCACCGGGACGGGTGGGTGATCGATGCCTGCCCGGTGAACGGCCCGGCCATCGACGCCTCCGGCCGGCGAGTGGCCGTGGCGTGGTTCACCGCCGCGCCGCAGCGAGCGGACGGGCCGCGACAGGACGCGGACGACGAGGAAACGCCAGAGGCGGCCCCGGCAGAGGCTGAAGCCACGACCGAAGACGGTGACGGGCGGGTCCTCCTCGCCTTCTCCGACGACGGCGGCGCCAGCTTCGACGAGCCGATCCGCATCGACCGGGGCGGCGCCATGGGCCGCGTCGATGTCGAGCTCCTCGAGGACGGGGCGGCCGTGGTCTGGCTCCAGCGGACAGCCCACGGGGCGGAGATCCGGTTCCTGATGCTCGACGGGGCGGGGAACCCGATCAATGGAGCCTCGCTGGGGAGCACGACCGCGGAGCGGGTCAACGGGTTCCCCCGGATGGCCGGGTTGGGCAAACAGGTGCTGTTCGCGTTCACCGAGGCACGGGACGGCGCCACCCGGATCGGCACTCTCCATGCCGTGCTCGGCCGCCAGGAGATGGCGCCATGATCCGGCCGGGCCGAATCGTGGCCCCGGCCGGCGCCCTGCTTCTGGCCGCGGTCCTCCTCTCCTGCGGCGGGGATCCCGGTGAGGGCGATCGGGCCGCCGGGAGCGACGTGGGTGGCGCCGCCCCCCCGGGCCCGGGCGACCCGGCGCCGTCGTACCGGGCCGTGACCCTCGGCGGCGATCCGGTCCGCCTGGCCGGGCTCGAAGGCGAGGTGGTTCTGCTGAACGTATGGGCCACCTGGTGCGTACCCTGTCGGCAGGAGATCCCGGAGCTCCAGGCGCTGCACGAGGCGCATTCCGGCCGCGGGCTCCGCGTGGTGGGCATCAGCGTGGACGGCCGGGCCGTCACGGACCAGGTCCGGGCTTTCGTCGACGAGCTGGGCATGACCTACGACGTGTGGCTGGACCCGGACCATGGGGCGCTGACCGCGTTCGGGGCGACGGGCGTCCCCCTCACGGTGCTGATCGACCGCGGCGGCCGGATCGCGTGGCGCCGCCTGGGTCCGCTCCATCGGGACGACCCCGAGCTCCTGGCGGCGGTCGACTCGCTGCTGACGCCGACCTGACGGATCCGGCGACGCGGATGTATACTCGATAGGTACGCGGTCGACGCCTCCGCCGGCATGGCGCCGGCCATCCGGCCGGAGCTCGACACCGCGACGAGGAGCTCGCAACCGGGAGGATGGAGGAGACCATGGTCAGGCGAACGCTGGTCGCCATCCCGATCGCCCTGGTGCTCGCCGGGTGCCAGGACGCCGCCGGTCCGGAGCGGGACGGGCTGACGGAAGAGGAAGTGGCCGGGATCGCCCGGGCGGTCATCGGCTCGACGTTCGAGGTCACCTCGGATGGCCGGACGATCGACGCCGCGCCCCCGGACGATCGGCTGCTGCCTGCCATCACGACCACCGTGGAGGTCTCGTTGACGCTTCCGTGTGCCGAGGGCGGCGACGAGGCATTCGACGGGACGCGGGTCCGGGTCTGGGATGTCGAGGCCCGCAGCCGTACGGACGACTTCACGGCCACCCACCTCTACCAGAGCTGCGCCCGCGCCTACGACCGGGAGGAGGAGGGTCCCGTCGTGATCACGCTGGACGGCGAGTTGGACGTCGAGGCGCACCACGCCTGGCAGGACTGGCGGCGGGCCGGGCTCCAGACGCTGAGCCTCGACGGGGAGCTGGACTGGGCGGCGGACGATGGCCGTACCGGCACATGCCCCATCGAGATCGACGTCACGTTCGATCCGGAAACCCGTACCCAGACGGTCGAAGGGGTGTTCTGCGACACCGAGTTCTCGGAGACGACCACCTCAGCCCCAGTGGCGACGCAGGACGTCCGGGTCCACCCGGTGACCCCCTGCGTACCCCAGGCGCTCGGCGGCGAGACCCTGCGCGTCCAGCCAGCGGTCCGTTTCGGCTGAACGCCGACCGCCCCAGCCGTCCTCGTCGCCGACCACCAGCCGCAGGCGGAGCCGGCCCAGGGCGGCCACCGCCGGATTCCGGTCGAGATCGGTCGCAAGCCCGCCGCCCCAGAGCACCAGCTCGTCCGGACGGATCCTGCCGTACGTCACCCAACGCGACGCCGTCTCGCAGCCCTGCGAGAACCCCAGGACCACCAGACGACGGCCGCTTCCGCCCACCGGCTCGGCCGCCGGCGCCTCCGGCGTGACCGCACCACCCCCGGACCCCAGAACCGCCGCCGCCACACGGTCCAGGTAGCCCACGTAGTCATGGACCTCGTGCTCCCGCGCCGCCCGCGTCATCCACGATGCACCGACCCGGGACTCCGGACCGTGCGGCCCGATCTCCCGTTCGACATAGAACCGGGACAACGCTTCCGGCCCGACCACACAGCGCGACCCGGCCGCCACCTCCGGCAGCCCCTCGAACCGCTCGATGAACCTCCGCGCGGCCTGGCCATACCCGTGGATCACGAACCAGACCTCCTCACAGACCTCCGGGTCCCCCAGCACGAAATACCGCGCGGTGCGAGGGACCCGGATGTGATGCTCCACCGGCATCGGATCGCGATCAGTGCGTCTCCGTACGCCTGCCGAACTCCGCGTCCAGGAACATCAGCGCCGCGTTGCTGTCGCCCGCCATCTCCAGGCGATCCACCGCGCTGCCCGTCACGTCCTCTTCCTCCACCTGCTCCTCGATGAACCACTGGAGCATGACCTGCGTCGGGTAGTCCTTCGCCTCCACCGCCGCCTCGTAGATCCCGTGGATCAGACCCGTCACCTTCCGCTCGTGCGCCAGCGCCGCCTTGAACGCCTCCAATGGCGTCCCGAAGTCCACCGGCGGCTCGTCGATCTGGCCCAGCTCGATCTTCTCCCCACGCTCGACCAGGTAGTCGAACAGCTTCATCGCGTGCTCCTTCTCCTCCTCCGACTGGAGCCGCATCCACTGCGCGAATCCCGCGTAGTTCTGTGACTCGAAGTGCGCCGCAGCCGCGAGATAAAGATGGGACGCGTAGAACTCGTGCACGATCTGCTCGTTGATCAACTGCCTGACATTCGGATCCATGGGGAGCCCTCCTCGGGGTTGGCGTATTAACAATAATCGTTATCGATAACGTATCCGCCCGGTCCGCCCCTGTCAACCAGCGGGCGGGAACGCCGGCCCAGCGTTTGGGCCGGGATGTGCGTCCTGATAAGATACACGGCCGGTGTACGGGGGACACGGATTCGGGGGGCAGGTGATCGGACTACTTCTGGCTGCGGGGCTGGTGGTTCCCGCGGACACGGTGTACCGCGGGGACGCGGGCGAGCTGCGTGTGGAGGCCGCGCGGGCGGAGTCGCCGGCGGTGCGGGTGGACGGGGTTCTGGAGGAGCCGTCGTGGGCGGAGGCCTCGGTGCTGACGGGGTTCACGCGATACGAGCCATCGGAGGGCGTGCCGGCATTGGAGGAGACGGAGGTCCGGGTCATGTACGGTCCGGACGCCGTATACTTCGGGGTGGTGGCGCATGACGGTGAGCCCGAACGGATCCGGGCGTCGTTGACGGAGCGGGACGATGGTGTAACGAACGACGACTGGGTCCGGATCACGCTGGACACGTTCAACGACAACTCGCAGGCGTACGTGTTCTACGTGAATCCCCGGGGGATCCAGGCGGACGGTCTGTGGGTGGAGGGAGCGCAGCGGCGGTTCGGTCCACCCATCGACTTCGCACCGGACTTCCTGTGGGAGTCGTCCGGCCGGCTGACGGAGACCGGGTGGGTGGCAGAGATCCGGATCCCGTTCGTGAGCCTGCGGTTCAGGGACGCGCCGGAGCAGACGTGGGGCCTGAACGTGAACCGGGAGATCTACCGGACGGAGTACAAGTCGTCGTGGGCGCCGCTGACGGCGGACGCGGCGAACCAGCTGGAGCTGAATGGTCGGCTGGTGGGGATCCGGGGGTTGGAGCCTCGTCGCCTGGTGGAGCTCAACCCGGTGGCGACGGGGAAGCGGACCGGCGCGTTGAGCGATGCCGGCGAGCTCGTCCGGGAGGACTTCGAGCCGGCGTTCGGTCTGAATGCCCGGCTCGGGCTGACGCCGAACCTGGTTCTGGACGCGACGGTGAACCCGGACTTCTCGCAGGTCGAGGCGGACGCGGGGCAGGTGGCGGTGAACGAGCGGTTCGCGCTGTTCTTCCCCGAGAAGCGGCCGTTCTTCCTGGAGGGTACGGAGGTCTTCAACACGCCCCAGCGACTGGTCTACACGCGGGCGATCGTGGATCCCGTGGGCGGGGCGAAACTGACGGGGAAGGTGGGCGCGTTCAACGTGGGATACCTGGGCGCGGTGGACGAGAGCCCCATCACGTTCGACGAGGCGAGCGACCGTGCGGCTTTCAACCTCGTGCGCCTGCGCGGGGACGTGGGCCGGGGCTCGACGGTGGGGGCGCTGTACACGGACCGGACGCTGCTGGACGGCTCTGCCCACAACCGGGTGGGCTCGCTGGACGCGCGGCTCCTGTTCGGCGAGCGCTACACGCTCACGGCGCAGCTGGCCGGGGCGTGGTCCCGGGAGCTGGACGACGAGCACGCCGAGGACCTGTTCGGTCCTCTCTTCTCCGCGCAGCTGTCCAGGAGCGGCCAGGTGTTCTCGTGGGAGGCGTCGATCGAGGATGTGCATCCGGAGTTCCGGGCCCGGAGCGGCTTCATCCGGAGGGTCGGGGACACGCAGGTGAGGGGGGAGACGCGCTACACGTTCCTCAACGAGCCCGGCGCCTGGCTCGAGGACTGGGGCCCCCAGCTCGAGTTCCAGGCGTACTACGACCACGACGAGTTGTGGGCCGGGCGGTCGTTCGAGGAGGCCCGGCTGGAGGCGGGGTTCGACGTGAGCCTCCGTGGCTCGAACGGGTTCAACCTGCGCGTGACCGACGGCTACTTCTCGTTCGACCCGGACGAGTACGGCGACTACCGGATCGAGACCGCCGGCGGCACGGCCCCCTTCGCGGTGCCGGACCGCCTGGAGCACCTGCTGGGTGTGCAGCTGTTCGGCCGGGCGCGGCCGGTCCCATGGCTGTCGCTCCGGGGCCGGATCCAGTACGGCGAGGTCCCGATCTACTCGGAGGCGACCCGGGGCGTCGAGCTGTCCCTCGGTCCGACCGCGAGTCTCCGGTTCCCCATGGGTTTCGCCGCCGAGCTGTCGTTCAACTACTCCCGGATCGAGCGGGCCGGCGGCGGTGAGTTCAGCGTGGCCCGGATACCGCGGACGAAGCTCCAGTATCAGTTCACGAAGGCGCTCTTCGTCCGGGCCATCGTCCAGTACGATCTCCAGCAGCGGGACGCGCTCCGACACGTCTCCGGCTCGCCGCTGGTGATCGACGGGGCAGCCAGCACGAGACTCGACGAGGGAGAGCTCCAGTACGACCTGCTGGTGTCGTACGAGCCGTCGCCGGGGACCATCGTCTACGCCGGCTGGAGCCGGCTCCGGGAAGGCTCGGACACGTACCGGTTCGGCGAGCTGGAGCCCACGGCGGAGGGTCTGTTCGTGAAGGTGAGCTATCTGTTCAGGCTCTGACGGGGTCGGGCTCCAGAAGACGAGCTTCACAGAGCCGAGGGGGGAGGATCCATGGACGAGGTGGAACGGTACGCTCTGGAGCGGTGGCGGCGGGACACGCCGGCGGCGCTGGCGGGTCGCATCCACCTGAACAACGCCGGCGCCGCGCTGATGCCGGAGCCGGTGGTGTCGATAATCCGGGACCACCTGGATCGGGAGGTCCGGCTGGGCGGCTACGAGGCGGCGGACGACGCCCGATCGCGGATCGAGGCGGCGTACGAGGCCACGGCCGGGCTGGTCGGAGCCGGGGCGCGCAACATCGCGGTGGTGGAGAACGCCACGGTGGCCTTCGCCCAGGCGCTCTCGGCCTACGACTTCGTACCCGGCGACGTGATCGTGACGACCCGGAACGACTACGCGTCCAACCAGCTCATGTACCTCTCGCTGGCGGAGCGGCGCGGAGTCGAAGTGGTCCGTGCGGCGGACCGGCCGGAGGGCGGCGTGGACCCGGACAGCGTGGCGGCGCTGCTCCGGGAGCGACGGCCTCGCCTGGTCGCCCTGACGTGGGTCCCGACCAGCTCCGGCCTGGTCCAGCCGGCGGAGGCGGCGGGCGCCCTGTGCGCCGAGGCGGGCGTGCCCTACCTCGTGGATGCGTGTCAGGCCGTGGGCCAGATGCCCGTGGACGTGGAGGCTCTGCACTGCGACTTCCTGGCCGCCACGGCCCGCAAGTTCCTCCGTGGCCCCCGGGGAATCGGGTTCCTGTACGTCTCGGACCGGGCGCTGGAGGCGGGGCTCCGGCCGCTGCACATCGACATGCGCGCCGCCGACTGGATCGCCGCCGATGCGTATCGGCTCCGGGATGATGCCCGGCGCTTCGAGAACTGGGAGTTTCCGTATGCGCTGGTCCTGGGGCTGGGCGAGGCGGTCAGGTACGCCGGGGAAGTCGGGATCGAGACGGCACGCGATCGCGCCCGGTCGCTCGCGGCGGCGCTGCGGGCCGAGCTGGAGAGGGTGGACGGCGTGCGGGTTCTCGATCGGGGTCCGGAGCTGTGCGCCATCGTGACGATCGCCATCCGGGGACACGATGCCGGCGGGGTTGTCGAGGCGCTGCGTGAACAGGGGGTCAACACGAGCGCGGTGGATCGGGTGGGGGCGGTGATCGACCTGGAGGAGAAGGGCGTCGAGAGCGCGCTCCGGCTCTCACCCCACTACTACAACACCGAGGCGGAGATCCGGGCCGCGGCCGTTTCGATCGGGGCGCTGGCAGCATGACCCGCGACACACCCGAGCCCCGGCCCGGACGGTTCGGCCGCGCCAAAACGCTGGCCCGGCTCCTGGACCGCAGCCTCCGGGTCCCCGGCACGTCCATCCGATTCGGCCTTGATCCCATCCTCGGACTGCTCCCCGTGGGAGGCGACGTGGCCGCGGCGCTCGGCTCCGGTTACATCCTCTTCGTGGCCTGGCGCAGCGGCGCACCGAAGGAGCTGATCGGGCGCATGCTCGTGAACGTCCTGATCGACACGCTGGTCGGCTCGGTACCCGTCCTGGGCGACCTGTTCGATGCCGGCTGGAAGGCGAACAGCCGGAACATGGCGCTGCTGGAGTCGTGGGCGGGCCCGGCCCGTGAGGCCCATCGGCGGAGTGTGCTCGTGCTCGTCGGGATCGTCGTGGCCCTTGCCGCGCTCGTGGTCGGGCTGGCCGCCCTCTTCTGGTGGGCCGTCCGGGCGGTGGTCTGATCCCGGGAGGCCCGGGCCTCAGGCGTCGTCGCCCTCCGCCGTGGCGGGGGCCAGGACGAGCACGTCCTCGAGCTGGGTCTCTATCCGCCGGAGCGCGGCTCCCGCGGAAGCGAGGGAGTCGGAAGCCTGCCCCAGCTCATGGGCCGTCTCTTCGAAGAGGGAGCGGGCCATGGAGAGCTCGGCCTGAAGCTGTTCGAGTCCCGTGACGAGGCGGCGCACGCCCTCCTCGGTGAGGAGGGTCCCGTACAGCTCTTCCGTGGATTCACCCAGCCGTTCGAGCTGTTCCGAGAGGGTCTCGAATCGTCGCTCCGCCGCCACCAGCCGTGCGCCGCCCGGCAGGACCATCTCGTTCGGGCCGATCCGCTCAATCTGCTGGGAGAGGTGCTCGACTTGCTCCTCGAGACGACGGCCTGGCTCCGGCCGACGGCTCAGCTTCCTGACCTCGAGGAGGACCATGACGATGAGGATCCCGAGGAAGACGAGGGAGATGTGAGTGGCGGTGAGCACGGTTCACCCGGACTGGATACGGGGAGGATCAAAGATACGGTCTCCCCGGGTCCTCCGCACGGGTCTCGATCCGCCGGATCCGCCGGTCGGGAGCCAGGCGTTCGCCGAGTCGAGGCCCAGCCACAAAGAGCCAGCAGGCGAGGTCACCGATGCGGAGGGCCACGCGCCGGAAGAGCCGCTCGTCCACGCCCTCGTATCGGTCGAGGCGCGGCAGCAGGTCGGCGGGGCAGCGCCAGATGATGCCCGGCACGGTGTCGGTGCCGTCGAGGACGAGGGCCGGGTATGAGCCGGCGTCGTACAGCGTCCCCCGGACCGACGCGTCTCCCACGCGCTCACAGTCTCGCAGGAGGTCGCTCCCCGGCGGTCGCCCCGGATCCCGCAGCGTTCCGTAGGCGAAGAGGTGGAAATGGCCCATCTATCGATCGTCCCTCAACAGGCCGTACCGCTCGACGTCCAGAAAGGCGTCCCACTTCCGGATGTGCTGCCGGGCCGTGCCCTCATGGCGCATGCCGAGCTTCTGCAGGACCCGACCCGACGGCGGATTGTCCCGGAAATGGCTGGCGTGGACCCGTCGCAGGCCCAGCTCGCGGAACGCCCAGTCAACGACGGCGGCGGCGGCCTCCGTCGCGAAACCCCGACCCCAGTAGGGCCGACCGATCCAGTAGCCGAGCTCCCCGCGCTCGTGCTCGAGGGCGAGGACCAGTCCCACGGCTCCGACGACGCTCCCGCCGAGCGTGACCGCGTACGTCACCCTCTGCTCCCGTTCCAGGGCGCCGGGCTGAGCTGCGATCCACGTCTCGGCATCCTCGAGGGTGTAGGGGTGGGGGATGTGCAGCGTGTATCGCGCCACGTCGATGTCGCCCGCCAGCTCCCGCACCGCCCCGGCATCGGCGGCGGTGAAGGGACGCAGGACGAGGCGCTCCGTTTCCAGCGTGGGCTGCTCCATTCGTGTCGGATCGGCGGCTACTGGACCAGGGCGGGCGGAATCGACCATTTCAGTGTCCACGGGCCGTCCCCCCGGCGCAGGCAGACCACACCGCCGTTCGCGAACTCGACGAGCCCGGCCTCTGGGTCTCCGCACAGGAGCAGCGAGGCCAGCCGCGAGAGCTGGGGCATGTGGCCGACCAGGACCACGTCTCGCTCGTCGCCTTCGAGGCGTTCACGCCAGAGGCCGGGATCGTCGTTCGGGGCCAGTCCGTCGACTTCGGCGACGTCCGCCTCGAGCTGGTCTCCGATGATCCGGGCCGTCTCTTCGGCCCGCCGCTTCCCGCTGTGGACCACCCGGCTCGCGTGGATGGCATTGAATCGCATCATCAGGAGCATGACCGCCTCCACCTCCCGACGTCCGTCGGGCGTCAGCGGCCGCTCCGGGTCCTCCTCCTTCGATCGTGCCTTTCCGTGCTGCACCAGATACAGCTCCATGACGTCCCTCCCTCGGTGCGATTCTCGCCTCAGCTCGGGTCGCGGACCTCCGTCTCCAGGAGGCGGACCGTCGTACGGCCCGTGTTGCGCACGACGTGGGTCTCCGCCGGCCGCCAGATGGTCATGCCCGGCTCGAGCCGGACGTCCGTCGTCGAGCCGTCCTCCGCGACCAGCCGGACGGCGCCGCCGTCGAGGACGTAGACCACCCGTGGAGAGGCATGCGTGTGCAAGGCGGATTCCGCGCCCGGGTCGTAGCGGTTCTCGACCACCAGGACCCGGTCGTTCTCCAGACGGACCACGCGGTGGACGCCCTCCGGTTGCCCGGCATCCGAACGTGCCCCGAGCGCGCCGGCGGACACCGTCGTGAGCGTGCCAGCGCCAGCCGCCGCGACCGCGACCCCGGCCACCATCCAGACCGCGATCGCCCGCCGGAGGCCTCTCACGACGACCGCTCCGGCTCATCGTCCGGCCGGAGTCCCTCGGCCCGGGAGCGCCAGCGGTCCTCGTCCACGGGGCGGGCCGGTCGGTAGAGGATGACCCGGGCCCGCTCCAGCGTGATCAGGCCGCCGTCGATCATCTCGTCCAGGTCGGGGATGACCGCCTGGATCGCCTCCTCCCGGTCGACCACCTCCACCACCACGGGCAGATCGTGGCTGAGGCGGAGTACCCGGTCGGTATGGAGCTGCGTGCTGGCCCCGAACCCGGCCACGCCCCGCAGCACCGTCGCGCCGGCGAAGCCGTGGTCGCGCAGCGTCAGGAGGATCGCTTCGTAGAGCGGCCGTCCCTGATAGGGCTTCGCCTCGCACCGGTCCGTCTCGGCCAGGAAGATCCGCATGAGCGTCCGTTCTCCGGTGAAGCGATGCGTCATGGCTACCTCCCGCGTACGGAGAGATCCCCGAGCCCCAGCCCGGCCAGGACGGCGACCAGGGCCAGGACGACACTGGCAACGACGTAGCTCGCGGCCCGCCCGATATCCCCGTCCTGGACCAGAGCGACGGCCTCGAAGCTGAACGTGCTGAATGTGGTGAACGCCCCGAGGAATCCGATGGTCACCGCCTCCCGCCACTCCGGCGGGATCGCGAGGGTCTCGAGGTAGCGGAAGACGAAACCCAGCAGGAAGCTGCCGAGCACGTTGACCGCCAGCGTCCCCAACGGGAAGAACCCGGCCCGGCTCTGGACCCAGCCGCCAAGGCCGTATCGAGCCAGCGCGCCCAGCGCCCCGCCCGCCGCGGCGAGGGCGGTTCCCGCGAACGCCCGCCTGC
>CAYMLW010000107.1:0-12111 GCA_964391035.1 uncultured Gemmatimonadaceae bacterium
CTGCTGGCCTATGAGCGGGTCGAGCGGGACGGGCTCCTGGACGAGGTCGACCGGTACGCGGACCTGCTGGTCGCCGCGGCCGACCGGACCGGCACTCTGCTGGTCCCCTCGTGGACCCGGACGGGTCCGCACCGGGGCTGGGGCATGCTCGACGCCCACGAACCGTTCGGCATCACCCACGCGCTGGCGAGCATGAACCTCCGGCTGGCCGGGCGGCTGCGGGAGGTCCCGAACGCGTTCGTCCTGGACGCGTCGGCGTGGCTCCAGGCGGCGGGCTCCGAGGCGTTCAGCACGCGGCTCTGGCACATGGCGAAGGTGCCGTTCGGGAACGCCGTCTTCCGGGAGGCCGCGGCGGACGTGATGGCCGCGCTGGAGGGGGTCCGTGGTGAGGCCCGGAAGATCGTGATCCTGGACCTGGACGACACGCTCTGGGGCGGGATCGTGGGCGACGTGGGCTGGGAAGCGCTGCGGCTGGGCGGGCACGACGCCATGGGCGAGGGCTACGTCGCCTTCCAGCGGGCGCTGAAGGCGCTGACCGCCCGGGGCCTGCTCCTGGCGGTGGTGAGCAAGAACGAGGAGTCGGTGGCCCTCGAGGCCATGGCGAGCCACCCGGAGATGGTGCTGAAGCAGGACGACCTGGCGGGCTGGCGGATCAACTGGCAGGACAAGGCCCGGAACATCGCCGAGCTGATGCGGGAGGTGAACCTGGGGCTCCAGTCGGCGGTGTTCATCGACGACAACCCGGTGGAGCGGGCCCGGGTCCGGGAGGCGCTGCCGGAGGTGCTGGTCCCGGAGTGGCCCGAGGACCCCCGGGACTACGTGGCGGCGCTCCAGGCCCTGCGCTGCTTCGACATCCCGTCCATCACGCAGGAGGACGTGGCCCGTGCGAAGATGTACGCCTCGGAGCGGCAGCGTTCGGAGACCCGGCAGACGTATTCGACCCTGGACGACTGGCTCGGCAGCCTGGAGACGGTGGTCACGGTGGAGCGGCTGAACGAGTCGAACCGGGCCCGGATCCTCCAGCTGCTGAACAAGACCAACCAGATGAACCTGACGACGCGCCGGCTCACCGAGGCGGAGCTCGACGGCTGGCTCGCCGATCCCGACCACGAGCTGCGGGCGTTCCGTGTGTCCGACCGGTTCGGCGATTCCGGCCTGACCGGCATCGGCAGCATCGCCGTCGAGGCCGGCGAGGCCCGCATCGTGGACTACATCCTGAGCTGCCGGGTCATGGGCCGGAAGGTCGAGGAGACGGTGGTGGCCGTGCTGGTCGACCTGGCCCGGCGGCACGGCGCCGATCGGGTGACCGCGGAGTACCTGCCCACGGCCAAGAACAGGCCGTGCCTGCGGTTCTGGCGGGAGTCATCGGGCTTCGACGAGCCGGAGGAGCACGTCTTCGTCCGGGCCGCCGCCGGGCCGTACGAGACGCCGCGGCAGCTCGAGGTGGTCCGGAACGACCGGGAGGTCGCCGGGGCCGCGAGCCAGGGGCCCGGATCGACGGATACCGCAGGGGAGAAGCCCGGGCCGACCGGCAGCAGGGACGGCGACGGGCCATGACGGGCATCGTCGCCCGCGACCGGCTCCTCTCCGACCTCCGGGCCGCATTCGACGCCATCGAGGCGGGGACCGTGATCGTGCACACGGACCTCCGCACCATCGGCATCGTCGACCGGGTCCAGCCGCCCGAGCAGGCGCTCCAGAGCCACATGGAGGTCCTGCTCGAGGCCGCCGGCGGGCGGACGCTGGTCGTCCCGACCTTCAACTACGACTTCCTCCGGACCGGCCGCTACGATGTCGACGGCGACCCCTGCCAGGTGGGCGCGCTGAACGAGCACATCCGGCGCCGGCACCCGGGCCGCCGGACCCGGACTCCCGTGTTCAACTTCGTCGTCCTGGGCGATGGGGGGCCCGGCCCCGCACCGGCGCGCTACCCCCTCGGCGACGGCTCGGCCTTCGACACGCTGGTCGACGACGGCGCGGCGGTGACGCTGCTGGGGACGGACGTGTCCCGGGACACGCTCTTCCACCACATCGAAGAGCGGCTGGCGGTCCCGTACCGGTACCCGAAGCGGTTCGAGGGCGTGATCGTGGAGGGTGGCGATGAGGCCCCGTTCTGGGTGGAGTACCGGGTGAAGCCGCTGATCGACGGGGAGATCGGCGTCGGCGTCGTCTACGACTGGGACCGGCTCAACGCGGAGCTGCTGGAGCACGGGGTGATGCGGACGGCGCCGGTGGGCCGGGGGCTGCTGCTCCGCCACGACGCCCGGACGCTGGTGGACCACTGGTCGGCCGCCCTCGGCGACGACCCGCTTCACCTCCTCACGGCGGAATCCCGGGACCGGGTCGCGTCGCTCTTCCGGGAGTACGGCCGACCGCTGACCCGGGTGGCGGTCGAGGGAGGTGGCAGCGAGCCGGGCGCGGGCCACGCCGAGCCGAGCGCCGCACCGCGCCGGGGGCCCGGCACCGGGGCCGCGCCGTGACCACTCCGGCCGATTCCGGCCCGCCGGAGGAGCGGGTCCTGGCCGGCGGCCGGGCCTTCGACCTCGAGGACCAGCGCGGCTTCGCCGAGCTTTCCGGCGACTTCAATCCCATGCACGTCGACCCCGTCCGGGCCCGCCGGCTCCTTTTCGGCGACGTGGTGGTCCACGGGATCCACAGCGCGCTCTGGGCGCTGGACCGCTGGGCCGCGGAGCTCGATGGGCCGGTACGATTGACGGCGATCCGGACCGAGTTCCCCACCCCGCTGCCGGTGGGCGTGGCCGTAGACGTGGTGCTCGTGGCGTCGGACGGACCGGATGTCCGGCTGGAAGTGCGGAGCGACGAGGGCGTCGCGGCCCGGGTGCGGGCGGGGTGGACGGTGACCGACGAGCCGGCGAACGCCGGGAACGAGTCGCCCTTGCCGCCTCCGGGGTGGTCGCGTGAGGCCCGGGACCGGACGGCCGAGGAGCTGGACGCGGAGGAAGGTCGGGTCGAGGTCGTTGCGGACCCGGCACTCCTGGAACGGCGGCTGCCCGCGCTGGCCCGGCGGCTGAACCCGCGGCAGGCCGCGCTGATCCTGGCCACCACGCGCCTGGTGGGCATGGAGGTCCCGGGGCTGCATTCCCTGTTCACGCGGTTGACGCTGACGTTCACGTCCCCGCCCGAGTCCGGCCCCGACACCCTCGCCTACCGGGTCACGACAGCCCATCCCCGCACGGGCCTGGTCCGCATCCGGCTCGACTCCCATGACGCCCACGGCGAGATCCAGGCGCTCGTTCGACCCCGTCCCGTGGAGCAGCTCTCCGCGGAGGAGGCGGCCGGGCAGGTCGAGGCCGACGAGTTCGCCGGGGTCGAGGCGCTGGTGGTCGGCGGGTCGCGGGGCCTGGGCGAGGTTGCCGCGAAGCTCCTGGCGGCCGGCGGCGCGAGCGTGGTCTGCACGTATGCCCGGGGCCGGGAGGACGCCGAGCGTGTGGTCCGGGAGATCGAGGCGGCGGGCGGCCGGGCCAGGGCGGTCCAGCTCGACGTGCTGGACGCATCGGCGAGGCCGCCGACCGCGTCCCACCTCCTCTACTTCGCCAGCCCGCGGATCCGGACCACCGACGGCTTCGACCGGGCCGAGTTCGAGCGCTACTGCGACTTCTACCTGGCCGGGTTCCTCCGGGTCGCGGCCCGGAGCGGCGCCGCCGCCATCCTCTACCCGTCGACGGTGTTCGTCGAGCGGCCGCCGTCCGGCTTCGAGAGCTACGCGGCGGCCAAGCGGGCGGGGGAATCCGTCTGCGAAGCGCTCGGGAGCGGTCCCGGAGTCCGGGTGAGGGCGCCTCGACTGCCCCGGCTGCGCACCGACCAGACGGCCGGCGTGGTGCAGGTCAGCGCGTCGGATCCGACCGACCGTATCCTGAGTGAGCTCCGCGGGCTGTGCGCCGAAGGCGATCCGGCACCCGGAGAGACTTGACACCGCCCCACCACGGCCGCTAGCCTGGCAGTCCGGTTTCCGGTGTGCTCCTCCCGGAGTCGTAGCAGCCATTCTCTCCGCGGCACGGCCTAGACTTTGAGATCTTCCCGACTTCAGTGGATCGGTCTGGGGTACATATTGGCCCTGGTGTTCTTCGTCTGGGGCTTCGCGGTCGCCAGATACGAGGTCTTCCCCTACCACTTGGTCCGGCCCGCGTACGTCCAGGTGCGAGCCTTCCTGGTCGGCGCGGAGGGAGAGAATAAGACCCTCTTCGAGAAGCTCGCGCTGCACCGACAGGTGCGACCCCGCGACAGCCGGTTCGCCTACTCCGAGGTCACCGGCTTCCTTCGCATCGACAGCACCTTCGTGGACCCCGGGTACACCGTGGTCTCCCGGTTCTCCCCGGACCACGACCAGGTTGTCATCGAGCTGGTCCGGCTCCGTGACTTCGAGATGCTGCACCGCTGGATCCCGCCCATCGAAGAGATCCTCGAGCGGGGCCCCAGGGACCAGGGCGACAACTCCCGCGACGGCTACCGGGCGCAGCACCCGCTGCTTCTCGACGGCGGCTCCGTCGTGTTCACGTCCGGCGAGGGGGCTCTTGTCCGGATCGACCGGGACAGCCGCCTCGAGTGGATGAACACGCGGACCTTCCACCATACCATCGAAAGGGACGCCCGGGGCAACTTGCTGGTCCCGGTCTTCCTCGAGGAGCCGGTGCGGGAGCTGCCCGTGCCGTACCTGGATGATGGCTATGCCGTCGTGTCGCCGGACGGGCAGATCCTCGAGGAGCACTCGGTCGTGGACCTTCTGGTGTCGGCCGGGTACCGGGGCCTGGTGATGGGTATCGGCCTGTTCGAGGAGGACCGGATCCACCTCAACGACGTCCAGCCGGTGAGCCGCGAGGCGTGGCCCGGGCGGGGGACGTGATCCTGAGCCTCCGCAACCTGTCGACCGTGCTCCTGTTCCGGCCGTCCACGGGCGAGGTGGTCTGGCTCGCCACCGGTCCGTGGCTCAACCAGCATGATGTCAACCTGCTCCCTGACGGCCGCTACTCTGTCTTCGGGAACGACATGGTCCGGGTCGGCCGCCGGTTCGTCACCACCGACGGGGTCAGCGACATCTACATCTACGACCCGGCCACCGGCGCGATCGAGCAACCGTACAGGGAGACATTCAGGGATCTGAACGCCCTGACCGAGACCGCTGGGCGCTCCCGCATCCTGGACAACGGCGACGCTTTCGCCGAGATCCACGACGCGGCCCAGCTCGTCCGCATCTCGGCCGACACCGTACGGTGGGTCTTCGTCAACGGGGTGACGGACGAGACGGTCGGCCTGGTGCACTGGGCGCGCTACCTCGAAGAGGACGAGCTGGACCTGTCGTGGCTCTCCGAGCAGAGTATGAATGGAGGAGGAGGACGGATGCATTTCGATCCGCTCATGATGAGCACGGTGGTGGACCTCGGCTCCGGTGATCCGGAGCTGCTGATGGCGTACGTCGGTCCCGGGCTGGGTGGTGGCGTGGTGGCCGTGATCGTCGGGTTCCTGGTCTCCATCGTGCTCGCCCTGACCGCCGTCTTCTGGTACCCCCTGAAGCGACTGTACCGGGCCGTTCGCGGGCTGTTCGACCGAGACCCGGAGTGACCTTCGTCCTGGCTGCCTGTGCCGGCATCGTCGTCGCGGAGGTGATCGCTCGGCTGGCGGGTACGGGAATCGCCGCGAGGATGGGCCGCGCTTCCCGTCACGCCTTCGCCACCATGCAGCGGAGAGGCGTGTCCGACCACTGGAAGGAGCGGGTGCTCCTGTACAGCGCCGGGGTGATCTTCGTGGACACGCTGCGCCTCGCCCTGGGGTTCGCCCTGGCGGCGGGCGCCGTCGGGGTCCTGGCCCTCCTGGCCCGCGGCCTGGAGATCGACCTGCTCCGCTTCCTGGTCGAGCCCGTCGGCCTGGTGTTCGTGACCGCTGTTGCCACCGCGTACGTCTTCCTGCGCCGCCGCCTTGTCCGCTGATTACGGCCCGCTCTCGCGGCTCCTGCACCGGCTGGCGCTGGGGAGCCGCGCCATCGCGGAGACGTCCTTCGACCTCGAGCAGGCCCGACGCCGGCTCGAGGTGGAAGCCATCGTGG
The DNA here is from genome assembly GCA_964391035.1 of uncultured Gemmatimonadaceae bacterium. Lineage (GTDB taxonomy): Bacteria > Gemmatimonadota > Gemmatimonadetes > Longimicrobiales > RSA9 > JAWVYT01. The sequence goes on from CAYMLW010000107.1 coordinate 6,059, forward strand.
CGAGCCAGCACGTCTTCGTGGCGGGGCTGGCCCGGGCCGGCACGACCATCCTGCTGCGACGCCTGCACGCGACCGGGGCGTTCCGATCGCTGACCTACCGGGACATGCCGTTCGTGCTCATGCCCAACCTCTGGCGCCGGCTGTCGGGCGGGCTTCGGAGCAAGAAATCCCACCATGAACGCCCCCACGGCGACGGGATCATGGTCGACCTCGAAAGCCCGGAGGCGCTGGAGGAGGTCTTCTGGCGGATCTTCGCCGGCCACCGCTGGCTCCGGGCCGACCATCTCGTGCCCATGGTAGCGGACGAGGAGCTGATCGCCCGGTTCCGGTCGTACGTAGCGGCCATCCTGGACGAGCCGGACCGGGAGACGCCGCGACGCTACCTGTCCAAGAACAACAACAACATCCTCCGCCTCGGCTCGATCCGGGCCGCGTTCCCCGAGGCGACCCTGATCGTCCCGTACCGCGACCCACTCCAGCACGCCACGTCGCTTCTCGCCCAGCACCGGCGGTTCCGTGCTCGGGACGCCCGGGACCCGTTCACGCGCCGCTACATGCGCTGGCTCGGGCACCACGAGTTCGGCGCCGACCACCGCAGGTTCCGGTTCCGGGACGCACCGCCGACCTTCACCGACCCGGACGACCTCGACTACTGGATCGAGCTCTGGGCCGAGGCCTACGAGTGGCTGCTGGAGACGAGCCCCGACGACGTGGTCTTCCTCGGCTACGACCGGTTCGCCAGCGACCCGGATCGGGAGTGGCCCCGACTCGCGGAACGACTGGGGATCGACGCCGACGTCTCGGGGGCCGATCCCCTGGAGCGACGCACCCGGGCGGTGGCCGGGCCGCGGGACCCGACACTATACGACCGGGCCCGGGCGATCCACGAGCGGCTCCACCGCGCCGCGACCTGACCGCCCCTCAGCCGGTCCGGGCGTCCAGCGCCACGTCTTCCGGCTCCGCATCGGACGGGGCCGGCTCCGCGTCGGGCGGAGCCTCGAGCTCCCCCGGCCCCAGCTCCGCGCGCCCGGCATCGCGCAGCCCACGGACGGCCTGCCGGACGCGACTCACCAGCGCGTCGCGATCGGCCGGGTCCCACCCCTCCGTGGCGATGGGCGGGCCGAACCGCACCACGACAGGCGACCTCCGCATCCGCCAGCGTCCCTTGGGCAGCACCCGGCGGGAGCCGGCCACCCCGAACGGGACGATGGGCACGCCGGTGTGCAGCGCGAGCATGAACGCGCCCTTCTTGAACGGCTGGAGCGCGTCGGTGTCCGCCCGGGTCCCCTCGGGGAAGATCACCACGGCGCTGCCCTCCTTCCGGAGCTGTTTCCCCGCCCGGTCCAGCGAAACCAGCGCCGCCTCCCGGTTCCGCCGGTCGATGGAGATGTGGCCGGCCGCCTTCCATGCCCGGCCGAACACGAGGACGCGCTCCAGCTCCTTCTTCGCGACGAAGTGGAAGGTCTTCGGGATCCGGTGGGCCACGGCGGGCACATCGAACCAGGACTGGTGGTTCCCGGCCAGGATCTGGGGCGAGTCCATGTCGATGTGCTCGAGGCCCTCGACCCGGACCGGACACCCGCTGCCCCACAGGATCCAGCGCGACCAGGCACGGCCGCACCAGTCGTAGTACCCCTGGCTCCGGACCCGGAGCAGCGCCGCGGCGATGACCAGCGACCCGACAACCAGCGTGGCCAGCACGATGTGCAGCATCGTCCAGGCGGTCCGGATCATGGGATCCTCCCGCGGCTCATCGGTCACTCCAGTGCTGGAACCCCCCGAGATCCAGAGGGTCCCCGCGTTCGTCCACGACCGCGGCGCCGCTCCCCTCCTCCACGGATCCGACCCGGGTCAGCGGGATCCCGAACTCGGCCATGAATGCCGCCCGCTCCCCCTCCACCGACCCGGCCCGCGCCGTGAAGCACAGCTCGTAGTCCTCGCCTCCCGCCGCGGCCAGCCTCACACTCGCGCCGGACCCGGTCGCGATGGGCAGCTCCGCCGCAGCGATCCGTACGGCCACACCGCTGGCTGCGGCGATGTGGCCGGCGTCCCCGGCGATCCCGTCCGAGAGGTCGATCATCGCCGTGGGCAGCCCTCGCTCCGCGAGCCAGCGCGCCTCCCGCACCCGGGGCACGGGGCGCGCGAACGACGCCCGCGCCGCCGCCGCCGGCGCCTGCCCATCGAGCCACGCGGCCACCGCCGACGCAGCCGCACCCAGCTCGCCCGTCACCCACACCTCGTCCCCGGCCCTGGCGCCATCCCGGAGCACGGGGCTCGTAGCCTCGCCCAGGGCCACGATATCGAGGACCACGGGTCCTGGCGAGCGTGTCAGGTCACCGCCCAGGACCGTCGCCCCGACCGCGCGTGCCGCCGCGTCCACGCCCTCCATCATGGCGCGACCGAAGGATGTCTCGTCCCCGGGCCCCAGCGCCAGGGAAGCCAGGATCCCGATCGGCCGGGCGGCCACGGCGGCGAGGTCGCTGAGGGCGGCGGCGGCGGCGTGGTAGCCGAGGTCGCCGGGGTCGAGCCAGTCCCGGCGGAAGTGTACATCCTCGACCACCATGTCCACCGACACCGCGATGCCGTCGCCCGCCACGATGGCGCAGTCGTCCCCTGGTCCGACGCGGATCCCGGGGGCCCGCCCGGCCGGCGACCTCGACCCGGCCGCGGAGTCCGACCCGGCCGGCCAGTCCGCACCGGCCTCCTCGCCCGCTCGGACGCCCGCGGAATCGGCGAGGAAGCCGCGGATCAGATCGAACTCGGGGCCGGGCCCGAGTCGTCTCACCATCGCGGCGGTTGATCGAACACGACGAACGGGAGACCCAGGTCGGAGCGATCCGGGCCGGGCTCCGCGAACGCCCGATACAGGACTCCGGCGATGTCGTGGGGGGTCAGAGAGCGCCCCCGGCCCGCCAGCTCGGCCGCCCGCCCGCCGTAGAAGAGGCCCAGCCCCGCGGCGTCGGCCGGGTCGGCACCGGCGGCCAGGAACGCCGCCGTCTCGGCGCCGAGCTGGTCGCCCATGGCCGCCGTGGCCAGGTCCGACGACCCGACACTCGAGACCAGCACCGGCCGACCCGGCCCGGCCACCACGGACGGCGCGCCCTTGAGGAGTACGGTGGCGCCCGTCCCCTCGGCCAGGCTCCGGGCCGCGTCCATGGGGTCCGCCTGGATCTCGTCCTTCGACCGGCCCGACAGGCGCTGCATCTCACCGGGGTGGGGCGTGAGGACCGTCCGCGGCGCCAGCCCGGACAGGACGTCGCCGTCCGCCAGCAGTGTGAGGGCGTCCGCGTCCAGCACGCAGCCCCGACCGTCGAGGCGGTCCAGCACGGCCTGGAGCAGCGACCGGGCATCCTCATCCGTGCCGATGGCCGGCCCCATCAGGACCGCGTCGCACTCCGTCACGGCCTCCCGGACGCCCTCCCCGTCGGCACGGTCGACGAAGAGCGCTTCGGGCACGGCGGTCTGGATGATGGTCCGGTTGGCCCCGTCCGAGACGACCCGGACGTACCCCGCCCCGGCCCGCATGGCCGAGTGCCCGGCGATGGCCGCCGCCCCGGCCATGCCCTTCTGCCCCGCCACCACCGTGACGCGCCCCACCGAGTTCTTGTGGGCGTCGGGGGCGCGAGCCGGCAGGCGGGCCCGGGCCCAGTCGGACGTGAGGAGGGCGGCGGCGTACTCGTCGTCCAGGAGCGGGGGGAACCCGATCTCGACGGCGACCAGCCGCCCGCAGCGGTCCCGGCCGGGCTGGAACAGCGCCCCCGTCTTGGGCCAGCCGAACATGATGGTGGCCGCGGCACGGATCGACTCGCCCGGGATGGCGCCCGTGGTCGGGTCCACCCCTGTCGGGATGTCCATGGCCACGATGGGCCGGCCGCATGCGTTCATCCGCGGGATCCAGCTCGCCGCCGGCTCCCGGGGCGCCCCGCTGGCGCCGGTTCCCAGGATCCCGTCGACGAGGACGGCGGCGCCCGCGAAGGCGGCGCCCGCGGCGTCGGTGTCGAGGCGGGTCAGGTCGAGGCCGGAGAAGAGCGACGGGTCGGGGTCACTGGAGCCGATGGACAGGTAGGCCACGTCGCGACCCCAGCTCCGGAGCGAGCGGAGTGCGACCATCGCGTCGCCGCCGTTGTTCCCGCTGCCCACTACGGCCACGATCCGACCGGCGGGATGGAGTCGGTCGATCACCAGCGCGGCGGCGCGGCCCGCGTTCTCCATGAGCGCCCGCTCCGGGATCCCGTCGTCCCGGGCCCGCTCGTCCAGGGCCGCCGCCTCGGTGGCGGTCAACAGGGCCACGAAGTCCCGACCGAAGACGGCCACGCCCCGCTCCGCCGCTACTTGTAGCTGGGCCCGATGGCGCGCCCGAAGCTGATCTCGCCGTTGTCGATCCGGATATTGAACCCGCAGTCCGGGTTCGAGCAGACCCAGGCCTTGTATCGGATCGCCGCGCCCTCCCGACCGTAGTCGGACAGCGGCAGCATCCGACCGTCGTCGCACTTCTGACAGTCCGGCCAGCTCGCCTCTGTCATCATCCCCTCCCGAATGGGTCTTGGTCCTGCATCCACCAAAGACCGACGGCCCCGACCCGGTGGGCGGAGCCGCCGTGGCACATCAGATGTTGGCGCCCCACGGATAATCGGCCTCGAATGCCTCCTCGAAGTCGAAGAGGCACGCGAAGTCCCGCAGCGAGTCGTCGTCCTGTTTCAGCAGCACGCCGGCGTCGACCAGGGCGAAAACGATCTCGCCCACGTCCTCGGTGCGTTCGATGCCCCAGTGCTCGAGGACCGTCCGGGCCATGGGGCCGAACCGCTCGAGCGCCAGGTCCCGCATTCCCTCCGCCAGCTCACGGCCGCTGATGTGACGCGGCTCCACCAGTCCCTCGAGCACGTAGTGCAGTGCGGACAGGACGAAGAAATACGCCGTCTCGTGGTAGCGGGGGTTCCGCTCCCGTAGACGGTGCATCACCTCGTCGGCGAAGACCAGCGTCTCATCCATGGGCTGCCATCCGGATCGTTCTCCTCCCAGACGAAATCTGGCGGAAGGCCGGCCTCGATGCAACGCGGCGGCTAGTACAGCGGGCGGGCCGCCGCGAGCTCGCCGACCTCCTCGCGGACGCGGCTGCGGACGTCCTCATCTTCCGGCGTCTCCAGCACATCGGCGATCCAGCCGCCGATCCGCCGCATGTCGGACTCGTCCATGCCCCGGGTGGTCAGCGCCGCGGTCCCGATACGGACGCCGGAGGTCACGAACGGGGACCGCTTCTCCCCGGGGACCGTGTTCTTGTTGGTCGTGATCCGGGCCGCCTCGAGGACCGCCTCGGCCGCCTTGCCCGTCAGCTCACGGTCACTCAGGTCCAGGAGCAGGAGATGATTGTCCGTGCCTCCGCTCACCAGATGGAAGCCCCGCTCCATGATCGCCTCGCCAAGGGCCCGGGCATTGGCCACGACCCGACGCGCGTACTCCTTGAACTCGGCGGTCGAAGCCTCCTTCAACGCCACGGCCTTCGCGGCAATGACGTGCATCAACGGCCCGCCCTGCATGCCCGGGAAAACCATCTTGTCCAGCGCCTTCGCGTGCTCCTCCTTCGACAGCGCGATCCCACCCCGCGGCCCTCGCAGCGTCTTGTGCGTCGTCGACGTCACGATGGCGGCGTGGGGCACCGGGCTGGGGTGCACACCTCCAGCAATGAGTCCGGCGATGTGAGCCATGTCCACCACCAGCGCCGCGCCCACCTCCGCGGCAACGGCCCCGAACGCCTCGAAGTCGATGATCCGCGGGTACGCGCTGGCCCCGGCCACGATGACCCGGGGCCGATGCTCCCGGGCCGTGTCCCGGACCCGATCATAGTCGATGCGCCCGGTCGCCTCGTCGACGCCGTACGCCACCACCTGGTACAGCCGCCCGCTGAAGTTCACCGATGAGCCGTGGGTCAGGTGGCCGCCATGACTCAGGTTCATCCCCAGGAGGGTGTCACCCGGCTCCATGAGCGCCATGTAGGCCGCCATGTTCGCCTGGGACCCCGAGTGGGGCTGGACGTTCGCGTGCTCGGCGCCTTCGGC
>CAYMLW010000108.1:0-12095 GCA_964391035.1 uncultured Gemmatimonadaceae bacterium
ATGTCGGTCTGCTGGGCGGCCGCGGGCGACGCGGCGAGGGCAAGGGCCAGGGCAGAGGCCAGGGCGAGGGCGAGGAAGCCGGTGCGAAGGCGGTGCATTGGGGCGCTCCGGTGTATATGGTGCGGCCCCGCGGTTGGGGCCGCGAAATGGATCGTTGAGGGAGGATACGGCGCGGGCACGATCGGGGCAACGCGCCCGGCTGCCCCGAGGGGTCAGGGGTCCGGCACGGGCACGAGCACGGGGGCCTACGCCCCCATCCACCGCGCCACCGGCGCCGTCAGGAACTGCTCGACGTCGATCCCGCCGCTCCCCACCAGCAGCGTCCGGTCGGGGGCGAACGCGTCGGCCGGGCTGCCGCGCAGGGGCGTCCCGGCTCGCTCAGGAGCACGGCCTCGAGGGTCACCCGCCGCGTCGGATGATGGCCTCCTGGATGCTGATGAGCTGTCGCGTCCGGTCGACGATGGGGCTCAGGTTCACGCCCTGCTCCTGCTGCGCGTACGCTTCGGTCTCGCCGCGCTCGAAGTACTCCAGCGCATCGCGCAGCAGCGGCAGCGCCTGGCGCGCGGCCGAGAGGTCGCGGTTTTGGCCACCCTCGGTCAGCTCATCGGCCGCCGTGTAGAGACGGTAGCCGAGCCAGAAGCTCGCCATCCCTCGCGTACGCGGAGTGGTGGCGAACTCCCGTGCGATCTCGAAGTAGGGCACGGCCGCGGAACGCTGACCGCGCTGGTAATACTCGCTGTGACCGATCCCGAAGATCTGGCGGGCGATGGGGTCGAGGTCCACGCCGGACTCCCGTGCGGCCCTCAGCACCCCCCGGACCTGATCCAGCTCCCCTTCCCGCGCCAGCCATTCGGCCAGGCGGGTGTAGGCGCGAACGGGGTCGAGGCCCGCGTCGATGGCCCGGTTCATCGCCCGGACCGCCTCCCGGGTGCGGCCCTGCTGCTGGAGCGCCTGGGCGTAGGTGTAGAGGAGCTGCTCGTCCTCCTCCACCATCAGCGCGATGGCGTCCTCTGCGGTGCTGACGGCGCGGTCGTACTCCTCCAGCCGTATCAGCACGGAGACCATGTTCCGGAGCATCCGGGGCTCGACCTCGTCGCCCCGCCCCTCGACCACCACCTCGTAGTAGTCGAGCGCGGTCCGGTACAGGGAGTCCGACTCCGCCTCGTGCCCGGGCTCCCCGGCGGCGGCGAGGGCGAAATGCCCTGCGTACTCCCGCAGCGTCAGGTTGCCGGTGGTGTCCGCGTCGATCCCCTCCTGCAGCATCTGGTAGGCGGCGAAGGGGTTGCCGGCCTGCGCCACGTCCTGGGCGAGCCGCAGCCGGACGTCCACGTTGCCCGGATTCAGCTCGAGGTACGACTCGAAGTGCTCGATCGCGACCCGATCCCGTCCGAGATGCGTGGCCACGATGCCGGCGAGGTAATGGCCGTTCTCGTGGAGCGCATCGATCTCCAGCAGCCGCTCCAGCGTCTCGTACGCCTCCTCGTGGCGCTCGAGCCCTCGCAGCACCTGAGCCTTCTGATACAGCCCGGTGGTGGAGCGGGGGTCGATATCCAGCGCGTTCTCGCAGTGCTCGAGCGCCCGCTCGTACTCCTCCGCGCTCAGGTTCTCCGCGCAGAACGTGAGGCTCCGCAGGCCGGCCACGAAGTCGCTGAACGTCTGGATGATGTGGCTCGCCGCCTGCCGGGGAGAGGAGCTGGTGAACGGCTCGATGTCGAAGGTGGCGTCCCCACCCGCGCCGACGACCCGCGGGTCGATGGTCAGACCGTCCGCCCCCTGCGAGTACGTGCCGCACACGGCCAGCCGGGCGCTGATGCGGTCCGCCAGCTGCATCGCGTGGGTGCAGCCGAGGTTGCCGTAGTCGACGTCGTAGTAGGCGGCCGCGCCGCGTACCAGGCCTTCGTCCATCGCGCGGTACGACGGGAACGTGTCCACCGCCGAGCGCAGCTCGCGCGCCAGTCGATCGGCGAAGCCGGGATCCGCCCCGCCCTCCGGCTGCAGCGGTGCCACCAGCACGCCGTACGCGCCACCCACCGTCTCGGGCGGGACATCGTTCGGATCGAACTCCGGCGTCGACGCACATGCGCTCAGGAGTGCGGCCACGGCCAGGAGGCTCGACGACAGGATGCTCTGTCCTTTCATGTTCGTCTCCATCGGTTCCTCAGGAGATTCGGTATGCTGCGCCCATGTTCGCGGCGACCTCGCATTCCTCACCGGACGGCAACAATGCAAGGAGGGTGCCCTCCGCTGTCGTCGCCTCAGGACGCCCTGAGCGCTCGTACCGGATCGGTCCTCGCCGCCCGACGAGCCGGCAGCCACGCCGCGGCCAGCGCCATGGCGAGGATGAAGACCACCGCGGCGCCCGCGGTGAGGGGGTCGCGGGCGTCGATGCCGTAGAGGGTGCCCTGGAGCAGCCCGGTGATGGGGAAGGCCAGGGCGAGGCCCGCGGCGAGGCCCACGGCCACGGTGAGGGCGACCTCGCGGACGAGCATGCCGACCACGTCGCCGCGGCGGGCGCCGAGGGCCATGCGGATCCCGACCTCGGCGGACCGGCGGACCACGCTGAAGGCGACGACGGCGTAGATCCCGAGCCCGGCCAGGACGACGGCGAGGACGGAGAAGGCGGCGAGGAGGAGGGCGCCGAAGCGGGGCGCGTCGAGGGCCTCGCCGAAGTGCCCGGCCAGCGTGCCCTGGTCCGTGACCGTGGCCGCGTAGGGCAGCTCCTCGACGGCCTGACGGAGGGCGGGCAGGAGCGCGGCGGGGGCGCCGTCGGTCCGGGCCACGATCCAGGGCGAGGTCGGGTTGGACGCCCGGTCGCTGAAGTACATGATCGGGCGGTCGCGCTCGGCGAGGGACGAGACTGGGGCGTCGCCTACCACGCCGACCACGGTCCGCCAGGTCTCCGACGTCTCGCCCCGGTTCCGCCGGCCCAGCGCCGACTCGCCGGGCCAGAACCGTCGCACCGAGGCCTGGTTGACCAGGATACGGGGCGCGTCGGTGGCGCCGTCGGACTCCTGGAAGAGCCGGCCGTCGACCAGGGGGATGCCCATGGCCTCGAAATAGCCGGGGCCGACCACGGCGAACGCCATCTCGACGGCGTCCGTCCCGCTGGCCGGGGTGTAGCCCTCGACGAGGGTGGTCGTGGTGCCGCCGAAGGAGGCGGGGAGCTGGGACGTGATGCCCGCCGCGGCGACGCCGGGGAGCGCCCGGACGCGCTCGACCAGGAGGTCCCGGGCCTGGCGCAGCGCGTCGCCATCGAGCCCCGCGGGCCCGAAGTCCGCCCGCACGTAGGCGACCCGGTCGGCGTCGACCCCCGTCTCGATGTCGCCGAGCGCGGCCAGGCTGCGTCCCAGGAGCCCGGCCCCGAGGACCAGGACGAGGGACGCGGCCACCTGGGCGGCCACCAGGGCGTTGCGGAGCCGGAGGGTCGAGCGGCCGCCGCCGACGGAGGCCCGGTCGTCCCGGAGGATGCCGGCCACGTCGTCGCGGGTCGAGCGGAGCGCCGGTGCCATCCCGAAGAGGACGCCCGTGAGCGCGATGAGGGCCAGGGAGAAGGCGATGACGCGGCCGTCGATGGCCAGGTCGATCCCGCCGCCGAGGGGGAGGTCCACCGGCATCCCCGGGATCGCCGAGACCACCCAGAAGGCGAGGCCGACGCCGAGGGCGCCGCCGGCGACGGCCAGCGCCACCGACTCGGCCAGGAAGATCCGCACCACGCGACCGCGCCGCGCGCCCAGTGCCCGGCGGACCGCCATCTCCCCGGATCGGTTCAGCCCCCGGACCAGCAGCAGGTTGGCCAGGTTGGCGGCCGTGAGGAGGAGGACCAGGGCGGCCAGCGCGCCGAGGAGCCCGCCGGCCAGATAGAGCTGCTCGTCCTCGGACGGGTGGAGCCGGACGTCGTCGGAGGCGAAGACGGTGATGTCCCGGCCCTCGTTCAGCGCAGGGTAGGCCTCGGCCAGCCGGGCGGCCAGCCCGTCCATGGCCGACCGGGCCCGGGCCACCGTCACGCCCTCGGCCAGGCGGGCCCGGACGTCGTACCAGTGGTCCTGGCGCCGCTCCAGGTTGGCCACCCGGAACGGCCCGCCCACCACCGTGGACGCGATGGACAGCCAGAAATCGGTCCGGAGCGGGGCGTACGTGCCCACCAGCTCGGCGGGGCCCACGCCGATGACCGTGACCGGCTGGCCCCCGAGCCGGATGGTATGGCCGACGATGTCCGGGCGGGCGCCGAACCGGGTCCGCCACGTCGCCTCGCTCACCACCGCCTTCGGGGCCTCGCCGACCTCGTCATCCTCCGGACCGAACCACCGGCCCCGGGTCACGGACAGCCCCAGGACGTCCAGGTAGCTCGCCGTCACGTACTCGATGGACGCCCTCGTCGGGCCGTCGTCCCGCTCCCACGTCGCCTCGCCCGGCGAGATCGCCGCGACGGCCTCGAAGACCTCGCTCCGCGCCATGTCCCGGGTCGCCGGGTACGAGCTCGAGCTCGGGTCGCCGTCGTCCGAGTCCTGGTAGACGAACACCACCCGGTCGGGATCGGACCACGGCGGCGCACGGAACAGCAGCGCGTCCGCCAGCGTGAACACCGACGTGTTGACGCCGATCCCGATGGCCAGCAGCCCGATGGCTCCCGCCGTGAAACCCGGCGCCTTCGCCAGCCGACGGAACGCGTGCCTGATGTCCTGGAGCAGCGAGTCCATCCGATCCTCTCTTCGTCCATGGGTAGGGGGTGATTTCGGCGTGGCCGACGCGGCGTCGATCGAGGCACGGGCCGCGGCACGACCCGGGGCGCGATGGGGCTGGCCGGCGCGACGGCGGAGCGCCACGGCCGTCACCAGCGCGTCGCCCAGCGTGCGCCACCAGAGCCGGACGACCGCGGCGACCCGGGCCATGCCGACCACGCCGTCGGCTCCGGCGTCGCTCCGTCCCATCGCACGGTCCAGCCGCCGCCGGAACAGCGCCGTCATCTCCTCGCCGTACTCCGCACGGAACCCGTCCGGGTAGAGACGCAGGAGGAGCCGGAACAGCACCTCGTGCCCGCCCTTCATCGGCACGCCTCGAACGGGGCCCGGGCGCCGGCGCGCCTCTGCGCTGGCCGGGTCACAGGGCGGCCTCCGGCAGCAGGGCCCGGCTCCGCGCCGCCTCCACCAGCCGCGCCAGCCGACGGCTCTCCGCCGCCGCCAGCGCCCGTCCCGCCGACGTGATGGCATAGTACTTCCGACGGGGATCCGCAGAGGGCGGGGGCGGCGTCGGCTCGATCAGACCCGCCTCCACCATCTCCGACAGCGAGCGGTACAGCGTGCCCGGGCCAAGCTCCACCACGCCGTCGGTGTCCGCCTCGATGGCCTCCGCCACGCCCAGCCCGTGACGAGGCCGCACGGCGAGAGCCAGCAGGATGTGGTAGACGGCCGTGCGGAGCGGCGGCGAGGACAGGTCGTCCGGTGTCGTCATGTGCTCATCGGTCCGGGAGTGAACGTGTCCCGCTCGTCCCGCTCGCGTGCTGTCGGACCGGGGGGGCGGTCAGTTATCCGTTACGGATAGTTCGACGCGCGGGTTTCAGGGAGGGTTGCGCGGGGGCGTGGGCATTGGCGTGGGCGTGGGCATTGGCGTGGGCGTTGGCGTGGCTCGAGACGGACCGGGAACGCACGGGGGGAGACCGATATGAGGGGAACGAGCGGTGGAGCGTCGCCGGAGATCGTGGCGGAGAGCTGGGGCCGACTGGAGCTGGAGGACGGGCGGGTGTTCAAGGACGGGAAGCTCTGGCCAGGTGGCGGTCGGGAGTGGGACTGGCGGGAGACGGGGACGGGGCACAGGGCCGGGATCCAGCCGGCGGACGTGGACGAGCTGCTGGAGCACGGGGCGGAGGTGGTGCTCCTGACACGGGGTCGTGTGAAGGCGCTGAAGGTGCCCGAGGAGACGGTGGCGCGGGTGCGGGCGGCCGGCGCGGAGGCGGAGGTGCTGCCGACGGGCGAGGCGCTGAAGCGGTACGCGGAGCTGCGGGCCGAGGGCCGGGCGGTGGGGGCGCTGATCCATTCGACGTGTTGAGGCGCGGAGGGGACGGAGGCACGGGGGGAACTACTTCTCACACGGAGGCACAGAGAGCACAGAGGGCCAGGGATTCCGGGTTCGCGGCGAAGGGTCGGCGTTTGCCGGTGGCCGGACATCCCCGGATTCACGGTTTCTCGCCGGGCGCCTGGTTCCCGGCGCGATCCTGACCGTCCCCAGGCCGCTGGCACGCCGGTGAGTCGGACACGGTCGGGCTCGGTGGCGGACCGCCGACAGGCCTGCCGCCCCCGGACCGACCCGAGTCGAGAAGCCTGCAGCGTCCGGGCGCGCTCCACACCCCAGGATCGAAACGACCCCTCGGTGCCTCTGTCCCTTCGTGCCTCTGGTGCGCAGTTCACCGTGCCCCTGTGCGCGCAGTTCTTGCGCGCCTCCCTCGGTGAGGCCACCATGCCCGCCCAGACCACGCAACCCGAGACCTCTGTGAGCCAATGATCGTAACGACCCGACAGCTCTTCGACCTCGCCTACGGCCAGTACGCCGTGGGTGCGTACAACATCAACAACATGGAGCAGGCGCTGGGGCTGTTCGAGGGGCACCGGCGTGGGGAGGCGCCGTTCATCGTGCAGCTCTCGAAGGGGGCGAGGAAGTACGCGAATCCCTCGATGATCGAGGCGATCATCCGGGCGGCGTCGGAGCTGTACCCGGACCTGGTGTTCGCGGTGCACCTGGACCACGGCGACGAGGAGACGGCGTACGACTGTATCGACAGCGGCTTCTACAGCTCGGTCATGATCGACGCGAGCCACGAGCCGTTCGAGGAGAACGTGGCCATCACGAAGCGTGTGGTGGAGCGCGCGCACGGGAAGGGGATCAGCGTGGAGGCGGAGCTGGGGATGCTGGGCGGGGTGGAGGAGGACATCGCGGTGGACGAGAAGGACGCGCGGCTGACGGACCCGGACGAGGCGGAGGAGTTCGTCGAGCGGACGGGGTGCGACGCACTGGCCGTCGCCATCGGGACGAGCCACGGCGCATACAAGTTCAGCGGGTCGCAGGGGCTGCACTTCGGGCGGATCGAGGAGATCCAGAAGCGGCTGCCGGGGTTCCCGCTGGTGATGCACGGCTCGAGCTCGGTGCCGAGGGAGGAGGTCGAGCGGATCAACGCGGCGGGCGGCGCGCTGGACCCGTCGGCGAAGGGGGTGGACGCGGACCAGTTCGCCCGGGCCGCGGAGCTGGGCGTGACCAAGGTCAACATCGACACCGACGGCCGGCTGGTCTGGACCCGGGTCCACCGGGAGTTCTTCCGGGACGAGCCGGAGAAATTCGATTTCAGGGGGCCCGGCAAGGTGTTCGTGGAGGAGTACGCCGACTTCATCCTCGGGAAGTCGGAGAAGCTGCAATCGAAGGGGCGGCTCACGGAGGTGCGGGAGGCGCTGGCGCGGAGCGAGTGAGGCGGAAGAGGCACAGAGAACTTCCCTGCACACACGGAGGCACAGAGGGACAGAGGCGCAGAGAACCGCGATCTTGGTTTGATCCGGGTGGGTCGGGGTTCGCGGTGAGGCTGCGGGTGCCGGGCGGAGCCGGCTTCGGTCCGGGCGGATCGGGGTTCGCGGTGAAGCTGCGGGTGCCGGGCGGAGCCGAGTTCGGTCCGGGTGGGTCGGGGTTCGCGGTGAAGCTTCGGGTGCCGGGCGGAGCCGGCTTCGGTCCGGGCGGGTCGGGGTCCGCGGAGAGGCTTCGGGTGCCGGGCGGAGCCGGCCTCGATCCGGGCGGGTCGCGGTTCGAAGCGAACTCACCGCCACCGGAACAACCCCGGATGAACGAAGCTGGAATCTGCCGGGCGACCGGCCCTACCCTGCGAATCCGGCGGCCCCCGGCGGCCTTCGTGTCTCTGTTCCTTAGCGCCTCTGTGTGAGATGTTGAAGTTCTTCGTGTGACGTGAAATGAATGATCCACAATCTCAGCGCCATCGTGAAATGACCGACCAAGACCGCGTAGCCGAGCGCCTCGAAACCGCCCGCCGGATCCTCTGTGTGACCGGGGCCGGGATCTCCGCCGAGTCCGGGATCCCTACGTTCCGGGGGAAGGACGGGTGGTGGCGGAAGGAGGACCCGTCGAAGCTGGCCACGCAGGCGGCGTTCGACCGGGACGCTGCGTATGTCTGGGAGTGGTACGAGTACCGCCGGGGGCTGGTGGCGGAGGCGGAGCCGAATGCGGGGCACCGGGCGCTGGCGGAGTGGGAGTCGTCGGGGAAGGACGTGCTGGTGGCGACGCAGAACGTGGACGACCTGCACGAGCGGGCGGGCAGCGGCGACGTCACGCACATTCACGGCTCGATCTGGCGGGTCCGCTGCGAGCGGTGCCGTGCCGAGGGCGAGGATCGGACCCACCCGCTGCCGGAGCGGCCGCCCCGGTGCGAGTGCGGCGGGCGGCTCCGCCCGGCGGTGGTCTGGTTCGGCGAGATGCTGCCGCCGGAGCCGCTGGAGCGGGTGCAGGCGTTCCTGGACGACGGCGTCGACCTCGTATTCGTCGTGGGGACCGAGGCCGTCTTCGGCTATATCCAGGGGATCGCCCTGGCCGCGCGACGGGCGGGTGCGCTGCTGGTGGAGGTGAATCCGTCGGAGACGGTGCTGAGCGGCCGGGTCGACGTCCGGCTCGATGACCCGGCGGGGGAGGTGCTGCCCGGGCTCGGGCGGTAGCGGCCGCCGGGCGATCCCGGGGCGCGACGGGCCGGGTCGGGGGCCGGACAGGCGCCGGCGGGGCGAACGGTGAAGCTCGGACGGCCTCGATCCCGTATAGTGAAAGGCAATGCAACGGAATCGAGCGGGAAAGGACGGATAATGCGCAAGCACGTACGGATCCTCGGCTGGCTTCAGGTGATCATGGGGCTCCTGGACCTGTTCATCGGCCTGGCCGCGTTCGGGCTGCTCTCCGGAATCGGGATCCTGTCGGGCGACGTGACCGCGTTCGGCGTCATGTCCGTCCTCGGCGGCTTCATCGGCACCCTCAGCCTGATCGTTGCGCTGCCGAACCTGATCGTCGGTGTCGGGCTGCTCCGGGACTGGGGCGGGTGGGTCGTGCTCCTGGCCGTTATCCTGGGGCTCTTCAACCTGGCCAAGTTCCCGTGGGGCACCGCCATCGGGCTCTACACCTTCTGGATCGCCTGGAAGCTGTTCGATACGGACAACGCGGCCGTTGTGTAGATCTCAGAACTGAGAACTCAGATCTAAGTCCCTTCCTCCCCGCCCCGAGGGGTGGCCCCTCGACCCCGGGGAGCGGTCCCTCGCCCCCTGGGAGCGCGGCCAGCAGCCCACCGACCCGGGACGGCGACAGAAGCCGCCAGCCGCCAGCCGCCAGCCGCCAGCCGCCAGCCGCCAGCCGCTTCACGGATCTTGCAGCCCCTTCGGACGCCCCGTACCGTGAGTGGCCGCGACCAGCCCATCCCACAGTCCAGCGACGAGATGGCCGAGAGCACAGGTGATTTCCCGACGACCGCGACCCAGCGCGTGATCATCGAGGCGGTGGAGCCGGAGGTGGATGGTGGGCGCTTCCCGGCGAAGCGGACGCCGGGGTGGATCCCGGTGGAGTGTGACGCGTTCACGGACGGCCACGACGCGATCGCGGTGGCGCTGCTGTGGCGGCGGGAGGGGCAGCGGCGCTGGGTGGAGGCGCAGATGTCGCTGGTGGTCAATGACCGGTGGCGGGGCGGGTTCGAGGCGCCGGAGCCGGGCCGGTACGAGTACACGGTGATGGCGTGGGTCGACCACTGGGCGAGCTGGCGGCAGGGGATGGGGAAGTGGCTCGCGGCGGGGGTCGACGTGGAGACGCACCTGGCCGTGGGCGCCGGGCTGCTGGAGTCGGCCGCGGCGCGTGCGGCGGCGGGGACGGGCGCGAGGAAGGAGGCATTGCCGGGGGACGCGCGGGCTTTGCGGGAGCTGGCGGCCCACCTGACCGACGAGGCGGTGGCTGCGGCGGAGCGGTCGGAGGCGGCGTTCGCCGGTGAGGTGGCCGAGCTGATGCGTCGCCATGTGGACCGGTCGTCGGCGAGCCGCTACCGGCGGGTGCTGCGGCTGGTGGTGGACCCGGAGCGGGCCCGGTTCAGCGCGTGGTACGAGCTGTTCCCCCGGTCGCTGGGCGGCCCGGACCGTCACGGCACGTTCGACGATGTGATCGAGCACCTGCCGTACGTGGCGGGGATGGGGTTCGACGTGCTCTACCTGCCGCCGATCCACCCGATCGGGCGAACGCACCGGAAGGGGAAGAACAACGCGACGACGGCGGCCCAGGACGACGTCGGCTCGCCGTGGGCCATCGGCTCCGACGAGGGCGGGCACGCGGCGATCCACCCGGAGCTGGGGTCGCTGGACGACCTGAAGCGGCTGGTGGCGGCGGCGCGGGGGGAGTACGGGATCGAGGTCGCCCTGGACATCGCGTTCCAGGCGTCGCCGGACCACCCGTGGGTGAAGGAGCACCCCGAGTGGTTCCGACACCGGCCGGACGGTACGATCGCGTACGCGGAGAACCCGCCGAAGAAGTACGAGGACATCTACCCGATCGACTTCGAGACGGAGGCGTGGGAGTCGCTCTGGCGCGAGCTGGAAGGTGTGTTCCGGCACTGGATCGAGGAGTCTGGGATCACGATGTTCCGGGTGGACAACCCCCACACCAAGTCGCTGCGCTTCTGGGAATGGTGTATCGGCCGGATCAAGGCGGATCATCCGGAGACGGTGTTCCTGAGCGAGGCGTTCACGCGACCGAAGCTCATGTACCGGTTGGCCAAGGCGGGGTTCACGCAGAGCTACACGTACTTCGCGTGGCGGCGGGCCCGGTGGGAGCTGGAGCAGTACTTCCAGGAGCTGACGAGCCCGCCGGTGGCGGACTTCTTCCGGCCCAATGCCTGGCCGAACACCCCGGACATCCTGACGGACCAGCTCCAGACGGGGGAGAAGCCGGTCTACCTCCAGCGGCTGGTGCTGGCGTCGACGCTGTGCGCGAGTTGGGGGATCTACGGCCCGGCGTTCGAGCTGATGGAGAGCCGGTCCCGGGGCGAGAAGGAGGAGTACCTGGACAACGAGAAGTACCAGCTCCGGGACTGGGACCTGGAGTCGGAGAACCTGCGGGAGTACATCCGTCGGATGAACGGGATCCGGCGGTCGAACCCGGCGCTCCAGCACGACCGGTCACTCCGGTTCCACGGATCGGACAACGACCAGGTCATGGCGTACAGCAAATGGAGCCACGCCGATGGCCGGCCGTACACGTACCGCTACCAGGAGGAGCGGCCGGGGGACGACGGCAACCTCATCCTCGTGGTGGTCAATCTCGACCCGAAGCACACGCAGAGCACGCTGGTCCACCTCCCGCTGGACGAGTGGGGCATCGGGTGGAACGAGAGCTTCGAGGTCCACGACCTGGTGAGCGATGCCCGCTATGTTTGGAGGGGCGGAGCCAACTACGTGGAACTGAATCCACACGCGTTCCCGGCCCACATCTTCGCGGTCCGTCGGGGCGGACCGCGAGCCGAGCATCACCGGGAGGAGTTTTGAGCCGACCGCATCGTCCAGTGCGCGCCGGCGGGCGCCCGCGTGCCACCGGGGCGGTCCTCGCCGCGGTCCTCGCCGCGGTCCTCGCCGCGGTGCCGGCCGCCGCCCAGGACGAGCCGGGAGTCAGCTTCGTGGTGGGGCTGGCGTACGAGAGCGGCGGGCCCGGCCCGGCGCTGGTGGATGCCCTCGAGGTGGCCGAGTACGCCGATGTGCGTCCCGGGTCGTGCCACGTGACCGTGTGCATCGAGCCGACCGAGCACCCCTTCTACTTCGACGAGGGGCTGGACCTCTCGTTCCTCCTCGGGTTCCGGCATCGCCTGCGCTGGCCCATCTCGTTCGAGGTGCTGCTCTCCAATGGGGTCCGGGGCCACGCCGAGGGGTACGACGGCGACGACTTCAACCACCTGGTGGTCTCGTACGCGAGCTTCATCCTGACCGCCACGGCGGGGGCGCACCTGGGTCCGGTCCGGTTCGAGGCCGGTCCGGTGTTCAACAGCACGGGGTGGAAGTCGACGTTCAACTCGGTCCAGGTGGTGAACGACCGGACCTTCACCA